>CAYXXN010000008.1:0-31154 GCA_964469055.1 uncultured Thermoanaerobaculia bacterium
GCCTCGCGACGCGAGGTGAGCGAGCAGCCGCGGGTGAGTTTCTCGACGCGCGACCTGGTACAGAGCGAGGGCCTGTCGCGCCAGCTCGCTGGGCACCTGATCGACGCCTTCGTGGCCGGCCGCTTGGCCGTCCATCCCGACCGTCCGGTGCGCGACAAGATCATCCGCTACCGCAAGCCCTGGGTGCCCGCCGTGCTGCGCTACAACCAGATTCCCGCCGGCGCCCTGGTCGAGGTCTGCAACCTCGCCAACGGAGAGGACCGACGTCTCCTGCTCACCCGGCACTACCGCCAGCAGGTGGCCGAGGCGATCGTGCAGGGCATCCTCGCCTACTACGGCGACGAGGACGAGGCGGCGCCGACGCGCATCGCCAGCGCCGCGCGCTGAGGCCGCAGCGCCCATGGGCTCGGAGTACGACCCCCTCTTCGCCCGCCGAGGCGCACCGGCCGAGGGCCGGGACCTGGAGCGCGCCGAGGAGCTGTTCACGACCGCCGGAGAGCCCTATCTACGCTCGCCGTGGTCGTGGGTGCTGTGGGCCGTGGTCCTGCCGTCGACGGCGTTGGCGACCGCGCGTGCCGCCCGACGCGGCATGCTGGCTGTGCTGCTTCTCTGGTCGGGCGCGGTGCTGCTCGGTGGGGCGGTCGAGGCGGCGTTGATCCTGCGGGACCGGCGGCCGCGGACGGCGCTGGCCGCCTGGGTGCTGCGCGCCCAGGGCAACCTGTCGCTGGTGGCGGTGGCTCTCTCCGTGGTGCTCGTCGCCGGCCGGCTGAGCTGGGCCCTGCCCGGCCTCTGGCTGCTGCTCGTCGGTCACTCCTTCCTCACCCTGGGCGGGCTCAGCTTCCCGCCCCTGCGGCAGACCGGTTGGCTCTATCAGTGCGCCGGCGTCGTCGCTCTGGTGCCGCGCGCCCGACCCTTGTGGGTCTTCGCGGCCGCGACCGCGGCCGGCAACGCTTTCGTGGCCTGGTCGCTGGCCCGCCGTCAGCGGGCTACGCGGGCGGCTCGAGACGCCACGGCTCGATCGCCAGGACCCTGAGTCGGCGGCCGGTGAACTCCACTTCCTCCCCCGGCTTCTTGCCGAGCAAGGCGCGCCCCAGCTCGGAGTCATAGGAGACCAGCTCGCGCTCGGGATCGCTCTCCCAAGGCCCCAGGATCGAGATCGTCCGCTCGCGGCCGTCGTCGTTCACTCGTACACGGACCGCGATGCGCACCTCGGCGCAGTCCTCGCGCTCCAGGTCGATCGGCCGGGCAGTGGCCAGTTCGCGCTCCAGGGTGGCGGCACGCGCCGTCAAGTACTCGTGGCGCTGGCGGGCCGACTTGTACTCGAAGTTCTCGCGCAGATCCCCGAGCTCGCGAGCTTCCTCGATGGCTCGACGGTTCGCCGGGATCTCCTGCTCCCTGAGTCGCCGTAGCTGCTCGCGGTGGGCGCCGATCGAGGCCGGCAAGGCGTAGAGGGCCGCTGCCGTCGGCGGGCGCAGGTTGGGGAAGCGCATCGCCAGAGCTTCGAGCAGCGGCGTTCGGAGGTACTCCTCGAGCGGCGCCCGATCGATGGCTTGGGCCGCGGCCTCCGCCTGACCCACGTCGATGGCGTCGAGCAACAGGGGCAAGAGGGGCCCGCCCTCGCAGAGCTTACGGAGCCGAGCTCGATGGACCTTGAACTCGTCCTGCCGTAGCGCGGCGAAAACGTGCTGCAAGAGTCGCAGCGGGCTCCGGCGGAGCAGCTCGGGACGCGAACCGGCTTGTTCGACGAGCCACACGAAGCCGGCCGTGTGCCGGCGTGGCTGGCGCAGCGCCTCGTCGACGAAGTCGATGAGACGCTGCGGCGCGAGCTCGGCGAGCCAGCCGGCGAGCAGATCGCACAGCCGGACGTCCCCCTCGAGCTCGAGGGCGCGGGAGAGCACCTCGGCGGCGTCCGGGCGCTCGTCGCGCAGCCAACGGTAGGCGCGCTCGCGCAGCGCACGGTCGACGAGCCCGGCCACCAGAGTCGCCGGGTCGCCACTCGCCCGCAGCCGCTCGGCGGGCGTCCATGGCCCCCTCGGGGTCCGTTCCGAGACGTCGCTCAGCGCCCACGCGACCGCGAAGGCCAGCTCGGTGTCGGACTCGGCGGTGGAGGTTGCCAGCCGCTCGAGCTCGCCGGCCATCACCGCGTCGAGCTGGGGGTTGCGCGCGCCGTGGCGCCGGTAGATCTCGAGTTTGCCGGCGAGGTTGGCGTCGTGAAAGGCTCGTTCGATCGAAGCCTCAGCCTCGGCATCGCTGGCGGCCGCCTTGTAGCGCTGGCGGGCACCGCCGCCCTCCGCGAGAACGCGCGGACTGCCGCGAGCGGCGGCCCACCACGAGGTCCACTCGCCCACGGTCACGATGCCAGTCAGCGCGTCGCGGATCTCGCCGGCGGTCAAGCCCGCGGGCCGGCTGGCGAGGACGGCGAGCAGCAGCTCTTCTGGCCGCTCGCGCTTCAGAGCCGCCACCTCGTCGGGAGCCTCGAGCTTGCGCCGCAGGATGTGGCCCGGCGCCAGCGCCTCGAGCAGCTTCCCTGCCGCGTTGAAGCCGATCCGCATGCCCGGTTGCTGCTCGAAGTCGACCTTGAAGCTCTCCAGCTCGACGTTCACCTCGACGACCCGGCCGACCCCCTTGTCTTTCATCCACACTACGGCACCCAGGTCGTAGGCGAGCAGGGCCTGCAGGCGATCGACCTTGTCCCAGGTGCGGGGCAGGTCCTCGATCGCCCGTTGGAGCCCGAGGTGCTCGATCAGCTTCTCGCGGCTCGGCGAGCCGGCGTAGAGGCGCCGAAGAACCTCCAGGACCGAGTCATGGAGCTCGGCCGCCGGCCGCAGTAGATCGCCGGCGGCGCGCGCCAGCGCCAGTCGCAGGGCGCTGCGGTCGGCGCTCGCCAGCTCTTCGTCGAGGAGCTCGAGGAGGGAAGTCGCACGCTCGCCTTCCCCCGCGCCCTTGAGGGCCCGCGCCGCGCCGACGAAGAAGTCGAGGCCGTCCGGGGCCTCCGCGAGGCGCGTCAGCCAGATCTCTTCCAGAGCCCGGAAGTCTCCGTCTTCGATATACTTCCGAATGTCTTTGCTGACCGCCATCTCTCGGGTTCGATCGGCATCCGATCGTCGCGCCCCGGCGGTTCGTGCCCCGGGCTGCCTCCCCGGCCCGGCACGGGTCGGAGTGGTGGCTCATGACGCGACGTGACTCAGTCTCGCGGTTCTTCCACTCGGCAACCTCCCTGGCAGTCGTCGCGCCCGGGCGAGGACATCACCTTCGGCGCCTGGCTGCGGCGGGAGCGTGAGCTCCGTGAGGTGAACCTGCGGGAGATCTCGGACGCCACCAACATCAGCGTACGTTACCTCGAGGCCCTCGAAGAGAACCGCTTCGACATTCTACCCGCGCCGGTCTTCGCGCGGGGCTTCCTGCGGCAGTACGCGCGCTACGTGGGGCTCGACCCGGATGAGGTGGTGAACTCCTATCTCGCAGCCCACGGCGAGGCCGCGGGTCTGGAGGAGATGGCGTCGCCTCCTCGCCGTCGAGGTGGGGAATGGATCTCCGGCCTGACCGTGGGACTGGTCGTGGCGCTGCTTCTCGCCGGTGTGGCCGCTCTCGCCCTCTACGTCGAGCGATCCGCGGGGCGCGAGGGGCCGCCGCCGATGGCGTCGCCGATCGTCATCGAGTCGCCCCCTCCGGTGACTGCGCCCGTGCCCACCACCAGCGAGCCACAGGCGCCGCTGGTCGTGACACTGGAGTTCGAAGCCGACTGCTGGGTCGAGGCAACCGTCGACGAGGGACGTCGGCTCAGCCAGCTCCACCTCCAAGGTGAATCCCTGCGCCTCGAGGCGCAGCAACGGGTCCTCCTCACCCTCGGCGACCCGGGGGCCGTCCGCATCGAGGTCAACGGCGAGCCCTACAGCCTGGCGGACGTTCCCGTCGGTCGAACGGCTCGCGATCTCCGGATCGAGCTCCCCGGTCCGGCATCGACGCCAGCCGCCGAGTGATCCCGCCGCACGAGCTCTCCGAGCTGGCCCAGCAGATCCTGTCTGGCGCGAGCCCGGAGCTGCGCCGGTTGGCCGCCGAAGGCCTGGCGCCGCTCCCCCTCGACGAGCTCTTGTACGTGCAGGTGGCGCTGGCAGAGGGCGACGATGCGAACGACGCCTTCCTCGCCACGGGGTCGCTCGCCGAGGTCGACCCTCGGATTGCAGCCAACTTGCTGCGAGAAGGTGCCGACCTCAGCGTCGTCGCCTACTTCGCGCATCACAGCCCTCATCCGCTGTTGCTCGAGGCTGTCGCGCAGCGTCGCGACGTTCCCGCGACCTTGCTCGAAGACATCGCCTCTCGCCTACCGGCGGAGGTTCAAGAGACCCTGCTCTTGCGCCAGGACGCCATCCTCGAGGCACCCGGCATCCTGGACGCCCTGGAGCGCAATCCCGAGCTTTCCAGTTTCGCGGCGCGCCGCCTGCTCGAGTACCGCGAGCATCTGGTGCGCCCCCGGGGCGAGGAGGCCGGGCCACCGAGCAAGGAACCGGACCTGCCGGAGGTGGTGGAGATCCGCGCCGCCTTCGAGGCGGCCGAGAAGCTGGGCGAGGCGGAGCAGGAGGACCTCGGCCGGCTCAACGCGGCGCGCATTCGCGGGCTGCCGCTGGCCGCCCGCCTGCAGCTGGCGCGTCGAGCCCCGCGCGCCCTCCGGCTCATCCTCATCCGCGATCAGGATTCCATCGTGGCGCTGGCGGTGACCCAGCTCAACCGCCTGACCGACGACGAGGTCGAGCAGGTCTCGCGGAGCCGGACCGTCGTGGTCGAGGTGCTCGAAGTGATCGGCCGCGATCGAATCTGGAGCCGCCGCTATCCGGTGATCGAGGCGTTGGTGCGCAATCCCAAGACCCCTACCAACATCGCGCTGCGGCTCATGCCGCGGCTGGCGACGCGTAGCCTCAAACAGGCGATGTGGGACCGCAACATCCCCGAGGCCGTGCGGGACCTGGCCCGCCGGTTGTATACAATCAGGACCCGCTGACCCAGCTCTCGATTCGCCGGCATGATCACGGACTATTACGTCGTCCTCGGCGTGCAGCGCAACGCCACGACGCGCCAGATTCGTCAGCGCTTCCTGGAGCTGGCGCGGGAGCGACATCCCGACCTCGTTCTCGGCGAGGGCAAGGCCGAGGCCGAGGCCGAGTTCCAGCGGCTGACCGAGGCTTTCAACGTGCTCGCCGACCCCCATCGGCGCCGCGCCCACGACGCCCTCCTGGTCTCGGGCGTTGCCGAACCCCAGCCCACGCGCGAGGACCTGGCCAGGGTCTACGTGCAACGCGGCATCAAGGCCTACAAAACGGCGGACTGGCGCAACGCCCTCGACAACTTCGAGCAGGCCCTGCGGGAGAGCCCGGAGGACGCCGAAGCTTGGTACCATCTGGCGCTCACCCTGGGTCGGCGCCGCCGGACCCTGCCGCGGGCCCGGACGGCGGCGACCCGGGCCTGCGAGCTCAAGGAGATGGACGCGCGCTACTGGAGTCTGGCCGGACGGCTGTTCGCCGAGAGCGGGATGTTCGACCAGGCCGAGCAGTACTACCGGCGAGCGCGCGATTGGGGGGCCGACGCAGGCGAGGTCGACGAGGCCCTGGCGGCGCTGCGCAGCCGTTCCCGACTGTTCGGGAGCTCTTCGTGATGCTCAAGGTCGAGGCCTACGGCATCACCGACGTGGGCCGCCAGCGCTCGCGCAACGAGGACTCCTTCGCCATTGTTCCGGACCGTCGGCTCTACGTGGTCGCCGACGGCATGGGCGGACACGGCAACGGGCACATCGCGTCGCGGCTGGTCGTCGAGGAGGTGAGCAATTTCATGCGCTCCGGCGACTCCGGCGGCGATGCCGAGGCCGCGACGGCCCGGCTGCGGGAGGCCGTGCAGGCTGCCCAGGCCAAGCTGCGCTCCGCGGTCCGCGCCGACGAATCGCTGATCGGCATGGGCACCACCCTGGTCAGCGTTCTGGTGGTGGGTGATCTCGCCATTGTCGCCCACGTCGGCGACAGCCGCGTCTACCGCTGGCGGGCGGGGCGCCTCGAACGGCTCACGCGCGACCACTCCTGGGTCGACGAGCAGGTCGCCGCCGGCTACCTGTCGGAAGAGCAGGCGCGGACCCACCCCCTCAAGAGCGTCGTCACCCGCGCCCTGTCCGGCGAGGATGGCGTCGAAGTGGACGCCCGGGTGCTCGATCTCCGCGAAGGCGACCGCTACCTGATCTGCTCGGATGGCCTGAGCAACATGCTCTCCGATGCCGACCTCGGCCGCCAGCTGGACGCCGGGGAGGCGCTGGAAGTCACCTGCCGCGCGCTGGTGGAGGAGGCCAACGCCCGGGGCGGTCTGGACAACATCACGGTCGTCCTGCTGGCGGTGCGGGACTCCGGCGCCTGAGCGCTAGCTCCCCGCCAGGTAGCCCTGCCGGTAGCGCACCTTGAAGTCCGGGTTCAGGGTGCGGACGGTCACCTGCCGGTAGCCGGCCTCGCTCGCCGGCACACGGGCCGCGTAGCTCAGCAGGTAGTAGCCGTTGTTGTCGTCGACGACCTGGCGCAGGGGGAACTGGAAGTTGACGAAGTTGGCGTAGTACTGGCCGCCGGTGTCGCTGGCGAGCACGCTCAAGCCGTTGTTGAGGAGGCCCTGGCTGAAGGTCTCGTCCGCCAGGTTCTCGAGCAGGGAGACCCCATAGACCGCCACGTTGTTGTCGTTGAGGCGCTCCATCATGTTGGGGTAGTACCGCTTGTCGGCCTGGAAGGTCCCGAAACTGCCCGACTCGAGGTTGCTGATCGCCGCCGGGTTGACCCCGAACTCGCCCGATTCGCCGAAGCCGACGGAGAACAACAACAGGTTCTTGCGGCCGATGATGGTACCGCCGGCCCCGGCCACCGACTCCAGCGCGCCGTAGATCTTGCGGCTGGCGCGGGCCAGATCGCGTCCCTGAGGCAGGTTGGCGCGCAACGATGGCCCCGTGGACCCCTCGCTACGGGACGGCCAGTTCTCGCTCGCGTCCTTACCGCGCGCCACGTCGTCGAGGGCTTGCAGGATCGCCTCGTTGTCGGTGGTGAAGTCCTCGTGCACTTGCAGCTTGACGTCGTAGGAGAGGACGGCAACCCAGTCGTTGGGGAGCAGCTCCTGATGCACCCAGCGGCGAGCCCAGCGCAGGGCATCGAGCAACTGACTCGTCAAGTCGGGATAGAGCTGTCGAGGATCGTCGAAGAACAAGATGAAGAAACGATCCACTGGTACCTGCTCGGGCGAGATGCCGAGTCGCTCCGCCAGGTTGACCGACTCGAGAAAGCGCCGGTTGCTGTAGAAGGTCACGTCCGTCAGGTCGACGGCCTGGTCACCGTCCTCGACGACGAAGTCGTCGCGGTCGAGGCCGAGGATGACGTTGCCGTCGCCGTCGGTGACGACGACGTCGAGCAGCACCTCGGTGACCTCGATCCGCTCCTGGAAGGGCTCCTCCTGGAGCGTGGGCTGCTGAGCGGCGAGAGGCGCCGCGGCCAGCAGGCAGACGACGACGACGAGGCGGGACGGGCGGAGGGAGGACATCGGGAGGATCTCCTTATGCCCTTGAAGCGAGCAAGAACGGGGCCAACCGGCTAGGCGGTGGCGGCTTGGTCCGGATAGGCGATGTAGAAGCCGCCCGCCTCCACCACGCCGTCGAGGGCCGGCGCAGGCGCGAAGCGGGAGTCCACCTCGGTGGCTAGGGAGGTCAACCGCCGGCGCACGGCGGCGATGCCCTCCCCGTCCGCCCAACGGCACAGACCGCCGCGGAAAGGGGGGAAGCCGGTGCCGAGGATCATCGCCAGGTCGACGTCGGCGGCGCTGGCGGCGACCCCTTCGGCAAGGCAGCGGGCGGCCTCGTTGACCATGGGAAGGACGAGGCGCTCGCCGATCGAGCCGTGGGTGGTCTTGCGGGCGCGGCGCGAGAGGCCCAGGACGGCGCGGATGTCTCGCTCCGGACCCTGTCGGCGGCCCGCCGCGTAGCGGTAGAAGCCGCGGCCCGCCTTGGCGCCCAACCTGCCCTCGGCGACCATCGTTTCCAACCAGGCCGGGAGCCGGAGCCGGTCCGGGAAGGCGCCGGCCACGACGCGCCCCGAGTGCAGGGCGATGTCGATCCCCACCTCGTCGATGAGCTCGATGGGCCCCATCGGCATGCCCCAGGAGCGCAGGGCGCCGTCCAGTTGCTCGATCGAGATCCCGTTCTCGAGCAGCTCGAGGGCCTCGGCCAGCGAGAACATCAGCAGGCGGTTGACGAGGAAGCCGGGGGCGTCGCGGACAACGACGGGCGTCTTGCCGAGCCGGCGGCTGAAGCGCGAGACGCAGGTGACCACTTTAGGGGACGTGCGCGGCCCCACCACCACCTCCACCAGCGGCATCTTGTGCACGGGGTTGAAGAAGTGCATTCCGACGACGCGCTCCGGCCCGGCGACGTCTCGGGCGATGGCGTCGATCGACAGCGACGAGGTGTTGGTGGCCACGATGGCGTCGGCGGGCAGGATGCCGGAGAGCTCGGCCAGGATCTTCTGCTTGACCTCGAGCTTCTCGACGATCGCCTCCACCAGGAGGTCGACCCCCGCCAGCCCCGCGTCGTCCAGGGCGGGCCGCAGCAGCGCCATGCGCGAGCGAGCCTCGGGCTCGCTCAGTCGACGACGCTCGACGAGCTTCGCGAAGAGCTCGGCGGCGTGCTGCATGCCGAGGGCGAGCGCCGGGCCGGAGATGTCCTTGAGCCGTACGGGGAGGCCCGCCTCCTGCGCGATGAGCTGCGCGATGCCGCCCCCCATCACGCCGGCACCCAGCACGCCGGCGGCGCGAATCTCGGGCGCCTCGGCCGGCACCCGCTTCTTGACCGCCTCGGTCAACCGGAAGACGTGGACCAGGCTCTTGGCGACTGGCGAGACGGCGAGGACTCCCACGCCTCGCGCCTCGGCCTCGAACCCGGCCCGCCGACTGCGCTCGATTCCGGCGCGCACGGCGGCGAGAGCCGCGAGCGGAGCCGGGTAGTGCCCGCGGGTCTGGGCGAGGGCGCGGCGACGGGCCTGCGCGTAGACCACGAAGCGTCCGCCGGGATTACCATCCAGCAGCACCGCGCGCACGCCCCCAGGGCGGCGGCGGTGAGGGACCTCGCGCCGGGCGACCCGCAGGGCGAAATCCCGCACGAGATGCGCGAAGGAGGGTGCCGGCAAAAGGGCGTCGGCCAGACCCAGCCGGAAGGCAGTGCGCCCCGAGACGGTCTTGCCCGTGAGGATCAAATCGAGGGCGGCGCTGGCGCCCACGCGCTCCGGCAAGCGCGTGCACCCTCCCCAGCCGGGAAGGATCCCGAGCCGCACCTCCGGCAGTCCGACGCGCAGCTCGGGGCGGTCGCTCACCACGATGTAGTCGCTCGCCAGGGCGAGCTCGGTACCGCCGCCGACGCAACCTCCGTCGACGGCGGCGACGGTGGGGAAGGGGAGAGCCTCCCAGGCCGCGAAGAGCCGCTGCCCTCGGCGTGAGGCCTCCTCGGCCTCGGCGGCGTCGGTGACCCGCGCGATCTCGTCCAGGTCGGCGCCGGCGATGAAGGCGCCCGGCTTGCCGGAGACGAGGAGGAGGCAGCCCAGCTTCCGGCGGGCAGCGAGCTCGGCGACGAGCGCCTCGAGCTCGGCGAGGGCTGGGCGGGTGAAGACGTTCACCTTGCGGTCCGGGCTGTCGAACACCAGGACCGCGACGTCGCCGGGGCCCTCTTCCAGCCGGAAGGCCTCAGTCACCCTCGGCGTCCCCGCGATACAGGCCCTCGATGAGGTCGGCGTACTTCTGGGCGACGACTCTCCGCTTCACCTTCATCGTCGGCGTCAGCTCGCCCCCCTGGATCGTGAGCTCGGCGGGGAGGAGATCGAAGTGCACGACTTGCTCGAAACGCGCCAGGCTGCGGTTGATCGCGGCCACCTCCGCGCCCAGCAGCTCGCGCACCGCGGGCTCGGCGAGGAGAGCGGCGCGATCCGCGGTGGCCAGCCCCTGCGAGGCCGCCCAGCCGCCGAGGGCCTCGAAGTCGGGCACCAGGAGCGCGGAGAGGAACTGGCGGCGGTCCCCGATCAGCACGGCCTGCTCGATGAAGCGGCTGGCCTTGAGTTGGTTCTCGATCGGCGCCGGCGCGATGTTCTTGCCGTAGGCGTTGACGATGAGCTCCTTCTTGCGGTCGGTGATGTAGAGGAAGCCGTCGGCGTCGAGCGCGCCGATGTCGCCGGTGTGGAACCACCCGTTCTCGTCGATGACCTCGGCGGTCGCTCGGGGCAGGTTGAAGTAGCCCTGCATGATGTTCGGGCCGCGAGCCAGGATCTCGCCATCGGCGGCGATCGCCAGCTCGACCCCCGGGATGGCGGGACCGACGGTGCCGAGCCGGGTGGCGCTCCGGCGATTGATGGTCAAGACCGGAGAGGTCTCCGTCAGGCCGTAGCCTTCGTAGATCTCGATCCCGGCTGCCCAGAAGAACTCGGCCACATCGCGGGGCAACGGGGCGCCGCCGGACACGGCGAACTCGAAGCGGCCGCCCAGGCGGGCGCGGATCTTGGCGAAGACCAGGGCGTCGGCGAGCTTCAATCGCAGGCCCAGCCAGCCCGGAGGTGCCCCTCGGCGCAGCCGCCAGGGCAAGGCCGCCCGACCCACCGTCTCGGCCCAGGCGAAGATGCGCCGGCGCAGCGGCGGGCTCGCCGCCACGCTCTCGCGGATACGGGCGAGCAGCTTCTCGTAGACGCGAGGCACCGACACGAGGACGTGGGGCCGCGCCTCGAGCAGGTCCCTGCCCACCGTCTGTACGGACTCGGCATAGGCGATCGTCACGCCGCGCAGGAAGTACATGTAGTCGACGGCGCGCTCGAACGAGTGCGAGAGCGGCAGGAAGGAGAGGGCGGTGATGTCGGCGCGGAACTCGAGGCAAGTGAGCGAGGCTTCGATGTTGCTCGCCAGGTTGCCGTGCGAGAGCATGACCCCCTTCGGCTGGCCCGTGGTTCCGCTGGTGTAGATCAAGGTGGCGAGATCGCCGGGTCGGATCGCGCTCGCCCGGCGCTCGAACTCGGCTGCGGCCATGGGCTCCGTCGTCGCCAGCAGGTCGGCCAGGGTCGGAACCTCGGACGGCCGCTCCCCGTCGCCGATCAGAACGAAGCGCTGTACCCCGGGCATCGAGGAGCGCACTCCCAGGAGCCCTTGCAGGCGCTCGGCGCCTTGCACGAAGACGGTCTCGGCGCCGCAGTCCTGGACGATGTAGGCGGCCTGCTCGGCGGTCAGCGTCGGATAGATGGGAGCCAGCACGCCTCCCAAGCCGAGCACCGCGAAGTCGATCGTCGGCCAGTGCGGACCGTTCTCCGCCATCAAGGCGATGCGGTCGCCGGGTCGGAGCCCGAAGCCGGCAAGCGCCGCTGCGGCGCGCCGCACGTCGGCCACCAGCTCCGCCATGGAGATCGTCCGGTAGGCGCCGTCGACCCTGTGCCGCAGGCAAGAGGCCTGGTCGCGGCGGGCGGCGGTCAGGAACAGCTCGTTGAGCGTGCGGATCGCCATGGGGTCCTCGCCGGCGGGGCGCAGGTCGTCGAGAGCGCGGCGGGATTGTACAACCGGCTCGCGGCGCGCGACCGCTCAGGCGTCAGGGGGGAAGGAAGCTGGTCGGGGCGAGAGGATTTGAACCTCCGGCCTCACGGACCCGAACCGTGCGCTCTACCAAGCTGAGCTACGCCCCGACGGAGGTCCGGCGGGCGGCTGCCCGCGAAGGGCGGGAAGGATAGCGCCCGCTGCCTGGAGGGTCAAGCGCGGGCGCGCCGCACCACCAGGCGGTCGTAGAGGATCATCAGCACGGTCGAGACGACTCCGATGCCGCCGACCCAGTACCACATGTGGGAGGCGACGTCGAAGCCGGGGCCCGGGACCAGCTTCCCATCAATCGTGGCGCCCACGTAATGCACCACGAGCTTGCCACTCGTGGCACCCGCGACGAAGGTGCCGATGGCGACCGGAAGGAAGGCGAAACCCATGTAGGTGCCGATCTGTTCCTTGGGAGCGAGATCCGCGACGTACGCGTAGTAGCGTGGCGCCTGCGTGGCCTCGCCGATCGCGAACACCACGATCGCGACGATCGTCATGGCCAGAGTCGGGAAGGCCCCCATGACGAACCAGGAGGCACTGGCGAGCACGAAGCCGACGATCATCGCCGCTAGGGGCGAGAGGCGACGGGCGATCGCCGCCACCGGCACGGTGACCAGGATGATCGTCCAGGCGTCGACCGTCTCGATGAGCTCGAACCTCTCGAAGTGCAGGACGTCGCGTACGTAGAACGGCAGGGCGTAGAAGATGTGCCAGAACATCGCCCAGAAGCCCGAGAAGATCACCAGGAAGCTGATGAAGCGGAGGTTGCGGAAGACCAGGAACATGTCTCCGAGCACTCCGGCCATCGTCTTCGGCGGCGGGGCATCGGCCGGGCGCGGCGGCTCCTTGAAGAAGAGCAGCGTCGAGAGGGCCAGCGCCAGACTGGTCAGCGACGACATCACCAGCACGTAAGAGATGCCCAGGCTCTCGCGCACCTGGAGGGCGAGGATCGGACCGATCGCTCCGCCGAGGTTCACGAGCGTGTAGTAGAAGGAGTAGCCGAGTCCCTGGGTCTCCTCGGTCGTCGTGCGGGCGACCGTGCCGACGATGCACGGCTTGATCAGCGAACCGCCCGCGGCCGTCACCAGCAGCGCGATCACCATGTAACCGTTTGCCCCGAGGGCGTCGACGAGCGGCTGTCCGGCCGGTAGGCCGCCGAGGCCGATCAGGAAGTAACCGACGCAGAAGATGGAGAAACAGGCGAGCAAGCTCTTCTTGAAGCCGTAGCGATCGACCACGGTGCCAGCGAGGATGGGCAGGAAGTAGAGCAGGGTGTTGAAAAGGCTCCCCACCAGCCAGCCGGCTTTCTCGGGGCCCAGGCCGACCTGGTCGGCGACGAACACGGCCAGGATCGCCTTCGAGCCGTAGTACGCCAGGCGCTCGAAGAGTTCGAGGACGTTGGCCACCCAGAAGTTCTTCGAGAACCCTGTCCGCGCTTTGGCGATGAACTCGGTCAGTCCCGACATGGGCGCCTCCCTGGTGGTGAACGGATCAGACCTGGGCGCGGCGCAGCGGCAAGCCGACCAGCAGCCAGCCGATGAGGCCGAGCGCCACGAGCGACGTCCAGGCGCCGGCCGGGCCCGCCACCCAGGCGAGCTCGTCGGTGCCGAACAGCACCCGCGTGAGCGAGGTGAAGTCGTCGGCCAGAAGAACGATGCCGGCGAAGAGCACGCCGGTCAGGGACTCGCCGGCGATCAAACCGGAGGCCACCAGCGAGCCGAAGTTGTCGAAGGCCGCGCCGGCGATCCCCCGCCGCCCGGCCAGCCGGTCGGCGAGCGCCTTGAGGCAGCCGCCGACGAAGATCGCTCCGGTGGTCTCGAACGGCAGGTACATGCCGACGGCGATCAAGGTCGGCGCGGGCGCCTTGATGAGGATCAAGCCGAGGGCGAAGCACATGCCGAAGAAGATCAGACCCCACGGCATCTCGCCCCCGACGATCCCCTGCGACAGTTGCGCCATCAGCCCGGCCTGAGGCGCGGGCAGCTGCGGATCGCCGATGCCGATGCCGCCGAGCTTCAAGTTGGCGTTGTGCAGCCAGAGCATGGGGAAGACGAGAACGAAGGAGGTGGTCACCGTGGCCACGATCTCGGCGATCTCCATCTTCTTCGGCGTGCCACCCAGCAGGTGGCCGACCTTCAAGTCCTGGATGAGGCTGCCCGATACGCAGATGGCGCAGCAGACGACGGCCGCCACACCGAGCACGGCGCCCACTCCCTGCAGGCCCGTGACCCCAAAGGCGACCATGAGCAGGGCGGCGAGGATGAGGGCCGATAAGGTGAGACCCGAAACCGGCTGGTTCGAGCCGCCGACCAGTCCGACCAGATAACCGCCGACCGCCGAGAGCAGGAAGCCGAGCACCAGCATCACCAGGGCGGCGACCACGGCGCCGAGCAAATTCTCGGTGAAGCGGTAGTAGAGCCAGGTCATCGGCACGGTCAGGCCGACGATGCCGAGCAGGATGGCCCGCGCGTCGAGATCCACCTCGAGCCGCGACGGAGCGCTGACCGCGCTGCCCCGGCGCAGGGCGCCGCGAAAGGCCGAGACGATCGAGGTCCGCATTCCCCACATCGTCTTGGCGGCGCCGACCAGCATGGCGCCCACGGCGATGGGACGAACGACGTTGTACCAGACCGAGAAGATCACCTCGGCGTCCGGTGCTGCGGCGCCGCCGGCAGCGAGCTGTTGGCCGAGGCCGGGGTGGACGAAGAAGGCGAGTGGGATGAAGACCAGCCAGGCGAGGACACCGCCCGAGAAGTTGATCGCCGCGAGCTCGAAACCGATGATGTAGCCCACACCGATCAAGGCCGGCGAGATCGACGGCGTGGCGAAGGCCACGGCGCCGCCGTGCCGGACGTCTCCCAGCGCGTTGCGCGAGGAGTCGAAGTGGTGAATGACCGAGGCCGGCAGTTGGCGGAAGAACTCGACCGACTCGCGGAAGAGGCGCAGGCCCGAGCCGTCCTTGAACACCTGCAGCAGCATGCCCACGCCCATGGCGCCGAACACGTACTTGGCGCCGCTCTCGCCGGCTTGCCCCGCCTTGACGATGGCGGCGCAGGCCCGGCTCTCCGGGTAGGGCAGCCCGGCGTCGACGGCCAGCGTGCGGCGGAGCAGAGTGATGAAGAGCACGCCGAGGACGCCGCCGACCAGCAGGATGAGGCTGGTCTGCCAGTACTCGAAGGACGTCCAGAGGCGCTGGCCCTCGACAGAGACGAGCAGGAAGGCCGGGATCGTGAAGATGGCGCCGGCGGCGAGCGCTTCGCCGACCGTGCCGGCGGTCCGCGCCAGGTTCTGCTCGAGCACGGTGCCGCGGAAGAAGGGCAGGCGGAAGGCGGCGAGCGCCAGGATCGCCGCCGGGAAGGTGGCGGAGACGGTTTGCCCCGCCTTCAATGCCAGGTAGGCGTTGGCGGCGCCCATCATCGCCGCGAGCACGACGCCCAGGAGCATCGCCTTCCAGGTCAGCTCGGCCAGCGTCGCCTCGGCAGGGACGTATGGCTTGAGCTCTTCCTGCATGCCCCCTCCCATCGGTCGCGAAAAGGCCCCTGATCCTAACGCGGATTCAGTATCCTCTGCCCGCCATGAACTGGCTGACCGACCCGCAGGCCTGGATCGCGCTCGCGACCTTGACGGCGCTCGAGCTCGTGCTCGGCATCGACAACGTGATCTTCATCTCGATCCTCGCCGGCAAGCTGCCGGGCAGTCAGCGAGGGCGCGCCTACAGGTTGGGGCTGGCGGGCGCCATGGTCACCCGCATCTTGCTGCTGCTCTCGCTCGCCTGGGTGATCCGCTTGACGGCGCCGCTCTTCACGGTCCTCGGCAACGAGGTCTCCGGCCGCGACCTCATCCTCATCCTGGGCGGCCTCTTCCTGCTGGGCAAGGCCACGTTCGAGATCCACCAGAAGCTCGAAGGAGCCGAGCACGAGCGCGCGGTCCGCGAGCGGGTCTCGTTCCTCGGCGTCATCGTGCAGATCATGCTGCTCGACATCGTCTTCTCACTCGATTCGGTGATCACTGCCGTGGGCATGGTGGACCGGGTGGCCATCATGGTCACAGCCGTGATCGTTGCGGTCCTGTGCATGCTCGTCTTCGCCCAAGCGATCGGCCGCTTCGTCGAGCGCCATCCGACGGTCAAGATGCTCGCTCTGTCCTTCCTGCTCCTGATCGGCACGGCCCTGATCGCCGACGGGCTGGGCTTCCACATCCCGAAGGGCTACATCTACTTCGCGATGGGCTTCTCGGTCTTCGTCGAGATGCTCAACCTGCGACTGCGGGGCAAGGCGCGGCCCGTCAAGGTGCACGAGCCCTACGTCGAGCGCGAAGCGCGCTAACTACTCGGCGTGCAGAGCCTCGACGGGATCGAGGCGGGCGGCGCGGCGGGCCGGTAGGACGCCGGAAGCGAGGCCGGTCGCGAGGCTGACGAGGAGCGCCGCGATGGCGAAGGTGGGCGGCGTCTGCACTGGCAGGCCCGGGACGGCGGTCCGCAACAGGGCGCACAGCCCGAGGCCGGCCGCGAGACCGAGGAGGCCGCCGAGTCCGGCCAGCGTCGCTGCTTCGGCGAGGAAGAGCGTCTCCACCTGTCGCCGGGTAGCGCCCACGGCTCGCGCGAGGCCGATCTCGTGCTCCCGCTCGCCGACGGAGATCCACATCATGGTAAGGATGCCGATCGCGCCGACCACCAGCGAGATGCCGGCGATGGCGCCCACCGCGCCGGTGATGATCTCCATGACGTTGCCGAAGACCTCGAGCATCTCGGTCTGGCTGGTGACGGTGAAGTCCTCGCGATCGCCGTGGCGCGCGGTCAGGGCGGCGCGGACGGCGGCCTCGACCTGATCGGCGATGCGGGCGTTGGAGAACAGGATATCGATCTCGTTGAGCTCTTGCAGGTTGAAGAGCTTCATCGCCGTGGCGACGGGAACAAAGACCGCGTCGTCGAGATCGAGACCGAGGAACTGTCCCTTCGACTCCATGACGCCGATGACCCGGAAGCGCCGGCCGGCGATGCGCACGTGTTCGCCCAGCGGGTTGGCGGCGCCGAAGAGCTCTCGCTGGAGTCGCGGTCCGAGCACGGCCAGCGGGGCGCCGCGGCGCGGGTCGCCCTGCGGCCAGAAGGAGCCGATCCGCACCCCCCAGCGCCAGACGGTCGGAATGTTCGAGGTGACGCCGTAGACGAAGACGCTGCGCCCTCGAGTCCCGGCTTCGACCCGCGCGGTGCCGAAGGCGACCGGTGTCACGGCTTCCACCCCAGGCAGCCGGGTCAGCTCTTCCGCATCGTCGATGGTCAGCGGCCGCGTGCTGCCGCCGAGCGCGCCCGGCACACCGACCGTCTCCGACTTGCCGGGGTTCACGGCCAGGAGGTTGGTGCCGAACTGAGTGAACTCGGCGATCATGTAGCGGCGAGTGCCCTCGCCGATCGAGGTCAGCAGGATGACCGAGGCGATGCCGATGGCGATGCCCAGCATCGACAGCGCCGAGCGCAGGCGGTGGTGGAGGACGGCGCCCAGGGCGAGCCCGAGGAGGTCGCGCACGCTTGCTACCTGCCGGCGAGGGCCGCCACGGGATCGAGCCGGGTGGCCCGGCGCGCGGGGAGGATGCCGAAGAGCAGGCCGACGCCGACGGCGACTCCGAGGGCGGCGGCGATCGACCAAGCCGGTGCCGCGGCCGGAAGGGCGGGGTAGAGCTGGACGAGGAGTCGAACCAGGAGCCAGCCCAGGACGAGGCCGAGCACGCCCCCGGCTGTGGACAGCAGGGCGGCCTCGCCCAGGAAGACCGCCAGGACCTGACGCCGGCCGGCGCCGAGGGCCCGCAGCAAGCCGATCTCGCGCGTGCGCTCGGCCACCGAGACCAGCATCACGTTCATGATGCCGATGCCGGCGACGGCGAGCGAGATCGAGCCGATGGCCACCAGGGCCAAGGTCAGCACCCCGAGGATCGAGCCGAAGGTCGACAACAAGGCGTCTTGGGTGATCACCGTGAAGTCCTCCTCACGATGGCGCAAGACCAACTGGCGGCGGATGTCGCGGCGGGCCGCCTCGATGTCGGCGTGGGCTCGCACCTCGACGAGCACGCGGCGCAGCGACGAGCGGTTCAGCATCTTCAGCGCCGTCGCCACGGGCACGAAGACGGTCTCGTCGAAGTTGACTCCGAGCTTGGTACCCTGCCGCTCGAGGACGCCGAGAACGCGCATCCGCCAGGCCCCCACGCGCACGATCCTGCCGACCGGGCTCTCGCCCGGGAACAGCTCCCTGGCGAGCTGGGCGCCGAGCACCGCGACCGGCGCGCCTCGCTGCCAGTCCCCGGCTGGCAAGAACTCGCCCGCCGCCATCTCGACGCCGCGCGCCAAGCGGTACTCGGCGGTGGTGCCGAGCAGCCCCACCTGCCGGCTGCGGTCGCCGTAGGAGACCGCTTCGGTGCCCACCGCCAAGGGGGCGACGCGCGCCGCCGAGCGCACGTCGCGCGCCAGCGCTTCGGCGTCGGCGAGCGAAAGGTCGTTCGGCGCGCCGCCCGGCGCCGGTAGGCCCGTGGTGTCCGTGCGTCCGGGCAAGACGATCACCAGGTTGCTGCCGAGGCTCGCGAACTGGTCGATGACATAGGTGCGGGCGCCGTCGGTCAGCGCGGTGAGGACGAGGACGGCGGCGACGCCGATGGCGACGCCGAGCAGGCTCAAGAACGTGCGCAGACGGTGTCCCTTGAGGGCCCTGAAGGCGAAGTGAGCGAGGTCCCGCGCCCTCATCGGTGCGCCCCCGAGGGCGACGTCGCCGGTAGAAGGAGCGTCGCCGCCAAAGCCTCCGCGAGTTGGTCGCTCGGCGCTCGCCGCACGATCCGACCATCCACCATGAATAGCAGGCGGTCGGCCCGCCGTGCCACGGCGGGATCGTGGGTGACGACGATCAGCGTCAGCCCGTCGTCGTTCAGCCGGTCGAGCAGGTCGAGCACCTCGCCGCCGGAGCGCGTGTCCAGGTTGCCGGTGGGCTCGTCGGCCAGCAGGATGTCCGGACGCATGACGGTGGCGCGAGCGATGGCCACCCGTTGCCGCTCGCCGCCGGAGAGCTGGTCCGGCTGATGGGTGGCCCGCGCCGCGAGCCCGACGGCGGCGAGGGCGCTGGCCGCGCGCTCGCGCCGCTCCCGACGCGTCACCTCGGCGAAGACCATCGGCAGCTCCACGTTCTCCGCGGCGCTCAACCGCGGCACGAGGTGGAAAGCCTGGAAGACGAAGCCGATCCGACGCTGGCGGATCTCGGTCAACGCAGCATCCTCGAGGCCGCTGACGTCCCGTCCGTCGAGGAGGTAGCGACCGCTGGTCGGGCGATCCAGGCAGCCGATGACGTTGAGCAGAGTCGACTTGCCGGAGCCGGACGCGCCCATGACCGCCACGTGCTCGCCCGCCACGATCGTCTCGTCGACGTCGAGGAGGGCGTAGACGGGTCGCTCGCCGACCTCGTAGGTGCGGCCCACGCCCTCGAGACGGATCACGGTGGGCTGGCGGCGCGAGCCCGGGCGCCGGCCTTGACCTCGGCCCGGTCGAGCGAGGTGACGACGAGATCGCCCTCGGCCAGTCCCGAGCGCACCTCGGTGAAGTCCCAGTTGCGCAGTCCCGTCTCGAGGGTCCGCTCGCCCAGTTCCTCCTCGACGAGAACGAGAACGCGCTGCCCTTCCATCAGGGCGGCCGTCGGGACACGGAGCACGTCCTCGCGCACGGCCAGGACGATCTCGACGTCGGCCGAGGTGCCGGGCAGAAGGCCCGCCGGGAGAGTGGCCTCGGTGAGCTCGACTTCGACCTCGACGGTGCGATTCTGCTCCTGCACGTCGAGCACGTAGGGAGCGATGCGGCGCACGCGGCCCTGCAAGGCACGCTCGCGGAACGAGTCGACGGTGACGCGCGCCGGCTGGCCGACCGCCAGCCGGGCGGAGTCGACTTCATCGATCGGGGCGCTGACGTAGAGCGACGAGGGGTCCAGGACGTCGAGCACCGCCGGAACTGGCAGGGCGGGGGGCGACGGAGTGGTCCACTCTCCCACCTCGATGCCGACTTCGGCGACGATGCCGGCGAAGGGGGCGCGCAGCGTCATCTTGGCGACCTCGGTTTCGACGACGGCCACGGCCGCCGCCGCGCGCTCGGCGTTGGCGCCGGCGGCCCGGCAGGCGGCATCCGCCTCCCGGCGCGCCGTCTCGACGGCGTCCAGGGCGTCGGCGGCGACGATCTGGTCGGCGGCGAGCCGGCGAGCGCGCTCGAGCTCGCGCGCCGCGCGCTCGGCGGCCAGGCAGGCACGCTCGCGCTCGGCGCGGGCGGCGTCGAAGTCACGCCGAGCCAAGGTGAGACGCGCTTGCTGGGCGCTGTCCTCGAGACGCAACAGCACGTCCCCCGCGGCGACCGCGCTACCCTCGCGGAAGGGGAGGGCGACGACTTGGCCGCCGACCTCGGGCGAGAGCAGCGCCCGGCGCGCCGCCTTGAGGGTCCCGGCGCGCGAATTGCTCCCTGTCTCCTCGACCGCTCCGCGGGCGACGCGCACGACCGTCACCTCGGTGGGTTGGGGAGCGAAGACCGTGGCGCGCAGCAGGAAGAGACCGCCCAGGATGGCGGCCGCGACGAGGGAGCGGACGAGCCAACGGCGCATCCGACGAACTGTAGCAGGGCAGATGCTCGCCGTCGGGACCGGCGGCGCGCGATCTCTTGGTGAGCGGGCTCCTTGTGTCGCGCTCCCGCTTCTCGCAGGTTCGCCGAAAAAGCGGAGACGTGCATGCGGCACCAGCCGTGGCACAATCACTCGTCTCCCCGCCCGCGTCGATCGTGAACCCCAAGGCCAGTTCCGCCGATCCCACGACGCCGCGCAGCGCCTTGCGCGCTTATCTCTCCGACTCGCTGGCGGCGACCGCCGCCGCCGAGCCCATCTCACGACTGCTCGGCGGACCGACGGAGGTGCTGGCCACCGAGCTCGAGGACTGGGTGCGCTCGGAGAGCCGCCACCTGCGGAGTCTCCAGACCATCCCGGCGCTCGTCTTCTACGCCGTGCACAAGCTCGTCTTCCTGGGCGAGGTCGGCCTGGTGGACTGGGACCACATCCAGGAGGCGGCGGAGGCCGTCAAGGGCCGGCTGCTGCGCATCTGCCCGCCTGAGCTCGCCTCGCAGCTCCGTCTCGACCTCGGCCGGCTCGGCCCGCACCGCAGCCACCAGACGGTGCTCAAGCCGGAGAAGGGGGAGGCGGCGCAGGCGGGTCGGCCGGCGAGCGCCGGCCGACCGGCACCCCTCGAAGGCAGCCTCAAGGTCCTCTCGCTGACCGATCTGCTGTCGACCATGGAAGCCTCGCGCACCAGCGGTGTCCTGACCCTGCTCGACGGCGACGGGGCCCCGCTGGCGAGACTGTGGCTGCGTGACGGCGCCATGACGACCTGCCGGTACGGGCGGGTGGAGGGACCGGACGCCTTCTGGCAGCTCCTCGAGGAGCCGCGCGCCGAGAGCTTCCGCCTCACGCGCCCCAGCCGCGACGACCTCTTGATCTCCTCCGAGTCCCACAGCATTCACACGCTCCTCCTGGAGGGCATGCGCCGCCGCGACGAGCTCGAGTTCGCCCGTGGTCTGCTCCCGGACGGCGCCGTGCTGCGGGCGACGGGATCGCCGCCCACGCCAGGTCAAGAGCGGGACGGGGCCTTCGTGCGCGACCTCTGGCTGCAGGCTACCGCCGGCGCCTCACCGGCCCAGTGCGAAAAATCCCTGGGGGCCGACGCCTACCGGATTCGCAGCTTGCTCGTCCACTGGCTGCGGGAAGGCGCCCTCGAGATCGAGTACCAGCCGACGCTCGGGACGCGTTCCTAGCCTCGCCGCGGGTTCCCAGGGCTCACTGGAGCAGGGCCTGCGCCTCGGCGAGCAGCCGCAGAGCCCGTTCGTGCGAGCTGGCCGGATTGACGAAGCGGCCTCCCGGCGAGTCCATCATGTGGCGGTAGGCAGCGAGGACACCCTCGAGCTCGTCGAGAGCCTGCTCGACCCTGCGACACGCCGTGCCCTCGCAGAAACAGATCTCCCGCGCGACCTCGATCGCCTGCTGAGCGTCCGCCTCCGCGGCGCGCCAGACCTCGAGGTTGCCGGGGTTGAACTCGTAAGCCACCTCGCCGACGACTTCACTGGCGCGCTCGGCGGCGGCGATGCATTCGCCGGGGCCGGCTTCCGCGGCCTCCGGCGAGTCGGAAGGGCGGGCGCCCTGCAGGCGGCGCAGGGTCGGGGGTCCGTACCGCCAGACGGCCACGACGATGGCGGCGAGCAGCAGCAACTTGACGAGGATGCGGAGCACGGGTCCTCCGGTGGCGAATCGATTCAGCGCAGCGTCGCCGTGACCGAGCGGTCGAGGCCGACGCGGGTCTCCAGGGTCAGCTCGAGGTCCTCGTCCCACTCGGCGCGCAGGGGAATGACCTGGATGCGGTCGGCGAGCTCGACGCGCACCGAGAGCGTAGCCGGTCGCGCCGGCACCTGCCGCACCAGCTCGAGCTGGCCGCCGCGCGGGCGCTGACGGAGGAAGCCGAAGGGCCCTCCGAAGTGGAAGCGCTCGGCGACCACCTGCTCACCGTCGAGCAGCACGGTCAACCGACCGGCGGGTCCCTCGCTGATCAGCCGCACCCGCAGCGTGCCGTAGCTCGACGCCACGCCCGGCGGAAGGCGCTCTGGCGTGGCGGTTTCGGCGGCTTCGCCAGGCGGTGCCGCGACCAGGTTCGCCCCTGCCGTAGGTTCCGGCGCCGAGACGGGAGCCGTCGTCGGAAGGAGGATCGTCGTCGACGCTGGCGTCGTGTCGGAGTCCCTCGCCGACGGTGCCGCGGCGGGCAGGGTTGGAGCGGGTGCCGTGGCGAGCGGGCTCGCCTCGGGCTCGCCTCGCAAGAGCACCGCCGCCCCGAGGCCCAGGCCGGCCACGAAGCCGGCCGCCAGGATCGCCAGCTGCCCGCGCCAGGAGCGCCGCGGCGGCGCGGCGGGCTGGGGAGCGGCGGGCTGGGGCGCGGCGCGCCGGGGCTCGGCGGGCGCGATCGCCAACTCGCTCCGCAGGGCCTCGTCCAGCGGCTGGGTAGCGAAGGGCGGCAGCGGCGACTCCCGCTCGCCTTCGAGGGCGGCGCCGAGAGACCCGACGAGCTCGCTGCAGCTCGCGAAGCGGGCCGCGGGTTGCTTGTCGAGAGCGCGTGCGAAGCAGGCGTCGACCGCGGCGGTGAGCCGCGGGTCGTGCGTCGAGGCGGGTCGGGGCGCGGCGTGCTCGATCTGGTCCAGGAGCTCCCCCGAGTCCTGGGCGGCGAAGGGCAGGGCTCCGGTCAAGGCACGATAGAGCAGCAGCGCGAGCGCGTACTGGTCGCTCGCCGGCCCTGGGGTTCCGGTCAGGGACTCCGGCGCCAGATAGGTGGGCGTGTCCCACAGCGAAACGGCGTGACTGAGGCGGCTAGCCGAGAGCGCGCTCGCGATGCCGAAGTCGACCACCTTGGCCGTTCCCGAGGGCGGCAGCAGCACGCTGCTCGGTCGCAGGTCGCCGTGGACGAAGCCGCTGGCGTGTGCGTAGTCCAGACCGGCCGCCAGCTCGCGGCCGAGCTCGAGGACGCTCTTCGCGGGCAGAGCACCGCCCTCTCCGAGCGCCGCCTCGAGATCGCGCCCCGGCACGAAGTCCATGACCAGGTAGGCGTACTCCTCCTCGATCCCGGCGTCGTGGACAGTGACCAGGTGCGGGTGCGAGAGACCGCCGAGGTGGCGGAAGGTCGCCCCCAGCAGCTCGAGGCGTTTCTCACGCTCGGTCGAGCGGACGCCGGCACGCAGCGGGATCACCTTGAGGGCTACCGGGCGGCCGAGGATGGGATCGCGACCGAGGAACACCGCGCCCGAGCGGCCGGCGCCGACTAGGCGCTCGACCCGATAGCGGCCGAGGCGACGCAGGCTCTCCTCGGCGAGCGACGCGGCCAACCCGTTCGGGGGCACGGCGGGAGCGTAGCACCTGCCCGGCGATCCAACGCGGCGCTGCCCTCCGCCGGGCGGTCGGGCGCGGTATCTTTGCTACATGTGCGCCTTCGTCGCCGTCCTGCTCGTCGCCCTCTTCTCCGAAGTGGTCGCCGCTCCCCTCAGCGCTCAGTCGCCAGCGTCCCCGGACGCGGCGACATCCCGCACGAACCCCCAGGCCGCGGCGCTCGCCGATCGAGTCCTCGCTGCGCTCGGCGGGGAGGGCGCCTGGGATGCCACGCGCTACGTGACCTGGAACTTCTTCGGTCGCCGCCGCCATGTCTGGGACAAGTGGACGGGCGACATCAGGGTGGAGGGCGTGGGCCGCGAGGACGGTGTTCCGTACCTGATCCTGATGAACCTCGGCAGCGGCGTGGGACGAGGCTGGCGCGGCGGGCAGGAAGTGACGGATGCTCCGGGGCTCGCCGCCCTGCTCGACTCGGGCGAGGCCGCTTGGATCAACGACAGCTACTGGATGTTCATGCCCTACAAGCTCGGTGACCCCGGGGTCACCCTGCGCTATGTCGGTCCCGGCACGACCTCGGACGGGGGACCGGCGGAGGTCCTCGAGCTCACGTTCGCAAGCGTCGGCCGAACCCCGGAGAACAAGTACCTGGTCTACGTGGGCAACGACAGCGGTCTGGTCGAGCAGTGGGACTTTTTCGAGCAGGCGAGCGATCCGGAGCCGGGTCTGTCCACTCCCTGGCGCAATTGGCGGCGCTACGGGGCGATCCTCCTCTCCGACGATCGTGGCGAGCGAAAGCACACCGGCATCGCCGTCTTCGACGAGTTGCCCGCGACGGTCCTGGGGAGCCCCGACCCCGTCGACTGGGCTGGCCTCGGCATCGTCGACTAGGCGAAGCGGCGCCCGGCGCTACGGCCCGTCCTCGCCACGGCGGCGCTCTTTGAGGCGGGCGCGCCGCCGCTTGCTCTCGAGCCTCCGCGTGCGCGAGGCGACCGAGGGCCTCGTGGCGCGGCGTGGCGGCGGCGGCGGCGCCAGGGCACGGCGCAGCAACTCGGCGAGGCGCTCCTCGGCCAGGCGGCGGTTGGCGATCTGCGAGCGCGCCTCCTGGACGGAGACCCGCAGCAGCCGGCCGTCCCCGAGCCGCTTGCCGAGCCGCCCCGTGAGCCGGGCCTTCTGCTCGGGTGAGAGCACCTGGGAGGCGGCGACGTCGAAGGCCAGGGTCACCCGGGTCGCCACCTTGTTGACGTTCTGCCCCCCCGGACCGGAGGCGCGGGAGGCCGTGAAACGCACCTCGCCATCGGGGATGACGAGCGTGTCGTCGATGCGTAGCGCCATGGCGGTCTGTTTCCGGTCGGCACCGGCGGAGAGTGTACGCTAGCGGCTTCGAGGAGGAGCCCGCCCATGAGAAGGATCGCGCTCGCTCTGCCACTAGCCATGGCGCTCACCGCCCCGGTCGGGGCGCAGGGGGGGAGGCTCGTCCTCGGCGGCGACCCCACGTTCACGCGCTGCGCTCCGCAGGTGTCGGGTCGCTTTGTTGCCTTCGTGGCCCCGGCCGGAGAGCTGGTGCTCCTCAGCGGAGTGCCGTTTCCTGGTGGCAGGCAGATCGGGACCCTGTCACCGGAAGCCGACGGCGGTACAGCGGTGACTGTCCCTGGCGTCGGCACGGTGTGGCTGTCGGGTGACGGTCCCGTGTGGGCCCTCGTCGACCGGACTCTAGCCGCGGACGGGCGCTCCGCCTGCCTCGCTTTCGACAAGGAACGCTTCACCTGGACGAGCGACTTGTTGACCTACGTGCACTGGATGGTGCGCGACATCCTCTGGCAACTCACCGAGACGCCCGGGCGGGCCCTGACCATCGAAGACCGGCTCGTCACGCTCGAAGTGACTGGACCTGGCCTACGGCCAGTCGAGATCCGAGGAGTCGAGGGCGGCGCCATCGGCCTAGCCGTTCCCGGCACGGAAACGCGTTGGCTCTTCATCCCCCTCGTGCTGTCGTCGGGCCGTGTCGTCGTCAAGGTGGTGGATCCGACGGGCGCCCTGTTCGACGCCGCCGCGGCCACGGATCGGGCTCTGGTCGAAGTGGGGCCCGATGTAGCCGTGCCGATCGGCACATCCCCCCCGTTGAGCCTGCGCCTCGTTGCCATCGCCGAATGAGCGGCGGCGCGCAAGTCGCCGACGTGCTCGTCGCCCACGGGGTGGGAGCCCTGTTCACGCTGTGCGGCGGCCATATCTCGCCGATTCTCGTCGAGGCCAAGGGACGCGGCGTGCGCATTGTCGACGTGCGCGACGAGGCCGCCGCCGTCTTCGCGGCCGACGCGACGGCGCGGCTGACGGGAGGCGTGGGCGTGGCGGCGGTCACCGCTGGCCCGGGCCTGACCAACGCCGTGACGGCCCTCGAGAACGCTCGCCTCGCACAGTCACCGGTGGTGCTGCTGGGAGGTGCCGCGGCGACTGCCTTGAAGGGTCGCGGAGCACTGCAGGACATCGACCAACAAGCCGTCGCGGCGCCGCACGTCAAGTGGCAAGGCCGGGCGGCGCGGGTGCGCGATCTGGCGCCGCTGCTCGGGCTCGCGCTGCAACAAGCGGGGGAAGGGGTCCCTGGCCCGGTGTTCCTGGAATGCCCGGTCGACCTTCTCTACCCGGAAGACGCGGTCCGTCGGCTCTACCTGGACATGGGCGGCCGCGGCAAGGGCGCGCTCGGGCGTCTGCTGCGATTCGCGATCGGCTGTCACCTGCGAAGGTTGTTCGCCGGCCCGCTGCCGCGCGCCGGCGCACCCGCGACGGCCGTGACGGTGGCGGGGTCGAGCTGGGACCAGCGCCGCGCCGTCGCGGCCCTTCGCAGGAGCAAGCGCCCGCTCCTCCTGGTCGGCAGCCAGGCTCTCCTCGCCGCCTCGGAGGCGCAGGCTCTCGCCGCGGCCGTCGCCCACCTGGGCGTGCCGGTCTACCTCTCTGGAATGGCACGCGGGCTGCTCGGCGCGTCGCACCCGCTGCTGCTGCGCCACGCCCGCCGCAAGGCGCTGCGCGAAGCCGATCTCGTCCTGCTCGCCGGCGTGCCCTGCGATTTCCGGCTCGACTATGGCGTGCCGTTCGCGCTCGCCCGCTCGCTGTCGGTGAACCGCAGCCGAGCCGATCTCTACTTGAATCGCCGGCCGCAGCTGCCGATCGAGGCGGACCCTAGCGCCTTCTTGCGCCGGCTCGCCGACGCCTGGGCTGAACCGCGGGGGCGGTGGGACGACTGGCTCGCTGCGCTGCGCGGCCGCGACGACGAGCGCGAGACGGAGATCGGCGCGCAGGCGGCCGCCGAGCGCGACGGCGTCAACCCGATCGCCCTCTGCCGGGCCATCGACCGCGCCCTGGCCGACGACAGTGTCGTCGTGGTCGACGGCGGCGACTTCGTCGCCACGGCCGCCTACACCGTGCGGCCGCGGCGGCCGCTTGCCTGGCTCGACCCCGGGCCCTTCGGCACGCTCGGGGTTGGTGGCGGTTTCGCACTGGGGGCCAAGGTGGCGCGGCCGGGCGCCGAGGTGTGGCTGCTCTGGGGGGACGGCTCGGCCGCCTTCAGCCTGGCCGAGCTCGACACCTGCGCGCGGCACGGCCTGCCGGTCATCGCCGTGGTCGGCAACGACGCCGGCTGGACCCAGATCGCCCGTGACCAGACGGCGATCCTGGGCGACGACGTCGGCACCCGGCTGGCGCGCACCGACTACCATCGGGTGGCCGAAGGCTACGGCGCGGTGGGCTTGCTGCTCGAGACGACGGCGCAGATCGACGAGGTGCTCTCCGCCGCCAAGGCGATCGCGGCGGCCGGCCGGCCGGTCCTGGTCAACGCCCTGCTCGGGCCCAGCGAGTTCCGCCAGGGCTCGCTTTCCATGTGAGGCGGACGATGGACGAGCGACGGCGGGTTCTCGTGCTCCACACAGGCGGCACCCTCGGCATGCGCTCCTCGGCCGACGGCTGGGTGCCCGCTCCCGGTTTCCTCGAGCGCCAGTTGGCCGAGCACTCCGTGTTCCGCGCCGAGGGCATGCCGGAGATCGTCGTGCGCGAGCTCGAGCCGTTGCTCGACTCCGCCGAGATGGCGCCCGCCGACTGGGTGCGGATCGGCCGCGAGATCCGCGACGCCTACGCGGCCTTCGACGGGTTCGTCGTCGTGCACGGCACCGACACCATGGCCTACACCGCCTCCGCCCTGGCCTTCCTTTTCGACGGCCTGACGAAGACGATCATCCTCACCGGCTCGCAGGTGCCGCTCTGCAGGCCACGCACCGACGCCTTGGAGAACCTGGTCACCTCGCTGATCCTCGCCGCCGACTACCGCATCCCCGAGGTGGGCCTCTATTTCGGCAGCCGCCTCTTCCGGGGCTGCCGCGCCGTCAAGGTCAACTGTGCCGGCTTCGACGCCTTCGCCTCGCCCAACCTGCCCGCGCTCGCCGAGACCGGCACCCAGATCGTCGTCAACTACGAGCTGGTGCGCCAACCAGCGGCAGAGGCTCCGACGTCGCTCACCCTCCAGGAGCGACTCGATCCCCACGTGGGCGTCCTGTGGCTCTTCCCCGGCGTCACCGGGGCCATCGTGCGCAACTTCCTGGCTCCGCCCTTGAAAGGGGTCGTCCTCCAAACCTTCGGAGTCGGCAATGGCCCGGTGAACGACCCCGATTTCGTCGCCGCCCTCTCCGAGGCGCACGAGCGCGGCGTCGTGCTGGTGGACTGCACTCAATGCCTGAGCGGGGCGGTGGCGATCGACGCCTACGCGACCGGCGCTGGCATGGCGCGCGCCGGCGCCGTCTCCGGCGGCGACATGACGACCGAAGCGGCGCTCACCAAGCGGATGGTGCTGTTCGGGAGCGGTTGCGCGTCGGAGGAAGTGCGGGAGCTCGTGCAGCGGGATTTGCGCGGGGAGTTGAGCGAGACGGCGCGCTGAGTGGTGCTGGGCGGCGGCGGTGCGCTCCGCTCAGTCCAACAGACCCTTTTCCCGCATCCACTTCTCATTCAACTTCGACAAGTAGCGCTCGCCGGAGTCGGGGAAGAGGGTGACGACGAAGCCGTCGGGAGCGAGTTGTTCGGCCACCCGGCGAGCCCCGACGGCCGCGGCGGCGCCGGAGGAGCCGGTGAAGATGGCTTCGGTGCGCGCCAGCTCGAAGATGGCGCGGTAGGCGGTCGGGTCGTCGACCTGGATGAACTCGTCGATGACGTCGATCCAGCAGCTCTCGGGGAGCAGATCCTCGCCGATCCCGTCGATCAAGTACTGGTGGATCTGTTCCTGCGGCGGTAGCTCACCGTGCTCCTTGTAATAGGTGTAGACGCTGCCGATCGGATCGACGCCGATGACCTTGATGGCCGGGTTCTGCTCCTTCAGGTACTTGCCGGCGCCGCTGATCGTGCCGCCGGTGCCGACGCCGACAACCCAGTGGGTGATCTTGCCTTCAGTCTGCCGCCACACCTCGGGGCCGGTCGTGTCGTAGTGCGCGATCGGGTTGGCCTGGTTGTAGTACTGGTAAGGGAGGAAGGCGCCCTGCTCGTCGCGGATGCGCTCGGCGAGCTTGTAGTAGGAGCGGGGGTCGTCCGGCGGCACCTCGGTGGGGCAGGTGATGACCTCGGCGCCGTAGGCCTCGAGCAGTGCCACCTTTTCCGCGGGGATCTTGTCGGCGGCGGTGCAGATCATCTTGTAGCCCTTCAAGATGGCGGCGATGCAGAGGCCGACGCCGGTGTTGCCGGAGGTCGGCTCGACGATGGTCATGCCAGGTCGGAGCTTCCCCTCGCGCTCGGCCGCCTCGATCATGGCGATGCCGATACGGTCCTTGACGCTCGAGCCGGGGTTGAAGGACTCGATCTTCGCTGCCAGGGTCGCCGGCCCGCGGTGGAAGCGACCGAGCTTGACGAGCGGAGTGTTGCCCAGAGTCTCGAGGAGATTCTCGTAGAGTTGCATGCTGCCTTCGGGTGCGGCGGGCGGGTTGCGGCGTGGGGGCCGCGTGGAGGGCGCGACTGTAACACAGGGCCGCCGGCGCTCGCGGCGCGCCGGCGCGGCACAAGACGATGAACGCGTGGGGTCACTCGATCACGGTCATTCGCCGGCTGGCGCGGGCTGTGCGTCCTCCGGTCGAGCCTGCCTGGGAGCCCTGGTCCACGACGCTCGTCGACCCGCGAGTCGGTCCGGTCCGCCTGTCGGGCCGGCTCACCGCCCCGGGCGCCGAGCGGCTGCTCGTCGTCGTCCACGGCCTGGGTGGCTGCGCGACCTCCGGCTACGCCGTGCGGCTGGCGGCGTGGGCAGCGGCGCGCGGCTGGACCGTGCTGCGGCTGAACCTGCGGGGCGCCGATCGCCTGGGGGAGGACTTCTACCACGCCGGGTTGACGCCGGATCTCGACGCTGCGCTGGCGGATGAGACGCTCGCGGGGTACGAACGCATCGCGATCGCCGGCTTCTCGGTCGGCGGGCACCTGGCCCTGTGCTGGGCGACGGCAGCGGGCGATGCGCGGGTCGGCGCCATCGCCGCCGTCTGCCCGCCGCTCGCCCTCGCGCCCTGCGCCGATCACATCGACCGCCCCACGAGCTGGCTCTATCGCACCTACGTGCTGCGCCACTTGAAGGCGATCTATGCCGCCGTCGCGGCGCGGCGCCCGGTGCCCCTGCCGCTGGAAGCGGCGGCGCGCATCCACCGGCTGCGCGACTGGGACGAGGCGACGGTGGCGCCGCGGCACGGCTTTGCCGGCGCCGCCGACTACTACGCGAAGGCCAGCGTCGGCCCGCGTCTCGGTCGGCTCCGCCTGCCGGCTTTGCTGATCGCCGCGCGCCACGATCCGATGGTGCCCCTCTCCTCCCTCGAGCCGTTCCTCGCCGCGGCGAATGGCAGGCTCCTCGTCCGCCGAGCCCCCGGCGGTCACGTGGCCTTCCCCCGGCGGCTCGACCTCGGCTTCGGGGGCGCCCTGGGGCTCGAAGGCCAGCTGCTTGCGTGGTTGGGCGGTTCGGCCTAGGCAGCCCTGCTAGTCGGCCAGATCAGCCCGCTCTCGCCGGATGAACAGCAGGTTGCGGCCATAGATGAAGGCGCCGGTGGTCTGGCCCAGGATGAAGACGGGGTCGCGGCGCCAAATGGCGTAGGCCAAGAGGATGAGGCCGCCGGCGAGGCTGAAGTACCAGAACGCCACCGGGATGACGCTCTTCTTCTGGCGCTCCGAGGCGATCCACTGCACGAGAAAGCGGGTCGAGAAGAGGGCCTGCCCAGCGAGGCCGACGGCGATCCAGATCGTCTCCGGTTTCATGGCTCGATCTCCTCGACGTGGCGGCCGGCGACCGAGCGGCGCGCGAGCCAGCGCACGCCCCAGAGGTCTGCGATTCCCCGCCACAGGCGGTTGTGAACTCCGTACTTGCTCGTTCCGTGGCGGCGCGGCCGGTGCGACACCGGCACCTCGCGGATGCGGCCGCCCCGCGCCTTGACCAGCGCCGGCAGGAAGCGGTGCAGGCCGTTGAAGGCCGCGAGCTCGGTCAGATAGTCCGCCCGATAGGCCTTGAGCGAACAGCCGACGTCGGTGATCCCGTCGTGGAGCACGCCACGGCGGACGGCGTTGGCGATGCGCGACGAGACCCGGCGCAGCCACGAGTCGTGACGCGTGACCCGCACCCCGGAGACCAGATCGCAGTCCGCGAGCGCCGCG
>CAYXXN010000009.1:0-29499 GCA_964469055.1 uncultured Thermoanaerobaculia bacterium
GGTAGAGAAACGCCGCTTGAAACTCGTGGGAGGCCTCTTCAGCCGGCGGACCCCGGGGTCCTTCGGCCTCGACGATCTCCGCGATCGAGACGGTGCGCGAAGTCGCGCTCAGCGTCACGCCGGTTTGCGGTCGCTGATCCGGGTCGACGCCGGGCGCCTCGAGCAGGACGAACGGCGGCACCTCCTCGGCCGAGTAGAAGCCGGCGAGGTAGAGGTCGAGCGGCGAGAGGAAGCGCTCGACCGCCACCGCCGTGAACGTTCCATCGCCGTTGTCGCGCCAGTCGGCGCCGTAGTGCACCGAGGCGTCGCTGTCCAGGAGGAAGCTCCAGTGGGAGCCGTCGAGCCCCAGGAGAGCGCCGCTGTCGGCTCCACCATCGCGAAACGCGACGCGGGCCCCCCACTGATGGAACAGCTCGTGGAGGAGGGTCGAGAGCGTCACCTCGAAACCGGGGGCGAGCGGGTCGGTTTCGACATCGGCCAGGCGGGCCATGTCGGTATAGCCGCGCAGCACTCCCTGGCTGCCGAAGAGCCCGCTCTCGTCGAAGGGATCGAGGCCGATGCCGGCCACTTCATTGCGGACCAGGAGATGAAATGCCGCGGCGCCAGCCGTGTCGAAGGGGAACTGGGTGAAGACGACGAGGAAGTCGTAGGCGTCCTCGTGCGCCGCCAAGAACGCCTGCGCCACAGCAGCGCGGGCGGCGAGGTTCGGGTCGCTGCCGAGGAACCGGCTGTAGTCCCCCGCGAGCTCGACGACCGAGACGTGCTGGCGCTCCTCGCGGAAGATGGCCGTCACGGAGTCGCCGAGGTCGAAGCCCTCGTCGACCAGGAGGTGATCGGCTCGAGGCCCGGGAATCGCCGCCTCGGAAGGGCGCTCTGCCGCCGCGGGCACGCCGGTCCAGGGCATCGCAAGGACCAGGCCGAGTCGGGTGATGCGAGAGAAGCTGATCGCCACGCGCGAGCCGCTGGCGGCGGTGCGCCAAAAAAATGGTTCGGGCATCGTAAGAGGTGGCATCGCGCGCGTCGCGTCACAAATCGACCTGACGCGCCCAGCCCCTCGACACTTGAGGACGCCAAGGTCTTGGGCGATCTGACCGCCGCCGCCAGTTCCGCCGCGCGCAGGCGGCCGGAAAACCTCCTCTAACCCCTCGTCGTATGCTCCCCTGGCCCCAACCGACCACCCCGCCGAAGCCACTCAGTCTCGAGAGGAGCTCTATATGCCCGCCCCCCGCACCCCCTTCGTCTGGCACGAACTGCTGAGCTCCGACCCCGAGGGGGCCAAGGCGCTCTACACGGCGCTCTTCGGCTGGACCACGCCGGTCTTCGATGCGGGGGCGCCGTACACGATGTAGGCGGTCGGGGAGATGCCGTTCGGTGGGTTGATGCAGAAGCCGGAGGGGGCGGAGGCGCCGCCGAGTTGGTTGGGGTACCTGGGGGTCAAGGACGTGGACGCGGTAGCGAAGCGCGTGGAGGAGCGCGGCGGGAAGATTTGCCGAGCGCCGTTCGACATTCCCAATGCGGGGCGGATGGCTGTGTTCGCAGATCCGTGGGGCGCAGTCTTTGCGGCCCATCAGTCGCTCCAAGACGCACCTCAACCCGGCGAGCCGGCGGTCGGCAACATCTCCTGGAACGAGCTCGCGACGGACGACGCGGTCGGGGCGCTCGCCTGGTACGGCGAGCTCTTCGGTTGGGGGAAGGCCGGCGAGCACGACATGGGCCCGCTAGGGATCTATCGCCTCTTCGTCGACGGCGGCGACGCTCCCTTCCCGGTGGGCGGCATATTCGACCGGCCGGCGGAGATGCCGGTCGCGTGGCTCTACTACGTCCTGGTCCTGGACCTCGACGGCAAGCTCGCCAAGGTCACCGCGCTCGGCGGCAAGGTCCTCCATGGGCCGGCCGACGTGCCGGGCGGCGATCGCATCGCGCAGTGCCTCGACCCACAGGGCGCGGCCTTCGCGATGCACGAGCGCAAGCGGGCCTGATCCGCAGCGCCTCCGCAGCGCTTCCGCAGGCTTTCGGCAGCTTTTGGCCAACGGGTGGCCGTCGGTCGCAAGTGGGCTCCGTGATAGGAGCCTGCGGAAGATCTGCTCTAGGGAGGAAGACTTGTCTGTGCAAATCTCTGTGGATGTAAACCAATAAGTCGCTGCAGATGAGTCATTTACGCGTCACAGCGTTGTACTTATCGCGCGAAAAGTACACAGGTCTTGTCAGTAAGTTGCTGTACTAACTAATCTTACAGTCATTTCATCCGCAGATATTTCCACAGCCATATCGGTGCTCACTCGCCCAAGAGCTTCAGCTTCCGGCGCTTGCTCGGTCCGAGGCGGATGACGCGGAAGTGCGCGTCGAAGGCGAGCGCGCGCTCGAGAGCAAGCCGTTCGATGAATGCGAAGCTCGTGCAGTCGACGAAGCTGAACTCCTGGTCGCGCCAGGCGTCGGCGAGCGCGCGGGCGCGGACGAGATCGGCCGAGGAGAGGCCGCCGACGGTCGCCAGGCCGGCGGCGACGGCGTCCCAAAAACGGAGCGCCGCGTCGTAGCCGAGACGCGCCCGGAGCAGCATCCAGGTTTCGACGACGACGTGGTCGGTCGTGATCCACTCGTCGTCGGCTCTGAGGCCGGTGAAAACCGAGCGCGCCGCGAGGTGGTGCCGGTCGGCGCGGTCGGCCAGAGCGTAGAAACCGCTCGTGTCAACGAACGTCCGCACCGCGGAACGCCTCGGCGAGGTAGTCGTCGTGGTGCTCGGCGACGTCCGCGGCGCCGCTCTTGCCCATGCCAACGAACGCGAAGACGCTCTCGCGGGCCGTCCAGGGGTCGTGACCCTTGGCTAGGAGATGGCAGTCGATCAACCGCCGCAGCTCCTCGGTCATGCTCACGCCGCTCGCCTCGGCGGCGCGGCGGAGCGCCGCGTGCTGCTCCTTGGAGAGATAGACCTGAGTGCGCATCATGGGCGTGATGTTATGGGTGACATCATCTTGATGTCAAGCGGTCGCTGCGCTGGCGGCCCCTCCACCCGGGGGCCTTGCCACCCACCCCCCTCTGGTGCAGAGTCCGCCCCATGCGGATCACGATCGACCTCGACGAGTTGCGGGTGCGCAAGGCCAAGGAGTTGACGGGGCTCGAGGACGAGAGGGCGATCATCCGCGAGGGTCTCGAGGCGCTGATCGCGCGCGAGAAGGGGCGGCGCCTGCTCGCCCTAGGCGGCTCGCAGCCGGCGCTGCGCGCGCCGCGCCGGCGCCGTCCGCGGCCGCGAGGCTGAGTGGCCTCCACGCCGCTGTAGCCAAGGCCACGGCGCGCCCGCTGCGGTTGGGCTAGGCTCATCCGGCACATTCACCGGAGGGTCGAGGTATGCGACTCCCGCGTTGTCTTCCCGCGCTGACGCTTGCCGCTGCCGGAGCAGCCTGGGCGCATGGCCCGCTGGGCCCGGACCAGTTCTGGACCGTGGACAGTCTGGGATTGCCGGAGGGAATCGAGGGCTCGATGGCTGGGGTGCTGGCGAGCGGCGACTTCAACGGGGACGGCTATGCCGACCTGGCGAGCGGCTACACCGCGGCCCGCGTCTTCGGAGTCTTCGCGGCAGGCAGCGTCACCGTGCTCTACGGCTCTCTGGCGGGCCTGGCGGGACCGGCCCAGCTCCTGACCCAGGGCTCGGGGGGCATCAAGAATAGGCCCGAAGCCAGCGACGTGTTCGGCTCGGCCTTGGCCGCCGGGGATTTCGACGGCGACGGCCACGACGACCTGGCGATCGGGGTCCCTTGGGAAGACCTTCACGCGACCGAGGACGCCGGCATCGTGCACGTGATCTACGGCTCGGCCGCGGGACTGAGCGGCGCGGCCGACCAGGTGTGGCACCAAGACCGCCCTGGGATCCTGGGGGCTGCGAGGAAGGACGACGCCTTCGGCCACGCGCTAGTGGCCGGGCACTTCGACGCCGATCCGTTTGCCGACCTCGCCATTGGCGTGCCGGGGGAGGACGTCGGGGACTGGAGCAACGCTGGGGCGGTCCAGGTGATCTACGGCACGGCGGGCGGCCTCTCGGAGGCCGGCAACCAGCGCTGGCACCAGGGCGTCGGCACCATGGTGGGCGATCTCGACGACAGCCACGGCTTCGGCTGGGCGCTCGCGGCCGGCCGTTTCGATGGAGGCGCCACCGACGATCTGGCAGTGGGAATCCCCAGGCAGTTCTCCTCGGAAGAGCCCTTTCCTTTCGGCACGCACCCCGGCGCGGTCGCTGTCATCTACGGCTCCGACTCCGGGCTGACCGACCTCGGCAACCAGCTCTGGCACCAGGACGCCGGTGCCGTGCTGGAGGAGGCTGGGGACGACTTCCTCGGCAGCACCCTCACCGCCGCCGACTTCGACGGCGACGGCTTCGCGGATCTGGTGATCGGAGTCGAGGAAGAGGACTTGGAGGGATTGGACGAGGACACGGGGGCGGTCCAGGTGCTCTACGGCGGCGCGAGCGGGCTCTCCGACGCGGGCAACCAGCTTTGGACACAGGACTCGCCGGGTGTCCGCAACCAGGCCGAGCCGTTCGAGTTCCTCGGGGAGTCACTGGCGGCGGCGGACCTCGACGGCGACGGTTTCGCCGAGCTGGTCATTGGCGTCCCGTCGGAGTGCCTGCCCGCGCAGGAGTGCGATGAGGGACGCGCTGGCGCGATCAACATCCTCCACGGGTCGGCGGGCGGCGTGACGGCGGCCGGCGATCACTTCGTGCATCAGAACCGGCGCGGGATCAGCGACCGGATCGAGCAGGGCGACGAGTCTTTCGGCGCCCAGCTGGCCGCCGGCGACTTCGACGGCGACGGCAGCGCGGAGCTGGTCATCGCGGTCCCCGGCGACGGGGCGATCCACGTGTTGCCCGGGCGCTGACGGCCCCAGCGGCCCGACTCCGGCGGCCGCCTACTCGCCCAGGATCTTGATCAGCACCCGCTTCTTCCTGCCGCCGTCGAACTCGCCGTAGAAGATCTGCTCCCAGGGGCCGAAGTCGAGCTTGCCGGCGGTGACGGCGACGAGGACCTCGCGGCCCATCACCTGGCGCTTCAAGTGAGCGTCGGCGTTGTCCTCGCCGGTCGCGTTGTGGCGGTAGCCGCCGCGGCGGGGATCGCTCGCCTCGGAGAAAGGCGCCAGCCCCTCGAGCCAGCGCTCGTAGTCCTCGTGCAGGCCGGCCTCGTCGTCGTTGATGAAGACCGACGCCGTGATGTGCATGGCGTTGACGAGACACAGGCCCTCGCGGACGCCGCTCGCGCGCACGGCCGCTTCGACGTCCGGCGTGATGTTGACGAACCCGCGCCGACCGCGGACGTTCATCCACAGCTCGTGGCGGTGGGTCTTCATGGCCGGGGAGCCTATCCCGCGCCCGCGGCACCGACCGGCAGGGGCGAGCGCCGCCTACGTCCCGTCTCCGGCGCGCCGGCCCTCGAGCGCTTCGATGCGGGCGAGGAGCGCCTCGCTCCTCACCCGCTCGCGCTGCACCTCGTTCAGGAGCAGCGGCACGAGCAGGTGGTAGCGCACCGTGTAGGGCGCTCCGTCCTCGCCGTAGACCACCAGCTCGGGGAAGACCTCCGCCACCTCCTCGGCGATCAGGCCGTACTCGAGCGGCCGTTCGCCGGGGCCGACGGCCTCCTCGGTGTAGTGGAAGGAGACCGGGCGCAGGTCGAAGAGGGCTTCGCTCGCCCCGCCCAGCTCCGCGATGTCCTCCTTGAAGCGGCGCGACGAGGTCGCGGTGCCGAGCTGGCCGTCGGCGTTGACGAAGACCCCGAGGCCACCGGCGGCGGTTGCACCGTGGATGCCGTCGATGAAGGCCGCCGTCTGAGCTCCGCCGCCGATCCGGATGATCCCACTGTCGCCCGACGTTCCATTGTGGCCGATCAGGATGTTGTTGGAGCCGGTGGTCACAGTGTTTCCCGCACCGTACCCGACCGCGACATTGGTATTTCCCGTGCTGTAGTACAAAGCACCTGGGCCCAAGGCCACATTGCCCACGCCGGCCGTGTTGTTACGCAGCGAGTTGTTCCCCACGGCGACGTTCGCGAATGCGGTGCCGGTGACCTGCATGGCGTACTGGCCGACGGCGACGTTGTAACCGCCGGTCGTGTTGCTGCGCAAGGCGTAGTCGCCGATCGCGGTATTTCGCCCGCCCGTCGTGTTGTTGCCGAGCGCGAGGCTGCCCAAGGCCACGTTGAACGTGCCGGTGGTGTTGCTGAACATCGCCGAGCGCCCGAGCGCCGTGTTGTAGGAGCCGATGGTGTTGGCCAAGAGCGCGTACTGGCCGATCGCCGTGCTGTTGCCGCCGGTCGTGTTCGCGGGGAGGGCATTCCGGCCGGCGGCGAAGTTGAAGAGGAGCGTGTCGTCGAACAGGAAGCGGGAGCCACCCTTGGTGACCTCGCTCGCGGTCGCGAGGGCGACGGGACCGACGCTGGTGAGCGGGTTATTGCCGAGGCTGAGGGTCCCGGTCATGGTGTCGCCCGTCTGGTCCACCCACAGGGCCGAGCCGCCGGCGGCGGTGACCAGGTTCGAGCCGTCGGCCTGCACGGTCATGGTGCCGGCGCCGGGGTTGGTGAAGTTGAAGGCGAGATTGGAGGGGGAGTCCCGCGAGAGGCCCAGCTCGGTGAGGCTCGCGACCGGCGAGCCGCCGAGCATGAGGTCGGCGCCCGAGGCGTTGTTGTTGTCGGCCCGCACGCCGGCGCCGGTCAGGGAGTTGGAGACGCCACGCACGCCGTAGGTCTCGCCGGCGACGTCGGGGACCTCGCCGCGGACGGCGATGATCGGCCCGCCGGCGCCCTGCTGGACGGCACTGTTCTGGGTAGAGGGGAGTCCGGCCTGGTCCTCGCCTGAAGAGGAGGCTTCCGGGCCTGCCGACCCAGCGGCCTCGAGCGCGGCCGCCAGACCGTCCGGACCCAGGTGGTCCCGCAAGACGGCGAGGGCGGCGGCGAGGTCGGAGGGCAAAGCCGTCACCGCGAAGAGCAGAGCCTCGGACCATTGACCCCTTACCTGAGCTGTTTCCGTTGTTGCCCGTACCGACCACCCGTATCGCTGCCCCGCGGCGAGACAACGGTCCGCGGCCGGGGTCCAGGACGAGGCGCCGGCCGGGATCGCGGCCTCGAGGGCGGGAGCGGCGGCCACCCGCGAGCGCTCGTCGAGCGCGTAGACCCGCAGCTCGTAGCCCGCGGCGCCGGCGACGGCCGTCCAACTGAAGGTGGGGCAGGCCTCGCTCGCCGCGAAGCCGTCCGTGCCGCCGGGTGAGACGCCGGCCGGTGCGCCGGCGGGGCCGACGGCGTCGGCGGGCTCCATTTCCGCCGGGCGATGGGGAGCGGCCAGAGCCGCGACCGCGGGGAGAGCGACGAGCAGACCAACGAGCGGCAGACGCTTCACGGTGCACCTCCTTCAGGTGCCGCCGGGGCGCGGTCCGCTCTCTACCGGCGGTCGACGCCGAGGCGAGGGAAGAGATTGAGGGCCAATCTAGGGTGGTTCACCTCGCAGGTCAATGCACGCGGGTCGTGCGTCATGGTGGGCCGGCGTAGGATCAGCGGCCGTGACCGGCGGAACCGTCTTCCTCACCGGCGCTACCGGCTACCTCGGCAGCCGCCTGGCGGCGCGGCTCCTCGAACGTGGCCACGCGGTCCACGCCTTGGCCCGGGGCGGGTCGGAGGGGAAGCTGCCGGTGGGCGCTCTGGCCGTGGTGGGCGACGCCCTCGACAGCGCGAGCTACGCCGACCGGGTGCCGCTGGGTACCACCTTCGTGCACCTGGTGGGGGTCGCGCACCCGGCGCCGTGGAAGGCGGTCGAGTTCGAGCGTGTGGACCTGGGCTCGGTCGTCGCCGCGCTCGCCGCAGCGCGGGCCGCCGAGGTGACGCACTTCGTCTACGTGAGCGTCGCCCAGCCGGCGCCGGCGATGCGGGCCTACGTCGCGGTGCGAGCGCGCTGCGAGGCGGCGATCCGGGCAAGCGCGCTGCCGGCCACCTTCCTGCGTCCTTGGTACATCCTCGGGCCCGGCCACAGCTGGCCCTCCGTCCTGATCCCCTTCTACGCGCTGGCCGAGCGGTTGCCCTTCTCGCGCGAAGCGGCGCTACGGCTGGGCTTCGTTCACATCGCGGAGATGATCACGGCCCTGGCCTGGGCGGTCGAGCACCCGGCCGATGGCGTGCGGATTCTTGACGTGCCCGCGATCCGCGCGATCGCGGAATAGGACGCGCTAGGCGACGTCCAGCCTGTGCGCCTTGCGGCCGCCGCGCGGCATCCTGGCCATCGCGGCCTCGGGGATCAAGGTGCAGGCGAGGTCATGGGCGCGGTCGAGGAGGGCGCGGGCGCCCTCGCGCAGCTCCTCGCTCTGTTGGACCGCCACGACGTTGTTCTCCATGTCCTCGGCCGACCAGCCGCGGGAGTGGGCGATGAAGGGGAACTGCGGGAAGTGGAAGCCCAATTCGCCGAAGAAGGTCAGCATCTGACCGGCGACCGCCTGGATGTTGTCCTGGCCGCCGATGATGATGAAGGAGGCCACCTTGTTGCGGATCAAGACGTTGTCGCGGATGGTGATCTGGTTCTGGACGCAGTTCAGCCGCTCGGCCATCTTGAAGTAGAGCGAGGAGGGGGCGCCCCAGCGGATCGGGGTGGCGACCAAGACGACGTCGGCCCAGTGGACGAGGGCCTCGTAGACCGGCGTCAGCTCGTCCTTTTTGTCCATCTGGGTGATCGAGCAGGGCCAGGTGCAGGCCTGGGCCGCCTTCGAGTAGTAGCCCTCGCAGTGGCGAAAGGAGAGGTCGCGCAGGCGCAGGAGCTGCGTCTCGCACCCCTTGGCGGAGCGCGCGTGCTCGAGCGCGACCTCGAGCAGGAGGTCCGACGTCGAGGGCCGCGGGTAGGCGTTGTCCATCGCCGTCGTCGAGATGCCGGCCACCCGCACCGCACCGGCGGCGCGCTCGATCTTGCGCGCCAACGGGTGCGGCGCGTGCGGCTTGGCGCCGCGCTTGGTCACGGGCTCGGCCGAGACGAGGAGACGCCCGCCTTCGACCTTGACGTCGTGACGCGGGACCCGATCCTCCTCGTAGCCCGGCTCACCCTCGCCGGTCACCCGGTGGAATGTCCAGTGGTGCCAGGGGCAGACGATGTACTCGCCGGCCAAGGTCCCTTGGCCGAGCGGCCCCGCCGCGTGGTTGCAGGTCCCGGAGACGGCGCCGAAGACGCCCTCGCGGTAGGAAATCGCTACCTTGCGCGAGCCTATCCGCACCTCGGTCAGCTCGCGCCGCGCCAACTCGTCGGCCGGCCCGAGATCGATCCATTCGCCGGCCACAATGGCCGGCAGTATGGCACGGTCGGAGAGAAGCCTCTCTTGCGTCGGATCGCGGTGTGCTATCCTTCGCGTCGATTTTTTGGCGGGAGGCTGGCCGGTCGGGGATCTAGCCCTCTCTCGCGGAGGGTCTCCCATCTGCGCGAGCTTCATCCCCTTCTCGCTGCCCAGCTACGACAGACCGTAGGTCTCGGCACCGAGGTCACGGAGCGCTGGGGCGCTCTCCTCGAGGCCATCGACGAGGCCTATCGGATCGCGGACCGCGATCGTGAGCGGCTGGGGCGTTCGCTCGACGTCTCCTCGGGCGAGCTCGCCGAGTCGCTGTCGCTGCTGCGCGCCACCCTCGAGTCGACGGTCGACGGCATTCTGGTCGTCGACCGGCACGGCCGCATCGTCACCTACAACGAGCACTTCCGCGAGCTGTGGCGGATCCCGCAAGAGGTCCTCGCCTCGCGCGACGACGACCGCGCCCTCGCCCACGTCTTGGAGCAGCTCGTCGAGCCCCAGGCCTTTCTCACCAAGGTGCGCGAGCTCTATGCCGATCCGGAAGCGACGAGCTACGACGTGCTGAACTTCGTCGACGGCCGGGTGTTCGAGCGCTTCTCGATGCCGCAGAAAGTGGCCGGCCTCGCCGTCGGTCGGGTGTGGAGCTTCCGCGACGTCACCGAACGCAAGCGGGCCGAGGAGACGATCCGCCAGCACGCCTTCCGCGACGACCTGACGGGCCTGCCCAACCGCACCCTCTTCCACGACCGACTGGCGCAGGCCCTGGCGCAGGCGCGGCGGCACGGGCGGCCCCTGGCGGTCCTCTTCCTGGACGTCGATCGCTTCAAGAACATCAACGATACCCTGGGGCACGGCGCCGGGGACGAGTTGCTGCGGGCGTTGGCCGAGCGGCTGGCCAGGGCGGTGCGGGAGGGCGACACGGTGGCCCGCATGGGTGGCGATGAGTTCGTGGCCCTGGTGGGCGATTTGAAACGCGCCGAAGACGCTGGTCGGGTGGCCGAGAGCCTGCTCGCCATCGTCCGCCAACCGCTGGTCGTCGCCGACCGGGAGCTGCGGGTGACGGCGAGCGTGGGCGCGAGCCTCTTCCCCAGCGACGGCGAGGACCCGGAGACCCTGGTCCGCAGCGCCGACCTGGCGCTCTACCAGGCCAAGGAGCGGGGCCGCGACACCTATCAGATCTACGAGCCGTCGATGAACACGCGAGCCCTGGCCCAGCTCGCCTTGGAGCAGGACCTGCGGCGGGCGCTCGAGGAGGACCGGTTTCTCCTCCACTACCAGCCGGTCGTGGAGCTGCCGAGCCGGCGCGTCGCAGGGGTGGAGGCGCTGGTGCGCTGGCGGCGCGGGGCCTCGGAGGTGCTGCTGCCGAAGGAGTTCATCGGCGTCGCCGAGGAGTGCGGGCTGATCGGCCCGCTGGGTGACTGGGTGCTCTCGGCGGCGCTCGAGCGAGCGCGCCAATGGAGCGACGCCGGGTTGCCGCCGCTCGTCGTGGCCGTCAACGTGGCGGCCCCGCAGTTGCGCCGACCCGGGTTCGTGGCGGCGATCGAGAGATCGCTGGCGGAAGCGGGGCTGCCACCCGAGGGGCTCGAGCTCGAGCTCACGGAGAGTGCCATCGTCGACTCGCTCGCCGAGGGCCTGCAGGTCTTGGGCGAGCTCCGCGAGCTCGGCGTGCGCATCGCCATCGACGACTTCGGCGGCGGCACCTCGACACTCTCCGAGCTGCAGCGGCTGCCGGCGACGACGCTCAAGATCGACCGCGGCCTGGTGGGACGCTGCGACCGTGACGCGAAGGCGGCGGCCATCGTGCAGGCGATCGTCCGTCTCGCCCACGACCTGGGGCTCTCGGTGGTGGCCGAGGGGGTGGAGACCGAAGAGCAGCTCGCGCTGGTCGTCGCCTGTGGCTGCGACGGCGTGCAGGGCTTCTACTTCAGCCCGCCGGTCGATGGCGACGAAATCGGGCGATGCCTCGCCGCCGGCGTCGGAGTCTCGGCGGTGGGCTGAGGGCCCGCCTGTACGCCGCGATGCGCATCCCGATCCAGCGGCGGCTGCTCTACAGCCACTTCCTCGCGGTGGTGCTGGTCTCTGGCTCGATCGGCACGCTCTTCTACCGAGCGGCCCTCGACAGCCTGTACGAGAGCTTGCGGGTGCGGCTCCAGAACAGCGCGGCGCTGCTCTCCCGTTCGATCGACGCCCGCGAGCTGGAAGAGATCCGGGCGCCGCTCGACATCGAGCGGCCCGCCTACCGTCGCTACCTGGAGCTGCTGCGGGAGTACCAGTCCAGCAACGAGGACATCGCCTTCATCTATGTGATGCGGCTGCAGGGTGAGGAGGTGATCTTCGTGCTCGACTCGGACGCCTCGAGCGAGCAAGCCCTGCCGGGGACGGTCTTCTACGAAGAGGCCCCGCGGTTGCGCGCCGGTTTCTCCTCGGTCGCCGCGGACGACGAGATCACGAGCGATCGCTGGGGCTCCTTCCTGTCGGGTTACGCGCCGCTCAAGAACGGCGAGGGCCGCTACCTCGTCGGGCTCGACATGAGGGCCGACGAGGTGGACCGCAAGCTGTCGCGGCTGCGGGTGGCGGGGGTGGGTTCCCTCGGCCTCTCCATCGTGCTGGCCTACGCCTTCAGCAGCTTCATGGCGCGCCGCATCACCCGCCCCGTGCACCTGGTCACGACACGCAGCCGGGAGATCGCCGCCGGCGTGCTCGAAGGCGAGGTCGAGGTGCGTTCCGGCGACGAGCTCGAGGAGCTGGCCAACGCCGTCAATACCATGTCCCTGCGCTTGCGCGAGAGCCACGAGCGCACCCAGGGCGCGTTGTTCGAGCTCGCGGAAGCCCGGGACTCCCTCGAGCTGCGGGTCGAGGAGCGCACGGCGCGGCTCGCCCAGGTCAACGAGCGCCTGACCCGGGAGATGGGTGAGCGCGAGAAGGCCGAGGAGGCGCTCGCCCGCGCCGCCACCACCGACTACCTGACCGGTCTCACCAACCGGCGGGCGATGCTGCAGCGGCTCGAGGAAGAGCGCGAGCGCGCCCAGCGCAGCGGCCGGCCCTTCACCATCCTCCTGGCCGACCTCGACCGCTTCAAGCAGATCAACGACCGCTATGGCCACGAGACGGGCGATCACGCGTTGGTGGCGATCGCCGACCTCCTGCGCGCCATGGTCCGCAAGCAAGACCTCGTGGCACGCTGGGGCGGCGAGGAGCTGCTCGTCTTCCTGCCCGAGACCCCACTGGCCGGTGGCCTCGAGGTGGCGGAGAAGATCCGCGCCGGCCTGGCCGACCAGCCGCACTGCGTGCTGGGCCGGGAGCTCGTCGTGACGATCAGCGTGGGCGTGGCCGAGGTGTCCGGCGAGGTCTCGATCACCGAGGCGGTGCGCGCCGCCGACGCCGCCCTCTACCGCGCCAAGGCGGCGGGCCGCAATCGGGTGGAATCGGCGTAGGGATGCCGAAGCTCGCCGCGCGCCTCGCCCTCGCCGTCGCCCTGATGGCGGCGGCCCTCGTCGCGCAGAAACCGGAGACCGCCGAGCCTGCGCCGCCCGCCGCAGCGGAGGCTCCGGCGACGGCGGAGGTCGCTCCCGCCGCCACCTCGGCCGCGCCCTCCTTCGACGCCGCCGCGGCGACCCGCGCCTACCTCGAGCGCATGACGCCGGAGAAGAAGGCGCGCTCGGACGCCTACTTCGAGGGTGGCTACTGGCTCCAGCTCTGGGGCTTCCTCTACGGCCTCGGCGTGGCCTGGTTGCTCTTGGGGGGCGGTCGGTCGCGCCGACTGCGCGAGTGGACCGCCCGGATCGGCCGCTGGCGGCCGCTCGGGAACGGGCTCTACGCGGCCGCCTACGTCCTGCTCTCGACGCTCCTTGCCTTCCCGCTGACCGTCTACCAGGGTTTCTTTCGCGAGCACCAGTACGAGCTCGCCACCCAGACCTTCCCGGAGTGGCTGCGCGACCAGGCGGTGGGGCTGGGGGTCTCGCTCGTCCTCTTCTCGGTGCTGCTCGTCGCTCTCTACGGTGTTTTCCGTAAGGCGCCGCGCACCTGGCGGCTGTGGGGCGGCGCGATCTCCCTCGTCTTCCTCGTCTTGGTGATCCTCATCGCGCCGGTCTACATCGACCCGCTCTTCAACAAGTACGAGCCGCTCGCCGACCAGCGGGTCAAGGGAGAGATCCTGTCGATGGCCCGGGCGAGCGGTATTGCGACCGACGACGTCTGGCAGTTCGACGCTTCGCGCCAGACGACCCGCGTCTCGGCCAACGTCTCGGGCTTCATGGGCACGATGCGCGTGCGCCTGAACGACAACCTCTTGAACCGTTGCACGCTGCCCGAGATCAAGGCCGTCATGGGCCACGAGATGGGCCACTACGTCTTGAACCACGTCTACGAGGCGATCGTCTTCTTCGGCGTCGTCCTCCTCGCCGGCTTCGCCTTCCTCTCCTGGGGCTTCGAGTGGGCGCGCCGGCGCTGGGGCGGCCGCTGGGGGGTCGAGGGCATCGCCGACATCGCCGGCCTGCCACTCTTGGCGGCCGTCTTCTCGGTCTTCTTCTTCCTTTTGACCCCGATCTTGAACACCTACATTCGGGTCAACGAAGCCGAGGCCGACATCTATGGCCTCCACGCCTCGCGCGAGCCCGACGGCTTCGCCGAGGTGGCCTTGAAGCTCGGCGAGTACAGGAAGCTCGAGCCCGGCGCCTTCGAGGAGTGGTTCTTCTTCGATCACCCGAGCGGCCGGGCGCGGATCGAGATGGCGATGGAGTGGAAGGCGGAGGCGCTGCGGCAGCCGTGATCGGCGCTGCGGGGCAGCCGCCTACGGCACCGTCGTCGACCAGGCGGAGGTGTCGCCCGACTCGAAGCCGTCGGCGAAGATGTCCGGGGGCAGGCAGATGTCGGGCTGGCCGTCGGGGACGACTAGGCCGAAGTCGGTCAAGTTGACCTCGTCGAAGCGGAAGCCGGAGCCCTCGACGGCGACATCGGTGCCGTAGCGCAGTTCGAGCTCGACGAGCTCGCCTGCGAAACCGGCCGCGCCCAGGGCCGTCGCCGACCAGGTGCTCTCCGCCCAGGTGGGCATGGCGTCGGCCCAGCCGTCCTGGTTGGTGGTCTCGCAGCTGCCGGCGGAGCCGCTGGCGTTGTAGAGCCGGCCGCCGTCGGGGGAAACCGGCGTGCGCTGGCCGTTGGTGAGCGCGCGGATGCCGACGTTGGCGCGGTCGTACCAGAACACGAGGTCTTCGATGATGAAGGGCGGCTCGATGTCGAAGTTGGTCGACAGGGAGAGGGTCGAGGTGGGCGAGAGTTGCAGCAGCGGCGAGCGGATGCCGTCGCACTGATCGGGCAGGTCGCTCGACGAGGCGAGGTAGAAGGCCGAGCCGCCGGCGCCGCCCCCGGCCTGGGCCCGGTCGAAGGTACCGGCGACCACCTGCCAGCCCTCGAGGTCGCTCTCGAAGCCGAACGTCTTCGTGGCATGGCTCTCGAGATCGCTCTCGCTGCCGGCGAGGCGGAGCACCTGCGAGCGCACGCCGCCGAGCTCGTCCGCGGTCACCTCGACACGGAACTCCACGACGTCGTTGAAGGAGAGCCCGGCGGCGGTGAACGCGAAGGAGCCCGCCACGCTGGCGCACTCGGGGAGCGACGGCGTCAGCACGACGGGGAAGCTCGTGGTGATGGCGATCTCGGGATGGCTCAGGGGGTCCACCCCGACGAGCGTGACGTTGGTGAGCGCCCCGCTGCCGATGTTGACGACGTCGAAGGAGAGCTCCGCTGACTCGCAGTTGTCGAGCGCCGGGTCCCCGTCACCGGTCGTGAGAGCGAGCTCGACCGACGCCGTGTCAACCGTCAGGTTGGCCGCCGGCTGGGGCGTGACCGCCACGCACGAGCTGGCGGGCCCGGTGCACGTCGGGTCGGCGCCGACCGGCACGACGACGTAGAAGACTTGCCGGTCGTTCAAGAGACTGCCGTCGACGAACCCGGAGCCGGTCGTCTCGCCGACCTTGACCTTGCCGAAGTTGCAGCCGTGTACGCCCTCGGCGCGGAAGACCTCGTAGGCCGAGGCGCCGGCCACGGGCTCCCAGGCGAGGGCGGCGCCCCGGTCGAGCGGTGTGGCGACGACGACGGGGGGCGAGGCCGGGGCACCCGAGCAGCCGGCGTTGACGACCGGGGGGGAGTCGCAGGCGATGCCGTGGCGGTCGAAGGCGGCGTGGATGGCCCCCATGCGGGGCGTGCCGTCGGCGAGGTTGCCGTTGTCGTCGTCGATGGCCAGGAAATTGAGATACCCGCCGTCGGCGTTGCAGCCGTCGCCCAGACCGCTGCCGTCGACGCACTGGAACCAATCGCCCACGGCGCCGGCGCCGAGATAGGTGAGCCGCGTGGCGAGCGCCAAGGCGGTGCTCAGGTCCATGTCGAACGGTGGGGAGGCGAGGTCGCGGTGCACCAGGTCCCAGATCGCCTCGCCGACCACGAAGCCTTCGCAATGCACGCCGCCGCCGCAGGGACCGGCGTCGCCGAAGATCGGCGCCTCGCAGTGGGCGTCGATCCATGCGAGGTCGTGGGGGAGCCCCGACTGGTGGCGGGCGAAGTCGACATCGCGCACGCCGTCGCAGGCCGTGCAGGGATCGTCCCCGCCGCAGGTGCTGCCGGAGAGGAAGAAGCCACGGGCGATGCACGACTCGTTCAAGCGCAGGGCGGCGTAGACGTCGGCGATGCCCTCGCCCGGGTTGGAGATCGTCGGCAGGGCGTCGTTGTCGTCCAAGCCGTGGCCCCACTCGTGGTCGAGCACGCCGGAGATCTCGCCGGTGTTGCTGCAGACGATGCCGGGCGCCGCCTCGCCCGAGTCGAAGAAGTTCACCGTCGTCTCGTCCCAGAAGGCGATGCAGTTGAACTCCGGAATGCCGAAGTCGGGGAGGTTGACCAGCGCCCCGAGCTGGGCGCGGAGCCAGGTGTTGCCGGGGAGGAGCGCCCGGGCCGCCTCCTGGGCGCGGCCGAGCTCGTGGAAGGCGGTGCGGCTGGCGTGGGTGTTGCCGGGCGAGGAGACGCCGGGCTCGGGCACGTCGCAATCGATGCCGGGGCCGGCCCCCAGGTCGAGGTCGCCGCCGCTCGCCTCGGCAATCGTTCCGCAGGCGTCGGTCATGGCGAGGAAGGGGCCTACGAGCGCCGTCTCGATCATCCCCTCGACGCAGATCGGCGCGTTGCCGCCGGCGTCGGTGGTGAGCGTGCCGCCGCCGTGGACGAGGTCGGCGAAGGGCATCGGGGTGCCGGGCTGCTCGGTCCCGTCCGGCGCCGCGCCGTCGTTCGACACCGGATAGACCCCGCCCACGGCGGTGCGGGTGCTGGCGTAGCGGTTGGTGTCGTCGAAGGCCAGGAGCTCCCCCGTGTGGGCGTCGATCAACGCCTCCCAGCGCCCGAGGTCACCCTGGAAATCTGGCGTCAAGACCCACGCCAGGCGGTGTCGATAACCGGCGCCCAGGGCCATGTCGCGCGGGTCGGTGGCTCCGGCTGCCAGCGGCAGGATCACCAGCTCCGGTCGCCGGCGATGGGCCTGCGGCCAGTGCGGCGCGACATGGGCCTCGAACACCGCTACGGCAACCGCCGCGGGCACGGTGGGGGTGGTCGCCACCTCGACGTCCCCCCAGTGACGGGCGCCGAGCAGCACCAGGTTGCCGTGGTTGACGACCGCGTTGACGAAGCTGCCGCGCACCGGCACGCCGGCGACGGCGCGCGGCGCATAGATCTGGAGGCGATCGCCGCCGTCGTGGACCGTGACGCGGCCCGGCGCGAGCTCGGCCGGATGGAGGCGCAGACGCGTGGCGTGGGTGGTGAGGTAGCCCAGGAGGGCATTCCAAGCTGCCCGCTCGAGATCGGGTCGCCCGGCGGGCGTCGGAATCCCCAGCTCGCGCCAGCCGAGGCGGTTGCCGATGCCGCTTCCGGGCAGCAACGGTCGCGCCGGGAGCAGCGTCCCCCAGCGCCCGCCCCGCAGGTCGAGGAACGCACCCTCGGGGGCCACGCCGAGCTCCGCCAGCTCGTCTCGGAGTTCGGCCGCGAGCTTCTGCGGCAGCCGGTCGGCGCGCTCGACCCGGTTGGGGATCTGGAGATCCGGATGGCGATAGACCCGCTCGGCGAGGGGCGAGCCGGCGCGGCGCTGCACCTGGCCCGGCGTTGCCGCCGGCACCAACGCCGCCAGCGCCAAGACGCCGACCCAGCGGGCCACGCCCGAGGCTCCCATCGTTCTTGCCGCCGTCTGGCTACGCTCCGCTCACTCTACGCCCCATCCTAGGACGCCTCAAATGTGGCGGCTGTGGAACCGGCGACAGAGGGGTGCCCCTCGGCCCCGTCGAGCGGGCGGCCGCGAGGCCGACCACTCCACGGCGCCGGCGTGACGGGCTCGCTCAGGCCCTACGCCTAGACGTCCGGAACGCCGAGCGCCTCGAGATCGGCGAGGTCCCTGAGCCTTCCCGAGGCGCGCTTGTTGCGGATGAGAGTGTCGCGGTCGACGAAGGGGACCTCGAGCCCAGCCACGCGCTCGATGACGCGGGAGTGCCAGGCAGGCTCGAACTCCACGCCGCTGATCTGCGTCATGAGGTCGACTCGGCGCGGCCGGACGCCCAACTGGATGACCTTGCCGGGGGTTTCGAAGTCAGCCCGAGTGAGACCCAAGGCCTCGATGGGGGCGCCGAACGCCACGAGGGCTTCCCAGATGCGGGCGGCGTTGGCGGAGTCGTTGGCGACCCACACGTCGAGGTCGCCGGTGGCCCGCGGTACCCCGTGGGCGGCCAGCGCGTAGGCGCCGACGACGAGGAAGCGCGCCCGGGCCGCGAGCAGGGCGGCCAGCACGTCGACGAAGTCCTGGTTCACGCGCGGGCGCTCAGCGATCCGCGACGAGGTCGATGACCCGCACGGGAGCCGACGAGCGCGGACCGTTGGGGTGAGGCTGGCCGGCGAGGGAGCTGGCCTCGTCGCTCAGCGTGGTGACCATCGCCAGACGCTGCTCGACAGTGGTCGTTGCCAGTAGGTCGTCCGCCGGCTCCTCGCCGAGGCGGAAGACTCGAACCGGCCAGTCGGCGCGGCCGCGGGCCGGTCGACGATCGTGGGGCACGCGAGAATTCTATCAGTCAGCGATCGTCGGGCCGGCCGAATCTCAGCGCGCCGCGCCTACGTTCTGCAGCTCACTCCGTACACGTGGCACGTCCAGCAGGCCGCGTGAGCGAGAGGGTAGGGGCGCAGCGTGTCGGCCAGCCGCTCGCCCATCTTCCCCGTGGGCTCGTTGACGAGGATGGGGCACACCCACACGCCCTGGTCGGTGACCATGCGGCAGGCGGAGCACTGAAGGTGGTCCCAGTTGCCGTCGGGGGCGTCGGCTGCCGTGAGGCGCTGCCAGGAGGCGTAGGCGCCAGCGCGCTCGGCTTCGGCGCCGATGTGGAAGAGGGGGAGGATTTTCAGGCGCGGTTTCTCGATCCCGAGACCGCGGAGCAGCTCGAAAAAGCGCGCCTTACCGGCAGCCGAGGCGTTCTCGTCGTGCACCTCGGTCACGGTGACGACCGGGTTCAGGCCCGCCTCGTGGAGGTTGCGGATGCCCGCCAGGATGCGCTCGAAGGTGCCCTCGCCGCGGATGGGGTCATTCGAGGCCGCTTCGTAGCCATCCATCGAGACGCGCAGGTCGAGCGAGTAGAGGGCTCCAGCGGCGAGGACCTTCAGGCGCCGGCAGCGTTCCGGATCCAGGAGGAGGCCGTTGGTCAAGACCGAGGCCGGCCCGACCGCGAGGGTGCGCGCGAGGATCGCCTCCATCTCCGGGTTCAGGAACGGCTCGCCGCCGGTGAAGTAGTACTCCTTGACGCCGAGCGTGACCGCCTCCGCCAGGTAGGGCTCGATCTCGGCCAGGGTCATGAACTCGTGGGTGTGGTTGGTGGGCGAGCAGGAGACGAAGCAATGGGTGCAAGCGAGGTTGCACAGCGTCCCGCCGACCTGGAACCACAGTGTGTCGAGCGAGCGCAGCTCGACGCGGGGGACAGCGGCTTCGGAGCCCGGTGCGGGGTGGCTCATCGCAGCACCGCGAAGGCGGCGAGCGCCAGCAGGGCGCCGACCGGCAGCGTGACCAGCCAGGAGAGCGCGATATCGCGCACCACGGAGAACCGCACGGAGCGTGGATCGCGTGCCAGGCCCGCGCCGACGATGGCGCCGGTCGTCACGTGCGTGGTGGAGAGTGGGAAGCCTCGGAAGGAGGCCAGGCTCACCAGGACGGCCGAGACGGCACTCGCCGCGAGGCTCTCCCCCAGGGGGAGCGTCGTCACGCGGCGGGCGAGCGTGGCGAGCACCTTGCGGCCGGCGAGCAGGCCCCCGGCCGCCATGGCGGCCGCAACCAGAATGAAGACCAGGCCGGCCTCGGCGCCGGTCGGGAAGGCGACCAGGGCGAGGGCGGCGATCTTCGGCGTGTCGTTCCAACCGCGGGCGAAGCCCACCATGCCCGCCGTCGACCAGTGCGCGGCGCGCAGCGCCTTGCCCGCCTCGACGACCAGGGCCGGCGAGCGCTCGCCGCACTCCTCGAGCGTGCCCGCGGCGAGCGTGTAGCTGCGGCCGGCGACGAGGGCATCGCGGGCGGCCAACGCCATCGTTGGCTCCTCGACCAGGCAGGCGCAGCGGGCGGCGCTGCGTCGGGCCAGCGCCGCGGCCGGCCGCGCGGCGACATACACCGTGGCGAGCGAGACGAGGGGGCCGATCGCCAACGGCAACGCGAAGCGCCCGACCAGCGCCGACCAGTCGATACGACCGGCCCCCACGGCGAGCAGCCCGGCGCCCACCAGGGCGCCGGTGATGGAGTGCGTGGTCGAAACGGGGAAGCCGGTGGCGGTGGCGAGCAGCACCCAACCGATCGCCCCGCAGAGCACGGCGGCGAAGAAGGTCGGTGGCAGCGCTGCGCCGCCGCCGATCCAGCCGGCGCGGAAGGCGGCGACGAGCCCGCCGTCCCAGAGCGCCGAGACCCCGACCCCGGCCGCCGTCGTCACTGCCGCCCAGAGCAGCGCGCGGCGCGGCTCCGCCTCGCCGGAGGAGACGAGCGAGGCGATGCCCTTGCAGTTGTCGTTGGCGCCGTTGGCGAAGGCGAGGGCGCCGGCGAGGACGAGTAGGAGGAGGGTCATCCGCCTAGCAGCACCCGTCCGGACCGCAGCACCTGCCGGTGGCCTCCGTCGTTACGTCGTACTCGAGTCCTTTCGTCTCCCGCGGATGCCGGGGCGCGGTGCGCGCGCAGTCGAAGGGCGCCGCTTCGGCGAGCGGGATCTCGGCGAGCGGCTCGATGAACTCGAAATGGGAGGCGTAGGGCTCCCGGCGGTAGAGCTGGAAGGTCTTGTCGCACACCGCCGCCCGCTCGCCGCGGCGCAGGCGATGGCCGTCGTCGTCGAGCACCTCGCGGAAGGGGCCCTTGTAGAGGACGGCCTGCAGGCGCTCGCAGCAGGGCCCCTCCTTGCCCTTGAACGCCTCGACGGTCACTGAGCGGAACTCGATGCCGGAGACGGTGCGCCAGGGCTCGCGCTGGCGTTCGAGAATCCGGATGCCGTAGAACCCCGCCCGCTCGAAGGCGGCGACGAACTCCTCCTCGGTCAACGCCCCGGCGATGCAGCCGCTCCACAGCTCCGGGTCGGCCTGTAGCTTCGGGGGCACCGGCTCATCGGCGACGATGTCGGAAATGACCGCGCGGCCGCCGGTGCGCAGCACGCGGTGGATCTCCGCGAAGAGACGCGTCTTCTCCGCCGGATCGACCAAGTTCAGGACACAGTTCGAGACCACGACGTCGACCCCGGCGTCGGCCACCAGGGGCACCGTGCGCCGCAGCTCCTCGGCCCGCGCCTGGACGGCGAGGAGGCCCGCGAAATCGGCCACCGGGCGCTCGGCGAGCTCGGCCTCGAGGCGGTCGAGGTCGAGGGCCAGATCCTGGATGCGGCCGCGCCGGAACTCGACGTTGGCGTAGCCCAACCGCTCGGCGACGACAGGGGCGTTGCGGCGCGCCACGGCGAGCATCTCCGAGGTCATGTCGACGCCGATCACCCGGCCCGCTGGGCCCACCACCTGGGCGGCGATGAAGCAGATCTTGCCGGTGCCGCTCCCCAGGTCGAGGACCGTCTCGCCCGGTCGCAGGTGCCGACTGGGATCGCCGCAGCCGTAGTCGCGCTCGAGCACCTCGTCGGGGATGGCCGCCAGGTACTTGGGGTCGTAGTCGACCGGGCAGCAGAGATCCTCGACCCGGCGCTCGGCCCCTTCCCGGTAGCGCTCCTGAACGACCCGTTCGACGTTGGCGACGCTCATGCTCGACTCCTTCCCGGCCCGCCTCGCGGCGGTGGCTCTGAGGCGGCTCGCCCGGTGGGCGGGCCGCTGTTTTCTGGGTGAGAAGGAAACGGAGCTAGGGCGGAGGCGCGCGGCCGGCTCGGACCAGGACCGCGGCGAGGCGCGGCCGGTCGAGTCGACTCGGGACGAGCGGGCGGGTGAGGAAGGCCAGGGCTTCGCGCAAGCGCCGCAAGAAGGTTCGCCAGGGGTGGGGCAGGGCGGCGGAGCTAGCGAGCAGGCGATCGAGGTCGGTGCGCCGGTCGAGGTCGGGGAGCGGGGCGAGCAGCACGACCTCGCGGCCCGAGGCGACGAGACGTGCCGAGAGCTCGTTCAGGGTGTCAGAGCGTCGCCAGGGGACGGCAGTGAGGTCGGGCAGTGGCGCCGCGGCCGCCAAGAGATAGAGGCCGCCATCGGGTGAAGGGCCGAGGACGACGCGGCGCGGATCGGCGGCGAGCTCGGCCAAGGCCTGCCGCAGGGGCTCGGCCGTCAGGCCCGGGACGTCGCTGCCGACGACCAGGAGAGGGCTCGCGCCCGCCGCGGCGGCGAGCGCCGCGGCGAGTCGCTCGCCGAAGTCCGATCCGCTCTGGGCCAGCCGTCGTACGTCCGCGGGCAGCGCAGCGTCCGGCGGCGCCGCCACCAAGATCTCGCAGCCGGCAGCGCGGCCCGCTGCGAGGGCCGCCTCCAGGCACTCTCGGTGCAGTGCCTCCTCCCAACGACGGAGAGCCCCCGGCAAGAGTCGCCGGCGCGCCCGCTCGCGCGTGGGGCCGAGGGTGAAAACGAGGAGCGTCGGCCGCGAAGGCATGGGACTCGAAACGTGTACGGACTCGGGCGCCCGGCGGTTTGATCCGCGAGGAGGGCAGCGAGTCTACCCGGTCGCCTGGCGCGCGCGGGCGGGCCGCTCCGATAGTCTCGCCGGCGATGCGCATCGCCGCCGTCGGCACGGCCCTGCCGCCCCACTACTACGACCAGGAGACGCTGCTGGCGGCGGCGCGCGAGGTGTGGCGCGACAAGGTCTTCAACCTCGAGCGCTTGGAGCAGCTCTACCGCAACGTCCTGGTCGGCGGCCGCTACTTGGCGCTGCCTCTGGCGGAGTACTCGAAGCTCGCCACCTTCGGCCAGGCCAACGACGCCTGGATCCGGGTGGGGCAGGAGATCGGCGCGGCGGCGCTGTCGACCGCCCTCACGCGCGCCGGGCTCGAGCCGGCGGCGATCGACACGCTGATCACCGTCTCGGTCACCGGCATCGCGACACCGTCGCTCGACGCCCGGCTGATGAACCGGCTGGCGCTGCGCCCGGACGTGAAAAGGGTGCCGATCTTCGGGCTCGGCTGCGTCGCCGGCGCGGCGGGACTGGCACGGGCCGCCGACTACTTGCGCGGGCATCCGCAGGGGGTGGCTGCCCTGCTCTCGGTCGAACTCTGCTCGCTCACTCTCCAGCGCGAGGACTTCTCGATCGCCAACTTCATCTCCTCGGGCCTCTTCGGCGACGGCGCGGCGGCGGCGGTGGTGACCGGCAATGGGCGCCCCGGCGACGGCCCGCGCATCGTCGCCACGCGCTCGACCTTCTACCCGGACTCCGAGCGGGTGATGGGCTGGGACATCTCGGAGCGCGGGTTCCAGATCGTCCTCTCCTCCGACGTCCCGGAGGTCGTGCGCCGGTACTTGACCCGCGACGTCGACGCCTTCCTGGCCGAGCACGATCTCGCGCGCCGCGACGTCGGCTCCTGGATCGCCCACACCGGTGGCCCCAAGGTGCTGGAGGCCATGGAGGAGGCGCTGGAACTGCCCGCCGGGGCGCTCGAGCTCTCCTGGAAGAGCCTGCGCGAGGTCGGCAACCTCTCCTCGACCTCGGTCCTCCTGGTGCTCGAGGAGACGATGCGCGAGCGCCGCCCGGCGCCTGGCACCCCGGGCATCCTCCTCGCCCTGGGTCCCGGCTTCTGCTCGGAGCTGGTCTTGCTCGAGTGGTGAATGGACGGCGAGCGAGGGCTAGAAATCCTGCCGCCAGCGACGGGTGACGAGCCACGCGCCCACGGCGAGCGCCACCTCGAGGGCGCCGCAGACGACGAAGGCGAAGGCGAACCCGCGGCTGCCGTAGGCCCAGGCGCCCAAGAGCGGGCCCACGGCGAAGCCGAGCGAGCCGGCGAGGTTGAAGGCCCCCATGGCGCTGCCGCGGCTCTTGGGGTCGGCGAGCCGGGCCGTCAAGAGGATCGCCGGCGGGAACATGACGGCGGCGAAGACCCCGAGGGCGAGCATCACCGGACCCAGGGCGACCAAGTTTGAGAAGCCGACCACGGTCAGCGCGAGCCCGTAGAGGAGCGAGCCGCCGAGGAGCGGCGGCAGCGGCCCCCAGCGCTCGGCGAGCCGCCCCGTCCAGTACTGGAGCAGCGCGAACGGCAAGAGGAAGTAGGAGAGGTAGCGGCCGCGCACGGCCGGGTCGGTCGCCCCGAGAGTGTCCAGGTAGAGCGGGAAGACGACCACGAAGAGCCCCACCGCCAGGCGGTCGACGAAGTGGAAGAGGCAAGGGAGCGCGAGACGCGGCCGGCCGGCGAGCGCTTCGACGATCGCCGCCAACCGCACGCCGCGCGCCAGCTCCTTGCCCTCGCGCAGGGCGAGCGCCGCCAGGGCGAGGAGCGCGAAGAGAGCGGCGGCTGCGGCCACCGGGCCGCGGGGTCCCGACCAGCGCGTCAGGTAACCGCCCACCGGCGCGCCGAGCGCCACGCCGAAGATGAGCGCCGCCCCCATGAGGCCCATGAACCGACCCGAGCGCTCGCCGGCCGGTTGATCGAGCACCATCGCCATCACCAGCGACCAGCCCATGACCGAACAGGCGCCCTGCACGAAGCGCAGGGCGAGGAGCACCGGTACCGAGTCGACGACCGTGTACCCCGCGTAGAGCGCCGCCGAGGCGAGGAAGCCGGCGACGATGAAGGGCTTGCGCCTCCCCAGCCGATCGCTCGCCAGTCCCCACAGGGGCGCGAAGAGGATGTAGGCGAAAGTCTCGACAGAGAAGAAGAGTGTGGCGTCCGCGACCGTCCCCCCGAGGTCCTCGAGGATGAACTCCTTCAACCCCGCCACCACCAGGGTGAGGTTGAACATCGCCCCGAAGAGGAGCGCGCACGGCAGCACGAAGGCGCGGGTGGGGGCGAACGGAGCTGGCGTGGACGGAGGGTGGGCCATCGGGGGGACGCCGGGGAGCGGGGATGGTATGGGATGGGGGCCTGCGGCCTGGCGCTTCACGTTTCGGCCTCCAGGGATCGCGGGGAAGGAGCCCCGCGGGTCTTGCCATCCCTGCCGGTAGTTGTCTATGATAGCTATATGAAGATGGCTAGGATAGCCGAGTTGAAGAATCACCTCTCGCGCTATGTCGCCTACGTCAAACAGGGCGGGCAAGTCCTGGTGATGGAGCGGGATCGGCCGGTCGCCAAGCTCGTGCCGCTGGCGATCGCACCGGACATGGGCGCGGAGTCAGGCCGGGCCGCGCGCCTCGAGCAGCAGGGCCTCGTGCGGCGTGGCACGGGCGGCGCGCCCGAGTGGCTCGGACGGCGCAAGCCGGCGCGCGTCAAGGGCAGCGTGCTGGCCGACCTTCTCGCGGAGCGCGCCGAGGGCCGGTGAGGTACTGGGACGCCTCCGCCCTCGTGCCACTCATGATCGCCGAGCGCGACAGCTCCCGCGTCGAGCGCTGGCTGCGGGCCGATCCAGAGGTCGTGGTCTGGACCCTGACCCGGGTAGAGCTGCTCTCCGCCCTGGCCCGACGTCGGCGCGCGGAGCCGTCGGCGGGGCGCCAGCTCCTGCGGGCCCGCCGCGAGGTGCTGCAGGCCTGGGAGCGGTGGACGGAGGTCGTTGCCGTCGAGCCCGTCCGCCGCCACGCTGAGCGCGTGATCGAAATCTATCCCTTGCACGCCGCGGACGCCCTTCAACTCGGCGCCGCGTTGGTGGCGGCCGAGGAGCAGCCGGCGACGCTCGAGTTCGTGACCCTCGACGCCCAACTCGCCGAGGCCGCGCTGGCCGAGGGCTTCCGAGTCCTGGGCAGCAATTAGGGGGCGACTCGGCGATGCGAGCCGCACCCCCGGTGATCTGCGACTGATTCGCCGCGGCACAGACCCTGGGATAATCGCCGCCCCATGACCGACGGCGAGATCCTGGCGGCGATCGGCGTCTTGGCGCGGGAGAAGCTCGACTGGCGGGGGGCGCTGGCGCCCGAGATGCGGCTGGTCGAGGACCTGGCGCTCGATTCGCTGCGCCGCCTGACCTTGGCCGTCGAGGTCGAGAACACCTTCCGGGTACGGCTGGACGAGGACGAAGAGGCGGGCATCGAGACCGTGGGAGAGCTGGTGGCAGCCGTGCGACGCAGGCTGGGAGGGGCCCCATAGTCACGGGTACCCTGGCGGAGCTCCTGCGCGCCGCCCCCGGGCGCGGTGCGGGAGGCCTGCGGTTCGTCGATCGCGACGAGCGGGAGCGTTGGTTCCCGTGGTCCGAGCTCCTGGCGCGCGGCGAGCGGGTGGCCGCGGCGCTCGCCGCCCGCGGGGCGCAGCCGGGTGAGCGGGTGGCGATCGTGCTGCCCACCGGGCCGGAGTTCTTCGACGCTTGCTTCGGGGCGCTCTTGGCCGGCGCGGTGCCCGTGCCGCTCTATCCGCCGATGCGGCTGGGGCGGCTCGCCGAGTACCACCGGCGCACGGCGGCGATGCTCGCGGCCGCCGGCGCCCGCTGGGTGGTGAGCGATCGCCGGCTGGCCCGCCTTCTGGGTGAGACAGTCGCCGGCGGCGCCCTGCGGCTGGAGGTGGTCGTCGCCGATCGCTTGCTCGCCGAGGGCAACGGTGCCGAGGCGGCCCCGGCCCCGGGGCGCGCCGACGAGGCCCGCGCCGACGACCTCGCCCTCGTGCAGTTCTCCTCCGGCACCACCGTCGATCCCAAACCGGTCGCTCTCTCGCATCGCGCCGTGCTCGCCCAGGTCGAGATGTTGAACGCGCACTGGCGCGACCTGCCGGGGGCGACCGGGGTGTCGTGGCTGCCGCTCTACCACGACATGGGGTTGATCGGCTGTGTCTTCCCGGCGGCGGCGCTCGGCGCCGAGCTCACCTTGATCCCACCGGAGGTCTTCATCGGTCGGCCGGCGATCTGGCTGCGCACCCTGGCGCGGCATCGCGGCGTCGTCTCGGCGGCGCCCAACTTCGCCTACGCCCTGTGCGCCGATACGGTGCGCGACGAAGAGCTCGAGGGCGTGGACCTCTCGAGCTGGCGGGTGGCGCTCGACGGCGCCGAGACGGTGGCGCCCGCCGTGCTGCGCCGCTTCGGCGAGCGGTTCGCGCGCTGGGGCTTCCGGCCGGAGGCGCTCTCGCCCGTCTACGGGCTCTCGGAGGCGGCGCTGGCGGTGACCTTCCCCGATCTGGCGGAGCCCTTCGTGAGCGGGCGCTTCGGGCGCGCCGCGTTGGCCGACGGCCGCGCCGAGCCCGACCCGGACGGCATCGAGCTGGCCTCGGTCGGGAGACCGCTGCCGGGTTGTAGGGTCGAGCCGCGCGACGGCGACGGGCGAGCGCTGCCCGAAGGCCGCGTCGGGCGACTGTGGATCCAGAGCCCCTCGCTGATGAGCGGCTACCTCGGGCGGCCCGAGGCGACGGCCGAGGTGCTGCGCGACGGCTGGCTCGACACCGGCGACCTGGGGTTCCTGCGGCGCGGCGAGCTCTTCCTGACCGGGCGGGCCAAGGACCTCGTCATCCTGCGGGGCCGCAACTATCTGCCGGAGGACCTCGAGCAGGCGCTCGCCGACCTGCCCGGGGCGCGCGCCGGCGGCGTCGCCGCGCTCTCGCACCAGCGCGAGGGCGGCGCGGGGGAGGAGCTCCTGCTCTTCGTCGAGACGTCGGGCGATGGGCAGGCCGAGATGGCGGCACTCGCCGCGGCGTGCCGCGCCCGGCTCCTCGAACGCGCCGACCTGGCGGCGGACGAGGTGCTGCTCCTCGAGCCGGGGACGCTGCCGCGCACCTCCTCCGGCAAGATCCGCCGCCGCGAGACGCTGGCCCGGCACCTCGCCGGCACGCTGGCGCCGCCCGACCGGGTCACCTCGTGGCGACGAAGCGAGGCGATGGCCGGCTCGCAGCCGGTGCTCGAGCGGCGCGGAGGCGGTGATGCCTGACGTCGTCGTCGTCGGCGGCGGCCCGGTGGGTCTGGCGACGGCGATCGCCGCGCGCGGGGCGGGCCTCTCCGTCGTCGTCCTCGAGCGCTCGCGACCGCCGATCGACAAGGCCTGCGGCGAGGGCATCATGCCGGACGGGCTGGCCGCCCTGGCGGCACTCGGGGTGCGCCTCGACGGCGCGCGCGCGCTCCCGTTCCACGGCATCCGCTACGTCGACGGCGACCTCGCGGCGGAGGCGCCGTTTCCGGGCGGCCCCGGCCGGGTGGTGCGGCGCACGGCCCTGCACGAGGCGCTGGTGGGGCGCGCCGCGGAGGTGGGAGTGGACCTGCGCTGGGGGACGACGGTCGAGGGAATCGCCGGCGAGGAGGTGGCGACCGAGGCCGGACCTCTCCTCGGGCGCTGGATCGTCGGCGCCGACGGTCTCCACTCGCGGGTGCGCCGCTGGGCGGGGCTCGCCGGCGAGCCCGCGTGGCTCAGGCGCTTCGGCGTCCGTCGGCATTTCCGCGTGAAGCCCTGGACGGATCACGTGGAGGTGCACTGGACGGACGGCTGCGAGGCCTATGTGAGCCCGGTGGCGGCCGACGAGGTGGGCATCGCGATGCTGTGGAGCGGCGAGACGGCGGATTTCGACGGTCTGCTCGCCCAATTCCCAACCCTCGCCTCCCGCCTCACCGGCGCCGAGGTCACCTCCCGCGACCGCGGCGCCGGGCCGCTCGATCAGCGGCCGGCAGGTGTGGCGCGCGGTAATGTCGCCCTGGTGGGCGATGCCGCCGGCTACCGCGACGCGATCACCGGCGAGGGGCTCTCGCTGGGTCTCGCCCAGGCGCGGAGCCTCGCCTCAGCCCTCGCGGCGGGCAATCTCGCGCCCTACGCGCGGGAAGTGCGACGCAGCGCGGCGCTGCCGTTCGCGATCATCCGGGCGCTCCTCTTCTTCGAGCGTCGGCCGCGACTGCGCAGGCGCCTGCTCGCCACGCTGGCGGCCGAGCCCGAGCTCTTCGCGCGTCTCCTCGCCATTCACGTGCGCGAGCGGCCGGTCTCGGCCGTGGGGTGGTCGGGTGCCCTCCGTTTGCTGCGGGGCCTGATTGGTCGGCCCGGAGGCCGGCCGCTTCGGGTGGAGGGATCGTAGGTGCCGGCGTCCTGCGCTCGCCATCCGGACCGCGCGGCGGCTTTCGCCTGCGACGGCTGCGGCAAGACGCTGTGCGACGAGTGTGTCGAGGAGGGGCATCGCCTCCTCTTCTGTCGTCTGTGTGGCGAGCGCGCCCTGCCGCTCGCCGCGCGGGGGCCGGCGACCACGCCGGAGCGCGAGCGCCAACGGCTCCGGGGCGCCGTCTACGGGCTCCGCGAGGCCCTGGGCTACCCGCTGCGCGGGCTGGGCCGCTACCTCTTCTTCGGCTGGGTTGCCGTCGCCGTGTTGCGCAACTTGCCGTCGGCGGCGCTCGCCTTCTGGCCGTCGCTGGCCTACATCGCCGTTCTGGCGCTTGCCCCGGGCCTTCTGCTCGCCATCGTGCGGACGACGATGGAGGGCGCAACCGAGCTTCCCGACTGGCCGGATTTCTTCGACGCCGGTGAACGCGTCTCGGAGATCGGTGCCTTCGTCCTCCTTGCCGCCGTTTGCCTCCTGCCGGCGATCGGCCTGCTCAAAGTCTCCGGCTGCGGCCCACGGGAGATGCTGGCTGGGGAGTGGGGCCTCGTGTGTTGGCTCGCCGTCTTCGCCGGTATCGCAGTGGGCGTCGTACTCGGGTTCGGCGGACTGGCGACGGTGGCGGTGACCCAGACGCCCCCCGCGGATCCGCCGGGTCCCTCCACCGTC
>CAYXXN010000010.1:0-12318 GCA_964469055.1 uncultured Thermoanaerobaculia bacterium
GTAGAGCAGCAGGCGCCCTCCGGGTTCGAGGGCGGTCCAGAGATTCCGCAACGCCTCCAGTGGATCCTGGACGTGCTCGAGCACGTTGAGGCAGACCACGGAGTCGAACTGTCCGGCCAGGGGCGCGAAGGCCGCCGCGTCCGAGGCATCCAGCGGCGACACCTCGAGGTAGGGGCGGCCGGTCGTCAAGCTCTCGAGGTAGTCGAGGTAGGCGGGCTCGACGTCGCTCGCCAGGTAGCGATCGCGCGGCAGCAACTGGGTGGTGATGTTGCCGATCCCCGCCCCGATCTCGAGGACCCGCGAGCCCACGGCGTCGCGGATGCTGTCGGCCATCCAGCGGTTGAAGCGCCGGGCCCGCTCGAGATCCCGCAAGATGACGGCGCCGACCGCGTCCGGCTTGTAGACGTCGTCGATCAGCCAGAACCGCAGGATGGCGGCGAGCGCCTTGACGCCGTCCGTCCAGCGGATCTTCTTGCCCTCTTGATAGGTGCGGCCGGCGTAGCGCACCGGCACCTCGAAGATGCGGGCGTTGCGCTTGGCGACCTTGGCGGTGACCTCGATCTCGAAGGCGAAATCGTCGCTGCGCAGCGGCAAGGACTTGAGCAAGGGAGCGCGGAAGACCTTGTAGCAGGTCTCGACGTCCGTCAGGTTCAAGTCGGTGAAGAGGTTGCTGGTGAAGGTGAGCAGGCGGTTGCCGAGCATGTGCCGGAAATAGAGGACTCGCCGGTAGGGCCCGCTCAAGAACCGCGAGCCGTAGACCACGTCGGCGCCGCTCTCGAAGAAAGGGCGCAGCAGGGCCGGATAGTCCTCCGGGTAGTACTCGAGGTCGGCGTCCTGGATGAGGATGAGGTCGCCGCTCGCCTCGTCGATGCCGGTCCGTAGGGCCGCGCCCTTGCCTCGATTCCGCTCGTGCCGCAGCGCCCGCAGCTCGGGGTGACGGTCGGCGAGCCGCGCCGCGATCTCCCCTGAGCCGTCGGTGGAGGCATCGTCGACCAGCAGCAGCTCGATCTCGCCGATTCGGTCGAGGCGCTGGGCGAGCACCCGGGAGACCACCTCGGCGAGCAGGTAGCGCTCGTTGAAGAAGGGGATGATGACGCTCAGCTTCACGAGTTTTCGCGTGAGAGAGCGGCTCTATCCGGCCAGCGATGCTGGCGAGGCGTAGTGCGGCACCGAGGCGGCCAACCCTGCCGTCAGGGACCAGGTTGGCTGGTACCCGAGCAGGGTCTCTGCCCGTTGGAGGTCGGCGAGCGAATGCCGCATGTCCCCGGGGCGAGGCGGCAGGTGGCGGGGCTCGCGGCGACTACCGGTCGCCGCGCCGACCGCGGCGGCGAGCTCGTGGATCGTCGTGCGCGCGCCGCCGCCGACGTTGACCGCCGAGGCGCCCGCGGCGCCCGCCGCCGCGCCGGCGGCCAGCAGGTTGGCGGTTACGGCGTCCTCGACGTAGGTGAAGTCGCGGCTCTGCTCGCCGTCACCGTGGATCTCGCAGGGCACTGCCGCGAGACAAGCGGCGATGAAACGAGGCACGACGGCGGCGTAGGGCCCATCGGGATCCTGGCGGGGACCGTAGACGTTGAAGTAGCGCAGGCCGACGAGCGTCGAGCCGTAGGTCGCCGCGAAGGCCGCCGCCAGCTCCTCCGTCGCCACCTTGGAGGCGGCGTAGGGGGAGAGGGGTCGTCCCTCGCGACCCTCCTGCTTGGGCAGCTCGTCGCTGTCCCCGTAAACGCTCGACGACGAGGCGTAGACGACGCGCTCGACGCCGGCATCGAGTGCCGCCTTGAACAGGATGGAGCTGCCCAGGACGTTGACGGCGACGGTCGTCGCGGGGTCGTCGACGGAGCGCGGCACCGAGCCCAGTGCCGCCTGGTGAAAGACGTAGCGGCAGCCGGCGCAGGCTCGCCGACAGGCCTCGGTGTCCCGCAGATCACCTTCCACGAGCGTGATGCGGTCCCGGCAGTGCGCGAGGTTGGCGCCCTTGCCGGTCGCGAAGTTGTCGAGCACCCGCACGCTCGCGCCACGCGCGAGCAGGGCGTCGACCAGGTGCGAGCCGATGAACCCCGCGCCGCCGGTCACCAGGACGGCGACGCCGTCGAGCGAGGGAATCGACATGCGTCAGTTCAGGTACTCGGCGGCGAGTCCTTCGAAGGCGCGCGCCGCGGCGTCGGTCGGCTCGAGCCGCGCTTCGGGGAGCAGGGCGCCGAGGGCGGCGCGAACGGCCTTGCCGTCGCCGGCGTCGACCAGGGCCCGCAGACGCGCCAGGGCGGCGCGCAGCTCGCCGGCGGCATGGGGCGCCACGCGGCCGACGAGGATCTTGGGGTGGCGGGTGCGGTCGAGTTCCTCGCCGGCCAGCTCGATCTCCTCGACGAGCTTCTCGCCGGGTCGCAGGCCGGTGAAGGTGATCGGCACTTCCTCGAAGGGCTTGAAGCCCGAGAGCGTGATCATGTCCTTGGCCAGCTCGAGGATGGAGACCGGGCGCCCCATGTCCAGCACCAGGATCTCGCCGGCGGCACCGATCGCCCCGGCCTCGAGCACCAGCTGCGCCGCCTCGGGGATGGTCATGAAGTAACGGGTGGCCTCGGGATGGGTCACCGTCACCGGCCCGCCCCGGCGGATCTGCTCGCGGAAGATGGGGACGACGGAGCCAGCCGATCCCATCACGTTGCCGAAGCGCACGGCCACGAAGCGGGTGCCGGCGTACTGGCCCTGCAGCTCCTGGATCACCAGCTCGGCCAGGCGCTTGGAGGCACCCATGACCGAGCTCGGGCGCACCGCCTTGTCGGTGGAGACGAGAACGAAGGCCTCGACCCCTTGGCGGCCGGCGACCTCGGCCAGCGTATGCGTCGCGAGCACGTTGTTGCGCACCGCCTCCGTGGGGTTATCCTCCATCAGCGGCACGTGCTTGTGGGCGGCGGCGTGCAGGACGACCTGCGGCTGGAAGGTGGCGAACAAGGATTGCATGCGGTGCGGGTCGCCGATGTCGCCGACGGTGCTCTCGATCCGCGCTCCCGGCCACAGCCGTGAGAGCTCGCGGTCGACGTCGAAGAGGCCGCCCTCGGAGCGCTCGAGGAGCAGCAGGCACGCCGGATGGAAGCGCGCCGCCTGCCGCGCCAGCTCGGCGCCGATCGAGCCCCCCGCGCCGGTGACCAACACCGTCTTGCCGGTCAGGAAGACCCCCAGCCTCTCCTCGTCGAGCTCCACGGGCTCGCGGCCGAGCAGGTCCTCGATCTCGACGTCCCGGAAGCGGCTGATCGCCACCTTCTCCTGCAGGATCTCGTAGAGCCCCGGGATGATCTGCACCCGCAGGCGGGCGGCCTCGCAGAGGGCCACGATGCGGCGGATGGTCGGCGCACCGACCGCGGCCATCGTGATGATCACCCGTTCGACCCGGTGGGCCTCGGCCAGGGCCGGCAGGTCGCCCGTCGTGCCCAGCACGCGCACGCCCTGGATCACCGAGCCGCGCTTGGCTGGGTCGTCGTCGACGAAGCCCACGACCTCGATGCCGGTGTCGCCGCGGCCGGCGATCTCCCGCGCCGCTGCCACGCCGGCCCGGCCGGCGCCGACCAGCAGCACTTGCTTCGGGCGCCCCTGAGCGCCTGCGGCCCAGCGTCGCTCCCGTTCGTAGCGCTCGTAGAGCGACCGGCGCAGGACGCGCAGAGCGAGCAGGCCGCCGAAAGCGAGGACGGAGTCCATCAAGATCACGGAGAGAGGCATCCGCCAGACCTCGAAGCGATCCGGCAGGCCGAGGCGCAGCAGCAGCAGGGGAGTGGCCGAGTAGGCGGCGCCGCGCAGGAAGGCGGCGATCTCGGTCATGCCGACGTAACGCCAGACGAAGCGATGGATGCCGGAGGAGAGCAGGACGGAGACCTGGAGGAGCACGACGACTGGCAGCTGCACGAGGCCGCGCTCGATCCACTCGGCCGGCACGGAGAAGTCGAAACGCAGCAGGTAGGCGAGCGCGAAGGCGGCGACGAGGATGAGCAAATCGAGGCCGTACTGGACGTCGCGCCGCAGGTGGCGGCTCCAGAAGGGGGCCTCCACGCCGCCGCCGGCGGACTCGTCGCGCCGGGTGGGCGAAGTCGTCTCGTCGTCGAGCTGAGTCATCGGCGCCGGAGGAGCTTGCGGCGAATATACCGCAGCAGAGCCCCCCGGTCGGCCGCTCGCCGCAGGCGGAGCCGCAGGTTGCGCCAGCGACCAGCATGCTGGTAGTCCTCGTCCGTGGCGACCGCGAGCAAGTGGCGGAGCAGTCGGCCCGGAGGATCGGCGTGCTCGCTGCCGGAGGTTACTTCGCCGGAGGTGAGTCTTCGTGTGAGGGCGAGGGCTGCGACCGCTTCCTCGGGACTGACGCTCGGGGCGATCCAGGCTCTCGCCGCCGACAGGAATCGCGCTCCGTCCTGCTCGCCGGGCAGCAGACGGGTCAAGTCCCCCAGCATCCGGAGCAGCCCGTGACGCCCGGGCGCGAGGCCATGCTGGTCGATGCCGTGGACCAGAGTATGCGCCGCGAGAACGTCGGGGTCGGGGATGTAGGTGCCCGGCAGGGCCGGCGTGGGGCGCGCCAGGCCCTCCTCGAGGAGCCGGCCTGCGGTCCACCACTCGCCGCTCGGATGCCACACGCCGCGCAGCGCGAAATGGAGGTCGACGGCCCCCCAGCCCGGCGCAGCGAGCGCCGGCAGATGCTGCTCGTTGGTTGGGGCGCGTCCGGGGACGAAGCCGCGTTCGACGAGCACGCGGAAGAGGTCGCGCGCCTCCCGCTCCGGGGCCAGGCAATCGAGGTCGCCGAACGGGCGCTCCCCCGGCGAGCAGTAGCCTCCCAGCTGCAAGGCGATGCCCTTCAGGAACACGAGCGGGATCCTGCGTTCGGCGGCGAGCTCTCCCAGGTCGGCCGCCAGCTGCTCGTAGCGCAGGGCCGCCGAAGCCGTGGCCCGGCGCGCCGCCGTGAAGCGCTGGGCCCCCCTCTCACCCAACTCGTCGATCAGTTGCGCGCTGGCAATGCGCGTGCCGATCCGCGGCGCTATGCCGAGCGCTGCGGCCTGCGCCCAGGCCTTCTCTGGCTCGACCGCGGGTGCCGCCGCCGCGGCCGGCCCGAAGGCCCGCAGCAGCGCCCATCGTGCCGCCGCCGAGATCTCCATCGGTGGTGGCCGGAACCGAAAGCCCGAGGCGGGCCGCGGTGTCACCTGCACTTCCTCAGCCCGCCGCGCGGCAGCAGCGGCGGACGATGGCGATCACCCTGCCGCGCTCCGAGTCCGTGAGGTCGGAACCGGAGGGGAGGCACAGCCCGCGCTCGAACAGGCGCGATCCGACGCCGTTGCCCCGGAAGCGGCAGCCGGCGAAGAGTGGCTGAGCATGCATCGGCTTCCACACGGGACGAGCTTCGATGTCGTCCGCCTCGAGGGCGAGACGGACAACCTCGCGATCGGCGCCGAAGGCCTCCGGGTCGATGGTGAGACAGGTGAGCCAGCGCGTGCTCGTGCCGTAGGCGGCCTCGGGCATGAACTCGAGGCCCGGCAGGTCGGAGAGCGCCTCGGCATAGGCCGCGAAGTTGCGCCGGCGCGCTGCCACGCGGTGCTCGAGGACGGCGAGCTGGCCGCGACCGATGGCGGCGAGGATGTTCGAGAGCCGGTAGTTGTAGCCCACCGTCGAGTGCTCGTAGTGGGGCGCCGGATCGCGCGCCTGGGTAGCGAGGAAGCGAGCCTTGCGGATCGCCTCGCCGTCGTGGCTAACGAGCGCGCCGCCGCCCGAGGTGGTGATGATCTTGTTGCCGTTGAAGGAGAGGATGCCGAACCGGCCGAAGCCGCCCACCGGTCGACTGCGGTAGGTGGCGCCCAGCGCCTCGGCGGCGTCCTCGATCACCTGCACACCCTGCTCGGCGCAGACCGCGAGGATGGGCTCCCAATCGGCACTCTGGCCGTAGAGATCGACCACCACGGCCGCCTTGGGCACGCCGCCGCGCCGCCGGCACTCGGCGAGCTCCTCGGCGAGTGCCGCGGGGTCCATGCACCAGGTCTCGGGTTGGGCGTCGATGAAGACGGGGCGCGCGCCGACATAGCCGATGGCGTTCGCGGTGGCGACGAAGGTGAGATCCGAGCAGAGCACCTCGTCGCCCGGCTCGACGCCAGCGAGGAGCAGCGCCAAGTGCAGGGCCGCGGTCCCCGACGAGAGCGCTGCGACGTGCGGCGCCCCGACCGCCTCTCCCAGCTCGCGCTCGAAGGCATCGACGTGCGGTCCCAGCGGCGCGATCCAGTTCGATGCGAAGGCGTCCCGCACCAGCTCGAGCTCGCGCTCGCCCAAGTGGGGTGGGGAGAGGTAGAGGCGCGTCATGGTCGCAGCGGGCGTGCCGGCACGCCAGCCACGACCTCGCCGGCGGCTACGTTGCGGATCACGGCGGCCCCCGCGCCGACCGTCGCCCAGGCACCGACGGCGACGCCGGGCACAACGCAGCTGCCGATGCCGAGCAAGGCGCCCGTGCCCACCCGCACCTCGCCGCCGAGGCGGCACCCTGGTCCGAGGTGGACGAAGTCTGCGACCTCGCAGTCGTGATCGACGCTGGCGCCGGTGTTGACGATGACGTGCGCCCCGAGCCGTGCACCCGGCTGCACGGCGGCGCCTGCGAAGATGACGCTCCCCGGGCCGAGGTTGGCGCCCGGATCGACGATCGCTTGCGGGTGGACGACGGTCAGCCACTCTCCCGAGAGGGCGTCAGCGAGACGGTGACGGACCGCGTTGTCGCCGATCGCGAGCACGGCGTGGTGGCCCGTGATGCGAGCAGCCTCGATCGGACCGCTCACCGGATGGCCGAGCAGCAGCTGTCCCCAGCGACTCGGGTCATCGTCGAGGACGGCGACGGCCCGTCGGCCGGTGGCGAGCAGCGTCGCGAGCACGACCTTCGCGTGGCCGCCGGCGCCGACCACGACCACGGCGAGTTCACGAGACATCGCGCTCCCCCTGGAACCTGGGCATGGTGGCGTGACCCTGGAAACTGACCCCTTCGCCGCGCACGACCTTCCAGGCCGTGCGCCAGAGGATACCGAGGTCCACGCGCAGGGAGAGGCCGTCGACATAGTCGAGGTCGTAGCGGAACCTCTCGGGCCAGCTCACCGTGTTGCGGCCGTGGACCTGTGCCCAACCGGTGATGCCCGGACGCACCGCGTGGCGCCGGCGCTGCTCCGGAGAGTAGAGGTCGAGATACTCCATGAGCAGGGGCCGCGGGCCGACCAGGCTCATGTCTCCCCGCAGCACGTTCCACAACTCGGGCAGCTCGTCGAGGCTCGTTCGCCGCAGAAAGCTACCCAGCTGAGTCAGCCGAGCCGCGTCGGCCAGCGGCTGCTCCACGTCTTCCCCCGCCCCCCGCATGGTGCGGAGCTTGAGCAGCGTGAACGGCTGCTCGTGGAGCCCTGGTCGCTGTTGCCGGAAGAGCACGGGCGCTCCCAGCCCGCGTCGCACGGCGAGCGCGGCGATGGCGAGCGGCAACGCCGTCAGGGGCAGGCCCACGAGCACGAGCGCCAGGTCGAGCAGACGCTTGCCCCGCCGTCGGTAGAAACAGGTGGGTGAGGTGGGCCGCAGGCTCACGGTCGGCGCTCAGCGAGCAGGTCGCGGTACAGATTCTCCCACTCGTGCCAAATCAGCTCCCGACGAAAGTGCTCTTCGGCGCGGCGGCGACCGGCGGCACCGTGGTCGAGCTGCCGCTCACGACCTTCGAGGTAGCTCGTCAGCGCCCGCGCCAGAGCCCCGGTGTCGCCGGGGGTCACGAGCGTGCCCGTCCGGCCGTCGAGGACCGCGTCGACCGTGCCCGTGGCGGCGTAGGCGGCGACGGGGATGCCCGACGCCGCCGCTTCCAGTGGGGCGTTGGGAAAACCTTCGCGGTAGGAAGGAAAGGCGAGAACGTCCATCACCCGATAGTAGGGCGCCGCATCCGCCACGAAGCCCGGACGCACGATCCGCGAATCGCTACGGAGCCTCTCGACGGTCGCGGCTGGAAGGGGATCACCGGCCTCGAAATCCCCGAGGAGGAGCAGACGAGCTCGTGGACGCCGCCCGGCCACTTCCTCGAAGGCAGCGAGAAGATCGGCCAGGCCTTTGTCGCGCGTGAAGCGACCCACGAACCCCACCACCTCGGCGTCGGCGGCCAGCCCGAGCTCGGTGCGAAGGATGGAGGGTTCGGAATCGGCGGCGGCTCGGGGCCGAAAGCGCTCGACGTCGACTCCGTTCGAGGAGCCCTGGCCGAGGACGCGGGTCTTCGCTGCCCCAACCAGTCCGAGATCCAAGACCCTCTGCCGCAAGCTCTCGCTGACGCAGACGACCCGCTGGGTCAACCGCATGGCGACGCGCTCGCTGGCTGCGAGCAGCACTCGACGCGGGCCCTGCACGGTCTCCAGCCGCAGCCCGCGCAGGGTGTAGATCCGGCACGGCGTCCTGACCATCGCCGCCGCCATGGTGCCGAGAACGCCGCCCTTCGGCGTTCCGGCGTTGACGATCGCGGGACGGAGGCGTCGCAGCGTGCGCGCCAGGCTCGCCAGGCTGGAGAGGTCGGCCACCGGATGGATCTCGCGCCGCATTCTCACGGCATGCGGAGTCACCCCTTCGCGATCGGCGGCGCGCTCGAGGTCGGGGCCAGGGGCGGCCAGCAGATGCACGTCGAAGCCGCGCTCGCCGAGGAAGCGCAGTTGTCCTTGCATCAGTGCCGCCGCGGTCAGGCCCTCAGTGACGACGACGGCGAGCCGAGTGGCCACGAGAGCTTCTCAGCGGCCGGAAGCGAGACGTTCGCGGGCGGCCGGGTGCGGCCCGGGCTGAACGGCCAGGCGTCCGCCGGCGATCCGCCTCCCGGGGAGCATCGTACGCGCCCGGCGTGCCCAGGCCCGCGAGAAGGCCTCTTGGGCGATCAGCACCACCAGCAGCAGCCAGAAGGTTCGTTCGGTGATGTGGCGGTTGTAGAGGTAGCTCACGCACAGACTCGCCAAGCCGATGAGGAGCGTGAAGGCCGTCCCGCCGTAGGGCGTAGCCTGTAGGCGCACGAAGGCGTGCCATGCCGCGGCAGCGACCAGCCCCATCAGGATCGGGTAGAGCACGACTCCCAGCAAGCCCATTTCGGCGACGAAGCGCAGGGGCGTGCTATGGACCTCGTGTCCGGTAGGGGACCATTGGCTCTTGGCGAAACCGCCCCAACCGATGCCGAGCAGCGGATGGGAGGTGAAGGCCAGCCGGACGGCCTCTTGTTGCAGGGTGAAGAAACTGTCGTCGGTAGCCTCTTCCTCGCTCACACCCACAGCTTGCGCCAGGCGGTCGTCGATCATGTGCACCCGTTCGTGGAAGAACGCCGCCTGCGGGATGAATCTCGCCAGATACGAGTACACGAAGAACAGCACGCCGCCAGCGAAGAGGATGCTGACCAAGGCCTTGCCTCGGCGCCGGCGCTGGACCACGAGGAAGCCCACGACCAGTGAGGCGAGCCCCAGGAACAGGGATAGGTAGACCGAGCGTCGGCCGGACACCGCGATGGCGTAGAGCGCGAGCGCCAGGGCACCGTACGCCGCCAAGCGATCGCGCCGCCGCAGCCCGGGCCACTGGGCGTACGCGAGCGCCATCCACAGGGCGGTCAGCATGTAGCTGCCCATGTGCGCACGGTTCCGGAACGGTCCGACGGCTTGGATGTCACCCTCGGCTTGGAGGCCCTCCCAGATCACCCACGGCCCGACGAGCAGGACCGCGTAGGTGACCAGGCGGAGCAGATAGGCCGGGGTCACGCGGTAGGTGGCGAACAGGTTCTCCGAGGCGACCAGGAAGCACAGTAGGAAACCGAGGATGGCCAACTGTACGCCGCCGTAGAAGAGACGGGAAGGCTGGATGTTGACCAGCGAGAGGGCCGCGAACAGAAAGAGGACGGCGAGCACGCGGATGACAGGATGGAAGCGCAGCGGGCGCCGCACGGCGGGCACGAGCAGCGCCGCGACGATCATGACCCCGCCCAGGACCTCGAACAGCGTCACGTTGTTGCGCAGGAACGGGACGAGCTTCGTTTCGGTGAGGAAGGCGCTCGCCACGAGAGGCGGCAGCAGCAGCCGAAAGCGTCGTGGCAGCTGCCCCGCCTCAGCCCACACGGTCGGCCCCCACCAGATCGACGATCAGCCGAGCGACGCGCTGACTGGCGCCTTCGCCCACGGCAAGGTGACGCCGCAGGTAGGCAAGGGCGCTCGCCGTCGCGGTCGCGTCTTCGCGCAACAGGTGAGCAACCTGCTCGTGCATCGGGCGGTTCCAGACGAGCCCCACCGCTGCTCCAGAGCTCACGTAGTCGTGCACGAACCCGAACCCGGGAATCTCCAGCACCCCCAGGCGCTTGCCGGCGCGCAGCGCCTCGAGCCCGACGGTCGAGGTCAGGATGACCACCGCCGAGGCAGCAGCGAGGAGGGGCGGTAGGGGCGCATCGGTGAGGATTCTAGTGCGCTCGGCCACGCCCGCCCGATGCGCGATGGCCGCGAAATCCGCGGCCGCCTCGCGAGCGTGGAGCTTGATCACCGAGGTCAAGGATGTCGTGGACTGCAGCGGCGCGAGACCGGTCAGAAAGCGTTCGAACAGGACGAGTTTCTCCTTCGTCGTGCAGAACCCTTGGTCGTCGACGGGGTTGCTCACCAGGAGGAGCAACGGCCCGGCGATTCCGAGACGTGAGCGCAGAGCCGCAGCCGCCGATTCCCAGTCCTCGGCGTCGAGACCGTCGAAACGGGGCGAGCCCGTCAGGTGGATGCGCTCGACCGGAACACCGGCACTGGCGAAGTACTCGCCGCTCGCCACGCCCCAGGCCGCCACCGCGATGGCGCCGCCGCCGCCGTAAGGACGGCCCTCCTCGACGGCCGGCAGCGGGAAGCGGGTCCCTTCCTGCAGGAGCAGGAAGGGGATGCCGCGCCGGCGGAGCGAAGCCGCCAGCCGATCGTAGGGGAAAGCGGCGTCGTTGGGGACGACGACCAGATCGGGCGGCGACGCGAACTGTCGCGCGAAGCGTGGTCGTAAGATCGCCTGCCAGGCAACTCGACGCGCCCACCGGCGCAGGGCCGAGGCGCGGCCGCCCCCGGTTCTCCCCCGGGTCGGCGAGGAGCGCAGCCTGGGCGGCAGCAAGCGCTCCACGGGCAGCTTCGCGGCGGCGAGGCGCTCGACGGGCGTGGGCAGGCCCCGCAGCTCGCAGAGCGATAGGAACCGGCAGACGTAGCCCCGTTCGTCGGCGAGTTCGCGGGCGACGGGCAGCATCATCGCCACGTGGTGGCGATCGTTCGAGATGACGAAGTCAACCCGCGGCACGGGCCCCCCACGCCTGCCGATCGATGGCCCGGCCGATCGCGTCGCACTGGCGCACCACGTAGTCGACCTCCGCCAGGGGTGTGGGCGAAGGAGCCTCGTCGTGGAGGTGGCGGGCAAAGGCGGCGATCAAACGGGCATGGGGAGTGACGCCGCCCAGCCGATCCGCGAGCGTGAGCGCACGCTCCGGCACGGCGCGCGCCAGCTCCGCGAGCGGCTCCGTCAGACCGGGTCCGAGCGCGCGCCGCCAACGAGTGTCGCGGCGACGCGACAGCCGGGCAGCGCCCGACAAGATGTCGATGTCGATGCACCCCTCGCTTCCCTCGAGGACGAACGTTCGCCGGTTCGCCGGGCAGTTGGCCGAGTAGTGCACGTTGGCCAGGCATGTCTCGCCCTCGAAAGTGATCGCGACCTCGTCGGCCGGCACGCCCGGTGGGGCGGAAGGCGTGCGCCGTGCCGCGACATGGGTGACGGCGAGGGGGCCGGCGAACGTGTGGATCAGATAGAGCGCATGAGGCAGCGTCTCGAACCAGCGCCCGCCCGGCAGCTCGTGAGACCAGTGTGGCCGCGCCAGCATCCGGTCGGCCTCGGGATGGGTCAGAAAGCGGTGGTCGAGGCGCAGCAGGCGGCCGATGCGGCCGGCCGCCAGCCAGTGCTTGGCTCGCAGCACGCCGCGCAAGAAGTTGATGTTGTGGACCACGCACAGCCGTCCCGGCGAAACCTCCAGGTGCGGCCGCAGCCGGTCCCAGTCGGCGAGGTTGGTGACGACCGGCTTCTCGACCAACAGGTGCCGGCCCGCCCGGGCGGCCCGCTCGACGATCTCGGCGTGGGTCTCGGGCGGCGTACAGATGTCGACCACGTCAGCCGCTGCCAGGGCCTCCTCGAGGTTGGTGAAGACACGGGGCAGCCCGAACCGCCGCGCCCGCTGGGCGGCGAACTCGGCCGCGATGTCGAAGACGCCCTCGACCCGACAGCCCGGCGCACGGCGCCATCCAGCGACGTGGGCCTCGGCGACTGGAAGACCTATCGCCGGTCCGAGGTCGATAG
>CAYXXN010000010.1:12328-29496 GCA_964469055.1 uncultured Thermoanaerobaculia bacterium
GATGTGGCCGGCGCCGATCAAGGCGACCTTGAGCGCGCTCACCGGCCGCCGAGCAGGATCCCCTTGTAGGAGGGGAGAAGGAGGGCGTCGAGTCGAAACCGCTCGCTCGTCCGGCTCGCCGAGCAGGATCTCTTCGTAGCGGGGGAGGATGGCGTCGAGTCGGAAGCGTGCGCTCGTCTCCCGGCCGCGGGCGGCCATCGACGCCCGCGCCGCTGGATCGTCGAGCAACCCGGAGAGCGCTCCCGCGAGTCCCTCCGCGTCACCGACCGGCACCAGTATGCCGTTGACGCCGTGCTCGACGATTTCCGCGGGGCCGAACGGGCAGTTCGTGGCGACCACCGGCGCGCCGCAGGCCATCGCCTGGATCAGCACGCCCGGGAGGCCCTCGAAGCGCGACGAGAGCACGAAGACCGTACAGCGACGCATCCAGCGATAGGGGTTGGGGTCGAAGCCGGGGAAAGCGACGGCCTCGGCGCAACCGAGTTGTTCGGCGAGCGCCATGAGCGGCTCTCGCTGCGAGCCCTCGCCCAGGACGACGAGGCGCGCAGGGTGACGCTCGTGGAGACGGCGCAGCGCGGCCAGCAGGGTGGCGAAGTCCTTGGCGGGCTCGAGCCTTCCGGCTGCCAGCAGCCACGGGCCAGGGTCGCCCGCCCAGGGATGCTCGAGGGGCGCCGCCGCCGCCGCGGCGAGATCCGTCGTCACCACCGGGTTGTAGGTGGTGTGGACTCGATCGGGACGCAGCCGCAGCCGCCGGATGAGGTCCTGACGAACACCCTCCGAGACCGCGGTGACGGCGTGGGCACGAGGGTAGAGCCAGCGCTTGAGGGCGAGCAGTGGCCAGAGCTTCACCCGTGGCTGGTCGCGGACCAGCCCGTTGCGCTCCGACAGCACAAGCCGGCCGCCGAACCCGGCCGCCCGCGCCGCGAGCACGGCGGCGACGTTGGCTCCGCTCGAAGTCGAGAACAGGATGTCGGGCACCTCGCGCCGCAGTAGCTCGGCGAGCGGCCGCCAGGAGCGGCGCAACCGGGTGGCACCGAGTACCCGCAGAGGCACCGTGGCCGGGAGCTCGGGCAGCAAGCAACCTTCCGCACGCGCCAGGGCCAAGGTAGGGGTGAACCGCTCCCGCGCCATGGCGGTGAGCAGCGTCAGGGTCACGCGGTCGGCTCCACCCTGCCCGAGGTCCTCGCGGAAAACGAGGAGCTTGCGCGGCTCAGCCGGCGATCGCATCGAGTACCTTGGCCGCCCGAGCGTCCCAGGTGTAGCGAGCTTCGAAGTCGGCCCGCGCGCGCTCGCCGAGCCGATGGCGCAACTCCGCGTCGCCCTCGAGACGGCCGAGCGCGGCGGCCCAGGCGGCGACCGCGTCCGGTGGCAACAACAGAGCGTTGCCCTCGGGCGCCAGCACCTCCCGCAGCACCGGCAGGTCGGAAGCGAGGATCGCCTTGCCGGCCGCCATCGCTTCGAACATCTTCATGGGCGACATCCAGGCCGCCAGGTCCGTGCGGCCCGTCGCGCCGGAGACCCGGCGCTGGTAGGGGAGCAGAAGGACATCGAGGCGCTGATAGTAGGCCGGCAGCAGGGCCGGCGGCACGAAGCCGTGCAGGATCACGTTGCTGGGAAGGGCGCGGCCGCGCAGCGCGGCAAGAGCGTCCTCCTCGCCGCCGATGAGGTGGAACTTCGATTCCGGCGCCAACCCGGCCAAGGAGATGACCAGGTCGACCCCCTTGCCGGGGTAGAGTTGACCCACGTAGCCGACGTGCAGCTCGCTGGCCTCCGCCAGGGCCGAGCTCGGCAACGGGCGGGCCGCCGCCGGCATCGGATCCGCCGCGTCGGCGGCCACCACCACCGGCAGGCCGGCACGGAGAGGCAACGTGGTCCGCAGGCGCTCGGCGAGGGCCTCGGAGATGACGATCAGGGCGCGGCAGCGCGGCGAAGCGAGGAAGCGCCGGTGCAGCCGGGCGAGCGGGGCTCCCTGGGGTGGCACGTGGGCCTCGAAGACGAACGGCAGCCTCGCCCGGTCAGCCTGCCAGGCGCCGAGGGCGTCGCGGCAGTAGGCGAGGTCCGTGACCCCACGCTCGGCCGCCAGCAGCCGCCGCAGGAGCCAGGCGAAGACGAGACCGCCGCCGCGCCGCACCGGTCGCGACAGAGGGAGCAACGCGAAGCTTTGCGTCACACCGTAGAAATCGTGCACGTCGGCGACGCCCGGCTCCTCCCGGCTCGGGCAATGCTTGGTCACCAGGCGGACCTCGTGCCCCTGTCGCGCCAGGGCAGCGCACATGCGCATCACCTGGAGACCGTCGGCGCGCCGCGAGGGGACGTAGGAGGACGACAAATAGAGGATGCGCATCCGTCAGTCGCCCCGTTCACCGCGGTGGACGCGGGCGAACCAGCGCTCGAAGCACACCAGGTGCCAGAAACCCTTGGTGGAGACCGAGTCCGTGGGGTCGAAGCCGTCCAGCAGCCGTAGAACCCCGTCGGGGTCGAGCAGACCCTCCTCGGCCAGCCGCGCCCGGTCGAAGTACTTGCTGGTCCAGCGCACGAGCTCATCCGCTAGGAGGCCGAACACCGGAAAGCCGAAGCCGCTCTTCGGTCGATTGACCAGTGCGGGCGGTACCCGTCGATGGAGGATGGGTCGCAGGGGCGCCTTCGTCTGGCCGTCGCGCCACAGCCAGTCGAGCGGCAGCGAGAGCACGAAGCGCACGACGCGATGATCGAGCAACGGCACACGCCCTTCGAGCCCCACGGACATGGTGGCCCGGTCGAGCTTCACCAGGATGTCGTCGGCCAGATAGGTGCGGAGATCGGCGAACATGGCTCGCTGCGCCGCGCCACCCGGCGCCTCGGCGAAGGCGCGCAGGTACTCCCCCCGCGGCGTCCCGGCGCCGTCGCCGGCCGAGCGGACCAGCAGCTCGGAGGGGAAACGAGCCGTGATCCGCTCGGCCGCGCGGCCCAGATCGGGCTCGCGCAAGAGACGAGCATGCCGGCGCAGCGCAGCGTGTGGGATCAGCGAGCCCGCCGTCGCCAAGGCCTTGCGCAGTGGAGCTGGCAGGAGGAAGAGTCGCTCGAGCGCGCGCAGGCGCCGGTAGCGGCTGTAGCCGCCGAAGAGCTCGTCGCCGCCGTCGCCGGAGAGCGCGACGGTCACGTCTCGGCGCGCCAGGCGGGACACGAGCAGGGTGGGGATCGCCGAGGCGTCGCCGAAGGGTTCGTCGAAGAGCTCGGGCAGCTCGTGCACGACGGCCAGGGCCGTCGCGCGATCGACGCGCAGCTCGGTGTGTCGGGTTCCGAGGTGCTCCGCCACTGCCCGAGCGTGCCCGCTCTCGTCGAAGGCGGGGTCGTCGAAGCCGATGGTGAAGGTGCGCACGGCCCCGGCGGTCGCCTCCTGCATCAGGGCGACCACCGTCGAGGAATCGACGCCGCCGGAGAGGAAGGCGCCGAGGGGCACGTCGGCGATCAGCCGATCGCGCACCGCTTGCAGGAGCAGTCGCTCGAGCTCGGCCACCGCCTCCGCGAAGTCGCCCGGCGGCTCCGCGCTCGAGTCGAAGGGGCTCCAGTAGCGCGAGACCTCGATCCGTCCGGCGCGCCAGCGCAGCAGCTCGCCGGGCATCAGGCGCCGGGCCTCGCGGTAGATGGTCTCCGGCCCGGTGACGCAGCCCTGCGCGAGGTAGCGACCGAGGGCGGCGCGATCGATCTCTGCGGAGAAGGCTGGGTGGCGGCGCAGGGCGCGGAGCTCGGAGGCGAAGAGGAGCAGGCCGTCAGACTCGCGATGGCAGTAGAAAAGCGGCTTGATGCCGAGCCGATCGCGCGCCAGCAGCAGCTCTCGCCGCTCACCGTCCCACAGCGCGAAGGCGAACATGCCGACGAAGCGGTGCAGGCAGGCCTCTCCCCAGGCGCGGTAGGCGGCGAGCAGCACCTCGGTGTCGGTCTCGGTGTGGAAGGCGTGGCCCTGCGCGGTCAACTGCTCGCGTAGGGCAAGGAAGTTGTAGATCTCGCCGTTGTGCGCGACGGTCAGTCGGCCGTCGGCCGTGGCCATCGGCTGGCGTCCGCGCGGCGAGAGATCGAGGATGGCGAGGCGGCGGTGGCCGAAGGCAACGGCGCCTTCCAGTTCGCCGGTACGGAACGCTTGGCTCCAGGAGCCCTCGCCGTCCGGGCCGCGGTGCGCGAGGGCGCTGGCCATCGCCTCGACTTCCATCCGCTCGACGGCGCGGCGAGGTCCGACGACTCCGGCGATGCCGCACATGAGGTTCAGTCTGTCCGCGCTGCCTTCTGGAACCACAGCGTGGTGCCGCAGAAGGCTCGGTAGGGCACTCCGACGACGCTCTTGAGCCAGGGCAGCAGCCCCCTCCGGTAGGACTTGCCGAGCAGGCCCTGGCCAGGCAGGAAGGGCTGCGGCAGGACGGTGAGGCCAGCCGCGCGGCCGAAGCGTCGCAGCGTGCGGTTGGTGAAGCCGTTGATGTGCTCGAGGGGCTGGAGCGCGCCCTTGCGGGGGCGCCAGTCGCCCCGCAGCTCGCGGATGGCCGCAGCGCAGTCGGGCACCGAGACGCGCACCGCGCCGCCGGTGCGCAGGCTCGCGACCAGCGGCCGCAGCGTCGCCAGGGGATCCGGCAGGTGCTCGAAGACCTGCTCGGCGTTGATGAAATCGAAGCGCTCCGGACCTGCCGCCGCGAGGCTCGGAAGGACGGGGATCCCCTGCCGGCCGGCGTGCTCCAAGCGCTCGTTCGAGGTCTCCAGACCCACGACCCGGAAGCCGTAGGCCTTCGCCATGAGGCACCAGCGCCCCCAGCCCATGCCGAAGTCGAGGACGTCGGTCTCCCGAGCCGGCTTGCCGCACAGCCTCGCGACGAGCTCGACCTGCCGCGCGTAGCCGGCGAAGACCGCGAGGTCGGATTGCTCGCGAGCCTCGCGGCTGGCCTCTGGGCTGATCCACTTGCCGTAGAGGAGAGCCATGCCCCGGTCGTCGAGGATCTCGACTTGCCAGACGAAGCCGCAGTCGATGCACGTCGCGACCTCGTACCGGCCAACCTCGACCGCGCCCAGCGGCACCCTACCTTCGTAGTAGCTGTCCAGGAAGCTCCGCAGGGCAGGGTCGGACAGCGACTGCGAGCGCAACGTGCGAGAGCGGCGCGAGCCGCAGAGCTCGCACACCTCTCGACGACGGAAGCCCGCCTCGCCGTTCATCGCGTCAAGGTTTCCCGGACGCCGGCTCGGCCGGGCCTCGCCGGTCCTCGCACAGGCGCGCATCGAGCACCGGCGCGATCGCCTGGGCGAGGGTGGTGGTGAAGGCCGCTGAGTAGTGGACGCGGTCGACGTAGAGCGAGTCGCGGCCGGGCGGATGGGCATCGGCGAGCCAGAGGAAGCCGGGTGCCGACAGGCGTGGGTCACCCGCGCGCCACAGCTCCTCGAGCGAAGCGTAGCCCGAGACCAACGACGCCTCGCCGGGCGGGGTCGCCGGGGTCTCGAGCTCGAAAGGGCTGCGGTCGCGATCGTAACGGTAGAGCGACACAGGCTGCCAGACGAAGAGGGTCGCGACATCGAACTCCCTGGCGACAGCCTCGATCAGCCTCTTGTTGCGCAGCCAGCGTTCGACGATCGCAGCGACCTGATCGTTCTCGGGGGCGACCGTCGCGCCTTCCTCCGTCCCGCTGCGCAACCCCTTGAGCAGGCGGGCGAGCGGGAGGCTGACGACCCAGCGTCGGGCAGTCTGAGTCGGTGTCTCTCGCATCAGGTAGCTCAGACGCGTCGTGAATTTGGGTTCGTCGCGGGCGTAGGCGAAATCGTTGAGACCGTCGAAGAAGACGGCCACCGTTGGCAGGGCGCCCTGGGTCACGAGCTGTTCGAAGAGGATCCGCTCCTGGGTGCTGAAATAGTTCGAGCGCGCGAAGTTGTAGATGGCAACGGGCACGCCGCAGGAGAGGTCGGCGAGCGCAGCCTCGAGCCGGGCGGGCAACGTCTCGGCGTCGGCGAGGCCGTAGCCCATCGCCGTCGAGCCCCCGAAGACGAAGATGTTGCGTCGGCCTGGATCCGGCGGCCACGGTTGAGCGTGGCCCGGCGAGCGGAAGCCCTCCGGCTGCAGGTTCAAGTAGCGGCCTTGGTAGGCGTCCTCGCGGAACTGGGTGTAGGGCTCGTAGACGTAGGGTCGCCTCCAGAACTCCTCCAGGAGCTGACGGATCTCCTCGTCGGCGAGCTCTGGATAGACGGGACGGAGCCGTTCGATGCCATGCTGCAACGCCCCGGGCGGTCGCTCGCCGACGCCGGCGGCGAGCAGCAGGGCGGCCAAGCCGTTGGCGGCCGCGAACAGAACCAGCAGGCTGGTCGACGTCTTTGCGGCGAAGTCCCACGCCGCCGCGAGCCGCGACCGCGAGCTAGCTTTCATGCAGGACTTCGAGACGTTCCTCGGCCACGACACCGGACCCCTGAGGCTGTTGGAGCTGCCACAGCCTGGCGTAGGCCCCGCGGCGCGCCAGCAGCTCGGCGTGGCGTCCGCGCTCGACGACCTGCCCGGCGTGCAGCACGAGGATCTCGTCCGCCGCCGTCAGCGCGGAGAGCCGGTGCGCGATCGCCAGGATCGCGCACCGGCCGCGCAGCTCCTGGAGCGCCTGGCGGATGAGAGCCTCCGAGTGGCTGTCGAGGTCGCTCGTCGCCTCGTCCAAGAGGAGGATCTCGGGGTCGCCCAGGATGGCCCGGGCGATGGCGATGCGCTGGCGCTCACCCCCCGAGAGGCGGTAGCCCTGATCCCCGATGACCGTGTCGTAGCCTGCTGGCAGACGGGCGATGAAGTCGTGGGCGAGGGCGCGGCGCGCGGCGCCCTCGAGCCGAGCGGGGTCGGCCGAGCGGCCGAGGAGGATGTTCTCCCGGATCGAGTCGTGGAACAGGAAAGTTCCTTGGCCGACGACGCCGAGGCGCTGCCGCCACGACTCCCAGCCGAGGTCCCGCAGGTCGCGCCCGTCGACCGTGATCCGCCCTTCGGCGGGGTCGATGAGGCGAACGAGGAGGTCGGCGAGGGTGGATTTTCCCGCTCCCGATTCACCCACCACGGCGACCATGCGACCGCGGCCGAGCTCGAAGTCGATGTCGGCGAGGGCAGCGCACGGCTGCCCTTCGTAGGTGTAGCCGACGGCCTCGAAGCGAACGCCGCTGCCGATGCTCTCGCAGGCCACACCCGTCTCGGCGGGCCGCTCGGGAACCTCCTCCTCGAGGAACTTCGCCGTGCGCTCGACGAACGGCAGGTAGTTCGCCAGCAGGGCCCAGTCCTTGTGGACCACGGAGAGTCGGGGCGCCATTCGATAGAGCACGAAGAGGAACGTGGCGAAGCGGGCCAGTCCCGAGCCCGGACGCGGCCCGAGCACGAAGAAGCCGATCAGCAAGACCAGACCGACGCCGGCAGCGGCCGCGCCCTCGACGAGGGGCGCCACGAAGGCCTGGGCGACGACCGAGCCTCGGGTGGCCCGAGACGCCTTCTCGATCTCCGCCTGGGCGCGCGACAGCGCGTACCCTTCACGACCGAAGGCCAGGATCACCTTGAGACCGTGCAGCAGGTCGACGACCTGCTCGCTCAGGCGCACGGTGGCCTGCTTGTAGGCGTCGGCGTGGCCGCGCACCCGCCGCACGATGCCGCCCAGGAGGACGGCGCCGCAGGCCATGACCGCCACGGCGGCGAGCGTCGCCGGCCACGACAGCATGAGGAGGACCACGAGGTAGGCGGCGAGCAGCAGCAGCGCGGTCACCAGTTGGTTCAGCCGGTTCGCCGAGTGACCGATGTAGTGGACCTGATCGAGGAGGTTGGCCAGGTCGCCGGCTCGGAAGCGACGCACCTGGCGAAAGCCCAACGCGAGGAAGCGCCGCATCAGGTCTTCGCGCAGCGTGGTCTCGGCGCCGGCCTGGACGCCGGCGGCCGCCACGCTGCCGGCGAATTGCAGGACGCTGCGCAGGATCTGTGCCAGTACGCCAGCCGCGACCATGGCGATGAAGAACCCGCTGCGCCCCAAGACGGACCACCAGCGCTCCGCGGTACTCCCCAGGGGCCCGAGGTCCTCCAGACCGGCGAATCCGTCCGGACTCGTCACCGCATGGAGCGCCAAGGCGAAGATGCCCATCGTGGCGCCTTCGAAGAGGGCTGCCGCCAGAGCGCAAAGAGCCGCGATCGCCGCCGGGCGCCGGAGGTCCCTCAGCAGCCGTCGGAGCAGCCGAGAAGCGGGAGAGCCGGGGGGTGGGGTGCTGGCGGGCACGCGCGGTGACGGTAGGGGGCGAAGGGCCGCTGCGCTCAGGTTGGAGTCGGCCCTGGCGCGATCGCGGCGGGTCTGATTCCGACGGCGATCAGGTTCTTCCCGCGCTCGATGGGAAACGGCAAATGCAGCGTGCGGCGGGCGAAGACCTTGAAGGCCGCCCAAAGGAGTCGATCGAAAACCAACCGCACGAACCACCGCGGATGGAGCGCGTATTCGCCGCGCACTTGATCCACCTCGAAGTCGGCGTTGCGCAGGAGTTGGGCCAGGCTTTCCAACGTGAAGCCCACTTCATGGGTGAGGTCGGCGTAGCGAGTCCGCACGTTCAGCGGGTTGCTCATGTTGGGCACCCGGACGATGAATCGCCCACCCGGCACGAGGCGTTGGAAGGTGAGCTGCGGGATCGCCAGCGCCTCGGCCTTGGTCAAGTGCTCGAGCACGTCGGCCATTACGATGGCGGCGAACGCCCTTCCCGGTCGCGACAGATAATCCACGCCGCTCACGCATTCGACATCCGCGAAGCCAAGCTGGCGACAGAAGTCGACCTGTTGGCTGGAAACATCAAGCCCCGAAACGGCCGTGTACCCGGCACGCCGTGCGGCTACGAGGAAGCCGCCGCCGCCGGTGCCGACCTCGAGGATCGGCGCTTGACGATCGGGCGGCAGCAAGGGCACTAGCGCCTGGCCGGCGTAGCGCACCAGCTTCTCGATCCCCTCAGCCGAAAGATCGTTCTGGAAGCCGTAGAAATCTTGAGTGTAGCGCGCGAAAAGCTGGGCGCGTTCGGAGTCGAGCTGCGGTTGGCTCATTCGACCTCGTTGGATAGCAGTTCGGGAGGTGGTCGCAAGCCAATAGTAGCGGCCGACCTCGGCGATCGCCAGCGAACTCGCCAGCAGCGCTCATGCCAGAGCCCTGAGGACGCTGGCCAGTCGCCCCCCACTGGCTGGCAGCCAGAACCGCTCGCGGATCGTCGCGAGCCCCGCCGCCGCCAGCCGCCGCCGCAGGTCAGGGTCGTCAAGCAGGCGGCCGAGCTTGACCGTCCACTCTTCCGAGTTGGCGGCCAGCAGGCCGTTCTCGCCATCGCTAATCGCGAGGCGGTTGTCACCGACCGGGCTCGCGAGGACGGGAAGGCCCGCCGCCATGTACTCGATCAGTTTGGTGACCAGTTTGCGGTTCCAGGGGATGTCGAGGAGGGGGAGGACGGCGACGTCGAGGGTGGCGAGCTCGCGAGGGACGGCGTCGGGCTCGAGCCAATCGACCGCTTCGACCTCGAAGTCAGGCATGGAACGGAACGCGGCCACCAGGTCCTCGGCGCCCTTGGTGCCGACGAGGCGGAGCGTGAAACGGCCGGCGAGCGCGCGGCACACGGGCAGGAGCAGGCGGAGGTTCTCTTCGTGGAGCTTCGCTCCCCCCACCCAGCCGACCACCGGTCGCGCTCGGTCGGAGCCCGGCGCTGGCTGGGCGGCGACCTGCTCGGGCTTGATGCTGTTCGGGATCACGTGGACATCGTCGTTGCGCTCCCGCGCGTAGGCGGCCAGGTCCTCGCAGCTCACCACCACGGCATCGGCGCTGCGGGCCAGCAGGCCCGTCTTGCGCGGCGAGTGCACCCAGAGGGGATCGCAGAAGTCGAAGACCATGCGCCGGCGGCGCAGGCGCTGGTGGAGAACGGCCAGGGCGACGAAGAGCGTGTTGTGGGTCGGCCGCTGGAGGTACATCACGTCGCCGCGGCCGACTTGCAGCAGCTCGCGGTGCAGCCGCCAGAGCTCGGCGACGCCGTCCCTGGGGACGCGGAGACCGAAGCGTCGCGGCGGCGGAGTGACGATGCGGGTCGAAAAACCCTGGCGCTGGAGCTCCTCGGCGAAATAGAAGCAGCGGTAGCGGCTGCTGGGGACGGTGACGTCCCCCTTGGCGAAGAAGTGGACGGTCATCGCGGCGGGCGCCGGCTAGACCAGGCCCTTCTTGGTCAACTCCTCCTGGGCGGTGGCGAAGCGGTCTTCGGCTGCCACACCTTCGGCCCAGGCCGCAAGCTCGGCCAGGCCGTCGGCGAGCTCGACCGCCGGCGCATATCCGAGCGCGCGCAAGGCGGAGATGTCGGCGAAGCAGTGGCGGACGTCCCCCTGGCGGAACGCCCCCGAGATCTCTGGCTCGAGCTGGCCCTTGCGGCCGTACAGCTCGAGTAAGAGGTGCGCGAGCTCGAGGACCGAGATCGAGCGGCCGCTGCCGACGTTGAAGATGCGGCCGTCGGCGCGCGGCTCGTCGAGAGCGAGGAGGCAGGCGGCGACGACGTCGTGGACGCTCACGAAGTCGCGGCGCTGGCGACCGTCCTCGTAGACCACCGGCGGGCGGCCCGCCTTGATGCGCGAGGAGAAGATCGCGGCAACTCCCGTGTAGGGGTTCGCCAGCGCCTGGCGTGGACCGTAGACGTTGAAGAAGCGGAGCGCCACGACGGGCAGGCCGTAGGCGGCTCCGACCGTGAGACACAGCCTTTCCTGGTCGTACTTGGTCAGAGCGTAGACCGAGGTGGGCTCGATCGGCTTCGACTCCGAAGTGGGGAGAGGGATGAGCTCGGCGCCGCAGCTCGCGCAGCGCGGCTCCCAGCGGCCGGCGTCGAGGTCCTCGGCACGGCGCGAGCCGGGCGCCGGGCCGCACGATGGGCAAGCGTAGGCCCCCTCGCCGTAGAGGCTCATCGACGAGGCGACGACGAGCTTCGCCGGCCGGGAGGGCGATTCGTTGATCACGACCTCGAGCAGTTTTGCCGTCCCCAGCGTGTTCGAGGCCACGTAGCGCTCGATCTCGTACATCGACTGGCCGACGCCGACGCTGGCGGCGAAGTGGAAGACGGCGTCGGCGCCGTCGAGGACCGCTGCCAGGGCAGTCCGATCGGCGAGGGGCGCGAAGGTGTACTCGGCGCCAGGATTCAGGTAGTCGGGCGGTCCCTCGCCGTGCACCTGCGGCTCGAGCGCATCGAGGACACGCAGACGATGGCCGTCGGCCACCAGGCGATCGACCAGGTGCGAGCCGATGAAGCCACAGCCGCCGGTGACGAGGATCGTGCGGCCGCCGCCGCTCACGCCCTCACCTCCGGAGTGCGCTCGGCAAACAGCTCGGGTAGGGACGAGAGATCCAGGCAGCGTGGGACCGGCAGGCCGGCGAAGAGGGCCGCCTGGTCCGGCGTCTCGCGCAGCAGGAAGGGCAGTCCTACCTCCCATGCGGCTCGATGGTCGGAGAGCCCATCGCCTACGAAGATCAGCTCCTCGGGACGCAGCGCCCGTTCGGCGAGGATCCTCCACAGGATCTGCGTCTTGGGAGTCGGCGAGCCCCGGACTCCCTCGAAGTGACGGGCGAGACCCCGCCGTTCGATGATCTCTCGCAGCTCCTCCTCCGGCGTCCCCGAGGCGACGAAGGCCGGCAGGCCGGCCGCCGCCAGGGCCTCGAGGGTCGCGACGGCGCCCGGCACCAAGGGGCAGGCGACAGTGGCTTCGAAGACCAGCCCAGAGAAGCGCTCTCCGAGCTCCGCGAGTCGAGTCTCGTCAAGCGGCTCACCGAGGAGTTCGCGATGGATCCAGGAGAGCTTCTCGTAGCGCGACCGTCCGAGGTGCTCGAGGTGGTGACGCCGGATGGCGTCGTGGAGATCGGGCCGGTCGGCGAAGAGCGCGAGGAAAGCCGCCGTCTTGACCTCGACCGACTCGACGATCACGCCGTCGAAGTCGAAGGCTACGGCGCGTGCGCCGGCGACCAGCTCGGCGAGCGAGCCCGGGGGCTTATCGCTCACAGCGCCTTGATCTCCGGCAGCCGCTCGAGCCAGGTCTCCGAGAAGGCCAAGTCGAGGGGAGTGTGGACGTCGCGGCCGGTCACCCAGTTGCGCACCACGGGCGCGCAGCGCTTCCCCATCCACCACCAGGGGTTGGGGCCGTCGCGGCGCTCGATGCAGTCCTTGCGGAAGGCCCACACGCCCTGGTCGTAGTAGTAGGCCTGGGGGTAGGACTGGCGCTCGGTCGAAACCCGCCGCTCGGGATCGCCGTAGGGTCGCAGCAGGCCGTCCATGATCTCCAGGGCCCGCAGGGGATGGTCGTCGGCGGCCTCCCAGACGGTCATCACCGAATCGAGGTCCGGCCGTTCGTCGAGCAGGGCGAGGCACGAGTCGATCAGCTCGCCGTCGACCATCACGGTGTTGCCGAGGAGGAGGACGACGTTCTCGAGGTCTGCACGCCGCCCACCCACCCAGCCGACGGCGTGGCGGATGACCTCGCCGTGGTTCACGTGGTCGCCGGACAGGTCTTCGGGCCGCCAGATGACGGTGGCGCCCAGACCTGTCGCCGCCTCGGCGATCGATTCGCCGTCGGTCGACACGAAGACCGTATCGACGCGGGCGGCGTCGAGGGCCGCCCGCACTGGGTAGGCGACCAGCGGCTGGCCGCGCACCGGGAGGACGTTCTTGTCCCGGATCGACTTGCTGCCGGCCCGCGCGGTGACGATGGCGGCGTTCAAGGCCGCTCCGTCGTCGCGCCGAGGGCGCCCGCGGCGTGCATCTCCTCGAGCAGCTGCAGCAACCCCTGGCCCATGTCGATCGTGCAGGTGGAGGTGAGCTTGCGGGCGGGGCGCGGAGTGTAGGTGTACGGCGTCATCCGGTAGTGGACGCCGCGCCCCGAGTCGGGCTCGACGTACTCGACGGCCACGTCAAGGCCGAGCAGTTCGGAGAACATCGTGAACAGATCACGCAGGCGCGTGGGGTGGGCGCCGGTGACGATGAGGTGCTGGTTGGCGTGCTCGGGCGCGAGGGCGTCGACCGACAGTCGCGCCGCGTCCTCGACGTGCACGTACTCGCGGGTGTCCTCCGGCGCTCCCACCAGGCGCACCCGGCCGGCGGTCGCGGCTTCGCGCAGCAGCCGGTAGACGCCGTTCGACTCGCCGGCCCGGGGCCCGTAGAGGCTGCCGTAGCGCAGGACCGTGTAGGGCAGGGCGTGCTGGCGCGCGAACTCCTCGACGTAGGCCTCGCAGGCCTGCTTGCTCACCCGGTAGAAGCCTCCGGCGCGGCTGTAGACGTAGACCGTGCTCGCCAAGATGAAGCGGCCGACCCCCGCCGCGCGGGCCGCCTCGAGAGCGGTCACCGTCCCCAGCACGTTCTCCCGCGCCGTCGCCAGGGCGTCGCCGTGGGCGAGATCGAGCTCCGCCAGGGCCGCGAGGTGGAAGAGGCACTCGGCGCCGTCGCAGGCGTCAGCGACGGCGTCGCCGTCGAGCACGTCCCCCACGGCCATGCGTTGCCCGGCGCCGAGCCACGGCGAGGGCACGCGATCGAAGATGACGACCTCGAAGCCGCGCGCGCTGAGCGCGTCGGCGATGTGGCTGCCGAGGAAGCCAGCGCCGCCGGTGACGACCGCCCGCCTCACGCCAGGGCCTCGAGCAGGTTCTCGACCGCTTCGAGCTCCATGGCGGCGCGAGCCTCGACGGCGTAGGAGCCCAGGTGGGGCGTGAGGACGGCGGTCTCGCAGGCGGTGAGCGGACCCTGGTAGGGCTCGCGCTCGAAAACGTCGAGGTAGGCGCCGGAGAGCCGGCCGTCGACGAGGGCGGCCGCCAGCGCCGCCTCGTCGACCAGGCCGCCGCGCGCGGTGTTGATGAACACGGCTCCAGGCTTCATCGCCGCCAGCCGATCCCGGTCGAGGAGGTGATGGACGGCCTCGCTGTAGGGCAGGTGGAGGGTCACGACGTCGCTCGCGGCGAGCAGCTCGGCGAGCGCACGATACTGCACGCCGTGGGCGGCGGCAAAAGCGCCGTCCTCGATGGGGTCGGTAGCGAGAACGACAACGAAAAAGGGCTCGAGTAGGTGAACGAGTGCTTTGCCCGTGTGCCCCAGGCCAACGATGCCGACCGTCTTGCCGGCCAACAGGGCTCCCATCGGGCGGTCCCAGCCATCGGATCGGATCGACCGATCGCCGCGAGCCAGGTGGCGCAAGACATCGAGGATGCCGGCGAGCGTCAGCTCTGCGACCGCCTGCGCGTGCGCCGTGGCGACGGAGCGCACGGCGATGCCGAGCTCCGCCGCCGCGCCCAGGTCGACGTTGTCGAGCCCCGCCCCGCAGCGCGAGATCGCCCGGAGCGACCCGGCCTGCGCTAGTAGCGCCCGGTCGAGCGGTTCGGTGCCGGCGATGAGCCCGACGGCACTGGCCAGGAGCGACAGGGCTTCTTCCGACGAGAGCGTCCGGCCGTGCGGGTTGGTGCGCACTGTGTAGCCCGCGGCCACCAACCGCTCCAGCGGTCGGGGGTCGACCCGGCCGAAGGAGGAGGTGCTGATGGCGACGAGGCGAGTCATCGTCAGGCGCGGACGACGTTCGGCGTGCCGCGCGGGTAGACGGCCCGCGTGTCGACGATCAGGCGGCTGTGCGCGCGCACCAGGTCGTAGTCGACGGCGCCGTGATCGGTCACCAAAACGACGGCGTCGTAGGTCTTCAAGGTTGCCTCGGTCAAGGGAACGGAGCTCGAGCGCGGCAGGTCGCGCCAGGTGCGCATCGCCGGGGTCTCCGGGATGTGGGGGTCGTGGTAGGCGACCTCGGCGCCGTCGTCGAGCAGCAGTGACAGCACCTCGAAGGCGGGGCTCTCCCGGGGGTCGGCCACGTCCCGCTTGTAAGCCAAGCCGAGCACCAGCACCCGGCGCCCGGCGAGAGCTCCGCCCAGCGCCTCCCGCAGGCGGGCGACGACGTGGCGCGGCATCTCGAGGTTGACCGCGCCCGCCAGCTCGATGAAGCGTGAGCTGGCGCCGCGCTGCGCCGCTCGCCAGGCGAGGTAGAAAGGATCGATCGGGATGCAGTGGCCGCCCCAGCCGGGGCCGGGCTCGAACGGCATGTAGCCGAAGGGCTTGGTCTTGGCCGCCGCCAACACCTCCCAGACGTCGATGCCGAGGCGCTCGTAGACCAGCTTGAGCTCGTTGACCAGGGCGATGTTGACGGCGCGGAAGACGTTCTCGGTCAGCTTGGCGGCCTCCGCCGTCTCGGCGTCGGGAACTCGGACGGTGCGCGACACCACCTGGTCGTAGAGCCGCTGGGCGAGGTCGCCGGAGAGTGGGTCGACCCCACCCACCACCTTGGGAATGGTGGCGATCGAGTACTCGCGGGATCCGGGGTTCTCGCGCTCCGGCGAGTAGGCCAGGAAGAAGTCTCGGCCGGCGACCAGGCCGGAGGCTTCGAGTCGTGGTCGCACGACTTCGTTGGTCGTGCCCGGATAGGTCGTCGACTCGAGGATCACGAGTTGGCCTGGGTGGATCGTGCGGGCGATCGCCTCGGCCGTCGCCTCGACGTACGAGAGATCCGGCTCGCGCCCTGCCGTGAGCGGCGTCGGCACGCAGATCAGCAGTGCGTCGGCCTCGGTGAGGCGCGCCGGGTCGGCGGTGGCGGCGAGGCGGCCTGCCGCCCGCGCGGCGGCCACTCGGTCGGCGGCCAGGTGCCCGATGTAGCTACGGCCGCTCTTCAGTGCCTCCACCTTGGTGGAGTCGGTGTCGAAGCCCATGACCAGGAACCCGCGCTCGGCGAAGGCGAGCGCCAGGGGCAGGCCGACGTAGCCCATGCCGAGCACCGCCACCACGGCCTCTTGCCGCTCGATGCGCTCGGCGAGCCGCTCGGCCAGCTGGGTGGCGTGCTCACTCATGCGCGAGGTTCCGCAGAGCGAAACGGCCGAGACTCTGCTCGGCCGCTCGAGGAATCATGTGGGGGAGAGGGATGTCCTAGGGCTGGCGGGGCGACGCCTCGGGGGCGGGGGGGTGCTCGATGATCGCCCCGGAGACGACGCCGGCGGCAATGGCGGCGACCGGAATGAAGCCGGCCCCGACGACACAGGCCCGGCAGTACTCGTCGGCGCGATGGACGCCCTGGTTGTTGATGCGGGTGACGATGCCGTCACAGAGCCAGTGGAACACCGGTTGGCCCGCCTGCTCGGCGGTGGTCTCGCCCACGGTCAGGTTCTGCGCCCACCCGCTCTGCTTCACGTCGAGCGGGGGCACGACGCACTCCTCGTCCTCGCCCTCGTCTTCTCCCTCCTCGTCCGGATCGCCGCGGACCTCGACGAGCAGAGTCTCGGAGCGAGCGCTCACCTGACCCGCCGCATCGTAGGTCGCCACGTAGTACTCCGCTGCCTCGTGGCTCTGCTCTTCGAGCCAGCTCTCGAGCCAGTCGCGATCATGCCCCTGCATCCAGTCGCGATCCTTCAGGAGCTCCCACCACTCATCGGTCAGCTCGGACTGCTCGCGTTGCTCGGGCTTGGGGAAGACGCTCCAGTAGGAGCCGGCGCCGGAGGGATGCATCTCCGCGCTGTAGAAGCCGCCCACCGGATTGAGGCGGCGGAAGAAGAGGCGGACGCGGCTGCCGGCCTGATCGGCGCCGATGTCGGCCGTCAGCGCTGCGTTCTCCTCGAGCGGCAGGCACTCGAGGTCACCGATCCCTACGGACTGCCCCACCGATGGAGCCGCGAGCGCTAGCAGCAAGCATCCCAGCAGAAGATAGCGCGACATGTTCCCCCCTTACCCTACGAAACGAGTGCCGTCTAGCTTAGTGGGCACCGGCGTCCGGCGTCAACAAAGGCTCGGAAGCTGCCGCCGCGGCCTTCAGCCGCGGGGGGGCAGGATACGCTGGCTGTAGGCCTCGACGAGCGGGGTGCGCTCGAGCCCGGGTAGCGCGTGCTCGAGCGCCGCGGCCGCCTCCGTCGTCAGACCGCTCTCGTAGAGCGCGACGGCGTAGTAGAAGAGCAGCGGCGGCGGCGCGTCGGGCTCCAAGTTGGCGCGCCGCAACAGACGGACGGCCTCGTTCCAGCGCGAGGCACGGTAGGCCGCCTCACCGGCGAGGCTCTGCGCGTCGAGCTGGAATTCCTGGACCATTACTTGACCATCGAGCAGATCCGCTTCCGAGACCGCCTGGCGGTGCAACTGAAGGTCGCTCCGGAAACGCTGGCGGCACAGGTTCCCAACATGTTGCT
>CAYXXN010000011.1:0-25926 GCA_964469055.1 uncultured Thermoanaerobaculia bacterium
AGTTCGTCGTGCAGGAGGCCATCGAAACGACGTGGTGCCGCTCCGGGTCGTAGGTGTGCTCGTTGACGCCGAGGACGAACACCGCGTCGGCGTCGTCCGAGGGGGCCGAGATGATGACCTTGCGCGCCCCGCCGGCGAGATGGCGCGCCGCTCCCTCGCGGCTGCGGAAGGCGCCGCTCGACTCGATGACGATGTCCGCGCCCACCTGCCCCCAGGGCAGAGCGGCGGGGTCCTTGCTGGAGAAGAAGGGGATTCCCCGGCCGTCGACCGTCAACTGGCCCGTGTCGTGCCCGACTTTGCGGGGATACCAACCATGCACGGAGTCGTACTTCAGGAGGTAGGCGAGGTCGCCCAGGTCGGCGAGGTCGTTGACGCCGACCACTTGGAATCGCTCGTCGGCCACGAGCTGCTTGAAGGTGCAGCGGCCGATGCGACCGAAGCCGTTGATGCCGACGCGGATGGGGGTCATGAGGTTCTCCCGAAGGCGGGCAAGGTTACCGGATTCGACCACCGCGCCATCCTGGCGCTTGCCCGGTGGCACACCTGGCCGGCGCGGATGTCCCCTGCCGGGGACCGGCGGCCGCCGTGGCTGGGTGCCTCCAGGCACCAGATTTGCTATAAACCCGCCCCCAGCTAGGAGTCGCGACGCATGATCGAGGCACAGAACCTCTCCCGTCGCTACGGCGACTTCACGGCGGTCGACCAGATCTCCTTCGATATCAACGAGGGCGAGATCGTCGGCTTCCTCGGTCCCAACGGGGCTGGCAAGACGACGGTGATCCGCATGGTCACGGGGTTTCTCCCGCCCTCGGCCGGCCGCGTGCGGGTGGCGGGCAAGAACCTCTTCGCGGAGCCGGTGGCGGCGCGGCGCGACATCGGCTACCTGCCGGAGAACGTCGCCCTCTACCCGGAGCTGCGGGTGCGCGAGTACCTGGCCTATCGGGCGCGCCTCGAGGGCATGACGGGCGGCGAGGCCAAGCAGGCCATCGCCGACACCCTGCGCGACTGCCTGCTGGGAGAGGTCGCGAGCCAGATCGTCGGCACGCTGTCCAAGGGCTTCAGGCAGCGGGTGGGGCTGGCCACCGCGATCCTGCACCGCCCCAAGGTGCTGGTGCTGGACGAGCCGACGATAGGTCTCGACCCCAAGCAGATCATCGCCATCCGCGAGTTGATCCGCGGCCTCGGCCGCCAGCGCACGCTCTTGCTCTCGACCCACATCCTGCCCGAGGTGGAACTGCTCTGCGACCGGGTGATGATCATCGACCGCGGCCGCATCGTCGCCGAGGGCACGCCGCAGGCCCTGCGCGAGCGCTGGCAGGGCGACTCGGAGCTGCGCGTCGCGTTCAAGGACTCGCCGGCCGGTGCCGCCGAGGCGCTGGCCGAGCTGCCCGGGGTGACCGCCGTGCGGCCGGTCGACGGCGCGCTCGCCCTCACCACCCGCGGCGGCAGCGACCCCCGCGAGGAGGTCTTCCGGCTAGCCGTGGCACGCGGCTGGGTGCTCCTCGAGCTGGCGGAGCGCCGCGCCTCGCTCGAGGACGTCTTCGTGCGACTGACGACTCACGACGCGCCGGCCGGCACGGATAGCCCCTCGATCATGGGCCCGGCGGAGGTGCAGGGATGAACGGCATCTGGGCCACCTTGACCCGCGAGCTCAAGGCCTACTTCTTCTCGCCCCTGGCCTACATCGTCGGGGCGCTGCTTCTGCTGGTCAACGGTTTGACGTTCTGGGCGATCGTCGCGTTTCTGAACGATCCGCGCTCCGGCGGCAGCGCCACACCGCTCTCCTTCTTCTTCGGGCAGACGCTCTACTTCTGGCTAGTGTTGCTCTTCGTCACCCCGGTCTTGACCATGCGGTTGCTCTCCGAGGAGCGGCGCAGCGGCACGATCGAGACCCTGATGACGGCGCCGGTGACCGAGGCCCAAGTCGTGCTCGGCAAGTTCCTGGCGGCGCTCCTCTTCTACTGCTTCCTCTGGCTTCCCACCCTGAGCTACGTCGGCATCCTGGCCGCCAAGAGCGAGGTCGACTGGGGACCGGTGGCGGCCGGGTACCTGGGGGTCGTCGGCATCGGCGCCCTGTTCCTCGCCGTCGGCACCTTCGCCACGGCGCTCACCAAGAGCCAGCTCGTGGCGGCGGTCTTGACCTTCGCCCTCTTGATCCCGATCTTCACCTTCGGTCTCCTGGAGATGCTCGTCAACAGCACGGCGCTGCGCGAGGTCTTCGGCTACCTCAACCTCTGGCAGCACATGGAGGACCTGGGTCGCGGCGTCGTCGACACCCGGCGGCTCGTCTACTACGCCACCGGCACGGTGCTCTTCCTCTTCCTGGCGACGCGCGCCTTGGCGGTGCGCAAGTGGAGGTAGCGATGGGCGAGGGCAAGAACTGGAAGGGTGGGCTGGCCGAGAAGGGGCTGCTCTCGGCCGGCGTCGTGCTGGTCGTGGTCCTCCTCGCCCTCCTCAACTACTTCGGGTGGAAGTACCATCAGCGCCTCGACTGGACGAGCGCCGAGCTCTACACGTTGTCGGAGAAGTCGATCGCCGTAGTGCGCGGCCTCGAGCGCGACGTCGAGGTGATCGTCTTCATGCGCCCGGGCGGCGAGCTCTACGACGAGGTGACCGAGCTCCTCGCCCGCTACGAGGCGGCCTCGCCCCGCATCCAGCTGCGGCTGCTCGACCCCGAGCGCAACCTCGCCGAGGCGCAGAGCCTGGTCGACCAGTACCAGGTCACCGGGCTCGACGTCGTCGTCTTCGATGCCGGCGACGGCAACACCCGGATCGTGCAGACCGCGGACCTGGCCGAGTACGACTACTCCGGGATGCAGTTCGGGCAGGCGCCGACGCTCAAGGGATTCAAGGGCGAGCAGCAACTGACCAGCGCGCTCTTGAACCTCTCCGAGAGCGAGAAGCCGAGGATCCTCCTGACCAAGGGGCACGGCGAGCACGCCCTCGATGACTTCTCCTCGGGGGGCCTCTCGGCGGCCGCCGACTACCTCGAGCGGGAGAACTTCGAGGTCGACGAGTGGGCGTCGTTGGGGGCCGGCGACGTGCCGGCCGACGCCGACCTCGTAGTCATCGCCGGCCCGACGGCCGGGTTGATCGAGCCCGAGCTCGCGGCCCTCGAGCGTTACCTCGGCCGCGGCGGGCGCCGGCTCGTGCTGCTCGACCCGGCGCTGGCCCCGAGCGGCGGCGGGCTGGTCGCGACCGGCCTGGCCACGCTCCTCGCCAAGTACGGGGTCACGGTCGACGACACGATCGTCGTCGACCCCGCCAACCCGCTGCCCTTCTTCGGCGCCGAGACGATCTTCGCCAACTCCTACGGCTCGCACCCGGTCACCCAGCCCATGCAGCGCGGCGAGCTGTCGGTGATCCTCGCCCTGGCGCGCTCGGTGCGGCCGGGCACGGCGCCGGCCGGCTATACGGCGAGCGAGCTGGTGCGCACCAGCGCCGAGGGTTGGGGCGAGACCGACCTCGCCGCCTTGCGGGACGTCAAGAAGGATCCTGCCGACGTGCCAGGTCCGGTCTCCCTCGGGGTCGCGGTTTCGCGGACGGAGCCAGCCGCAGAGGGCGAGGCGGAGTTCATGGAAACGACGGAGGAGGCACCGGCCGCCGAGCCGGCGGCCGAGGTGGCTGGCGCGCGGCTGATCGCCTTCGGCGACTCCGACTTCGTGACCAACGCCCAGATCGAGTCGGCGGCCAACGCGGTGCTCTTCGCCAACGCCTTCAACTGGCTGGTGGCCCGCGAGGAGCTGGTGGCCATCCCGCCGAAGGCGCCGGAGCAGGTGCGGCTGAGCTTGACGACGGGCGAGCTGCGCTGGATCTTCTGGCTCTCGCTCGCCATCCTCCCGGGGGCGATGCTCGCCCTGGGCGCCTGGGTGTACACGCGCCGCCGGAGGTAAGCATGCGGCCGCGCACCGTCCTCGTCCTCCTGCTGCTGGTGGCGGGCCTCGGCGCCTTCGTGTGGTTCTACGAGCGCGAGCTGCCCGGGACCGAGGAGCGGAGCACGCAGGCGAAGAAGGTCTTCGGCGACCTCGCGGCCGACGACGTGACCCGCGTGGTGATCACCTCGCCGGCCGGGACCGTGGAGCTCGAGCGGCCGGCGCCGGCGGCGCCGGCCGAGGGCGAGGAGGGGGGGTCGCCGCTCTCCGCCGGACGTCCCTGGCGTCTGATCCGGCCGCTCGTCGCCCTCGCCGACGGCTCGCGCGTCGACGGCCTGCTCTCGACCTTGGTGGGGCTCGAGAAGGTGCGCACCCTGGACGACGTCGAGGCGGCCGCCGTCGGCCTCGACGCGCCGCTCGGGAGGATCGAGCTCACGACGGCCGAGGGCCAGCGCACCCTCCTCGTCGGCCGCGAGATCCCGGCCGGTGGCGGCCGCATCGTCGGCACGGGTGAAGCGCCACCCTACTTCGTCGTCGCCGCGACCTTCCGCGAGGACCTCGAGCGCGCGCCCGGCGACTGGCGCAGCCGCGACCTCTTTCCGGGCGAGCGCGCTGCGATCGAGCGGATCATCTTGACGCGCGGCGCCGAGCGGCTCCTGCTCGCCCGGCGCGGTGACGACTTCTGGGTGGAGACGCCCTACGTCGATCGCGCCGACACCGGCACCGTCAACCGCCTGTTGGGAGCCCTCACCGGCCTCGCGGCCGAGCGCTTCCTCGACCAGCCGCCGGCGGACGCGGACCTCGGGCTCGCCCCGCCGAACGCCGTCGTCGAAGTCGTGCTCGAAGGCGAGGCGGAGCCCTTCCGGGTCGAAGTGGGAGGCGCCGTGCCCGACCAGGCGGAGCGGGTCTATGCCCGCACCGGCGGCCTCGCGGTCGAGGCCGCCAAGGCCCTGGCCGAGGCCGTGGCCGGGGCGCCGGCCGCCTGGCGCTCCCTCGCCTGGGCCTCGCTCGAGGTCTTCGAGATCGACCGCGTCGAGGTGACCGGTGGCGGCGGGGCGCCGCTCACCCTGGAGCGGACCGCTGGCGAGTGGACGCGCGACGGAGGGAAGATCGACTTCGCCGCGGGGAGCGACTTCCTCTACGCCTTGACCGGAGTCAAGGCCGACGTGGCCACCGAGCCTGCCGCCCTCGGAGAGCCGCAGCTCACCGTTGTCCTCGAAGGCGCGGAGCGCGCCGAGACGCTCGAGCTCTTGGCGGAGCGGGACGGCGGTCGCCCGGCGCGCGTCAGCGGTCGCGAGGTCGTGCTCTGGTTGGGCGCCGAGGGCGCGGCCGAGGTGGAGAAGCGTCTCGCAGAGTTGCGCGCCGCCCCGATCCTCGAGACGACCGAGGCGACACCCGACGCGACGAGCGCGACGACCGACGAGGCGAGCGCGACCGAGTAGCGGTCCTCGTCGTCGACAAAGAAAAGATTTCGTCCAAAGGGGTTCACACCTTGCGCGGAGCGTGCTACACTCCGCCCGAATGATTTCGAGCTCGGTTTCCTCGAGCCTTCGCTCGAGGGAAAGAACGGCGGCGAAGGCCGTCGTATCCGTGGCGAGACCGGAAAGAGGTGAGCCGACCCGCTGAGCCATGGTGGCTCGAGCGGGTCGTTTCGCACTCGCCGGTCGCATGCCCCTCAAGGGGCGGGAGGAACACGAATGGCGAAGAAGGCGAAGAAGGCGGCGAAGAAGCCGGCCAAGAAGGCTGCGAAGAAGAAGAAGTAGCCGCCTTCTCTTGGGATCCTGTAATGGGGTCCAAAAACGGCCGGCCGCGAGGCCGGCCGTTTTCTTTCGCCCGCCCGGCGATTTGAGTAAGGTACGGTCGGTGCCCGCCGCCCCCACCCGCTCCTCCCTATCGACCTGGCTCCTGGTGCTCGTGCCGGTCCTCGGCGTGGCGGTGGGCTATGCCCTGCGGCTGGCGGCGCGGCCGGAGGTGGACGTGGAGGGGCCGGCGGGGCTGGGGGCGCCCCTCGCTTTCGAGCTCCCGGCCCTCGACGGCTCGACGGTGCGGGCCCGCGACTACGCCGGCCGGGTGGTGCTGCTCGACGTCTGGGCGAGCTGGTGCGGCCCCTGCCGGCTGCAGAACGAGATCCTCCACCCGCTGGCCGTCGAGTACGGGGAGGAGGTCTCCTTCTTGGCCGTCAACCTGGGCGAGCCGGAGGAGATCGTGCGGGAACACCTCGAGCGCGAGCCGTTGCCCTATCGCGTCGTCCTCGACGCGGGCGCGAGCCTGGGCGCCCAGCTCGGCATCTACGCCTTGCCGACGGTGATCATCCTCGACCGCGAGAGTCGGGTGAGCTTCTTCCGTCAGGGGTTGGTGGCGGAGTCGACGCTGCGGCGCGAGCTGGCGAAGGCCGCCGGCAGCCTCCCCTCGTAGCCGCGGCGATAGGCGACCTGGCGCTTGCGCCCGTCGACCTCGACGCGCAGCCGGCGCTGGTCGGAGGAACCACCGTTGGCGAGCGGGAAGCCGAGCACGTATTGATGCCGCAGGTCGTCCAGGATGGCGCCGCAGGCCGCCTGGATGTCCTCCCGAGTCGCCGCCGAGTGGTACTGGCCGCCCGAGGCCTCCGCCAGGAGGTTCAGGAGATCGGCGATCTGGAACACCTTGCCCCCCTCCTCGGTCAGGGCGGTCGGACTCCCGGTCGAGAGGCCCACGACGTGGACCGGCAGCCGGGCCTGCTGCACGGGCACGCGGGCGGTGAGGGGGTCGAGCTGGCTGGCGTTGTCCACGCCGTCGGTGATGAGCACGGCGGCCCGCTTCAGGGCCTCTTGGTCGAACACCAGGTTGGGCAGCCAGGAGACCGCGTCGTGGAGCGCGGTCCGGCCCCACCCCTCCCAAAGGGCCAGGGCCTCCCGCAGCACCGCCAGGTCGGCGGTGAAGGGCACATCGACGTTGATCCGCTCGCTGGCGAAGCTGGCCAGCGCGAAGCGATCGCCGAGGCGGGCCTGATCGAGCATGCAATCGACGAGGGAACGGGAGAGCGCGAGCTTGTCGCCCACGCCCATGCTGCCGGAGAGGTCCTGGGCGAAGAGCACCGACACCGGGGCCTCGACGCCGGTCTCGAAGCTGTCAAAGAGGATGGGTCGGTCGTCGACGTAGAGGGAGAAGTCCTGCGCCTCGAGCCCGTCGACGAAGCCCTTCGGCGAGCGCACCACGACCGGCACCATGACGTAGCTGACGTCGAACTCGCCGACGAACATGTCGGGCTGAGTGGGCTCGGCAGGCGGGTCGACGGACTGGGCGAACTGGGGTGCGGCGAGGAGGAAGAGGGCGCCGGCCATCCAACCCCGCTGGGCGAGCCGCCGTGCTATACCTCTGGCCATGAGCGCCTCCATGATCAACATCCGCGATCTATCGATCAAGTGCGGTCACTGCGATACCTACCAGACTCTCGTACATTTTCACCGCTCGGGCGAGCTCAACGTTTACACCTACGTCTGCGAGAACGAGCGCTGCGATCCGGAGGTCACCAAGACCTACGTCGAGGTGCCGCGCGAGCTCGACGCGTTCGCCCACCGCGACCCCGAGTGGCACGGCGGCAAGCGCCACGCCGGCGCCGGCGGCGAGGCCGACGACCGCTGACCCTGTGCTAACCTGCCCGAGCCCGCTGCGGGGGCGGGCACCCACAGCCAATTCGGGAGGGAGCCATGAAGCGCATCGTCCATATCGTCGGGACGGGCACGATCGGCGAGCCGCTGATCGGGCTCTTCACCGACTTTCGGGACAAGTTCGGCGTCGACGAGGTCACCTTCCACAAGCGCACGCCGCTGGCCGCCGACAAGTCCCGCATCAAGCACCTGATGGAGCGCGGCGCCAAGCTGGTGACCGACCCCGAGAGCGTCCCCGCCTTCGAGGGCCTGGGCCACAGGGTGAGCTTCGAGACGCGGGAAGCTCTGGGGCGCGCCACCGTCGTCCTCGACTGCACCCCGGCCGGCAACGACAACAAGACGGCCCTCTACGAGACGCTCGACGGCCCCGCCGGCTTCCTCGCGCAAGGCAGCGAGTTCGGTTTCGGCAAGCCCTACGCCCGCGGCGTCAACGACGAGGCCCTCGACGCCGAGGCGGACCGCTTCCTGCAGATCGTTTCCTGCAACACCCACAACATCACCACCCTGATCAAGACGATCTGCGACGACGGCGAGGACGGCTATTGTCTGGACCACGCCCACTTCGTATGCATGCGGCGGGCCAACGACGTCACCCAGTCCGGCGGCTTCATCCCCGCGCCGTCGGTGGGCAAGCACGGCGACGAGGAGTTCGGCACCCATCACGCCCGCGACGCCTACCACGTCTTCGAGACCTTGAACCAGCGCTTCGACCTCTTCTCGAGCGCCGTCAAGCTCAACACTCAGTACATGCACTCGATCTGGTTCCACTTGGTTCTCGGCCGCGACACCTCGCTCGAGGAGGTCGCGGAGCGGCTGCGGAGCAACGCCCGGGTGGCGGTCACCGACAAGAACCAGGCCAACGAAATCTTCAGCTTCGGCCGCGACCACGGTTACTACGGCCGCATCCTGTCGCAGACGGTCGTCGTGCTGCCGACCGTCACCGTGCGCCGCGAGCGCGAGGTGTTCGGCTTCTGCTTCACGCCGCAGGACGGGAACTCGCTCCTCTCCTCGGTGGCGGGCGCCCTGTGGCGCATGGACCCCGACTGGGACGAGGTCGCGAAGCGCATCCAACCGCTGCGTCGCTGGCTCTACCAGGAGATCTGACGGCGCGCCCCGTCCGCCTCACCTTCGGCGACCTCTCGCTCGAGGGCTTCTCCCGCGCCGGCCAGGCGACCTGGTTCCGCGTGCATCCGCCGGGCCTGGCATTCGACGCCGGCGGCGGGGGAGAGCCGGCGCTGGCGGGTGCGGGAGAGATCTTCCTGACGCACGGGCACCTCGACCATGCGCTGGGCGTGCCTTACGTGCTCTCCCACCGGCGGGCGGAAGACAGCCCGGTGCGGGTCTACTGTCCGAGCGCAGTCGCCCCTGACCTCGGGGCCGTGGTAGCGGCCTGCGCCCGTCTCGACGGCGCGGAGGTCCGCTGGCAGTTGGAACCGCTTCTTCCGGGTGAGCGAGTGAGGGTGGGGCGTGACCTCCTGGTCGAGGCCTTCGCCGTCGAGCACGTGGTGCCGAGCCTGGGTTACTTCCTGGTGCGAGAGGTCCGACGGCTCGCCCCGGACTTCGCGCACCTGCAGACGACTGAGATCGCGGCGTTGCGCCACGAGGGCGTCGAGGTCGAACGGGTCGAGGAGATCGATTGGCTCGCCTACTGCGGCGACACGGCCGCCGCGACCCTCGACGCCCACCCGCGGCTCTACCGGGCGCGAGTTCTCCTCCTCGAGTGCACATTCTTCCTACCCGAAGCTGTTGAACGGGCCCGCCGCTACGGCCACCTTCATCTCGACGACATCGTGGCCCGGCGCGAGGCCTTCGCCAATCAGGCCATCGTCCTCCATCACCTGAGCCGCAGGCACGAGTGGGGCGAGCTGCGCTCGGCGGTCGACGAGCGGCTGGGGGCGCTGGCGGGGCGTGTCCATCTCCTGGGTTCTTGAGAGGGTGAAAACAACAGCTCCAGGTAAGGGACGCAGGGCGGGACCACCGAGGAGATCGGCGACCGCGCCGGCGGTCCGGTTGGCCGTCCTCGACGAAGTCGAGATCACGATCGAGAAGCTGGTGGCCGGCGGCGAGGGACTGGCCCGCCATCAGGGGATTCCGCTCTTCGTGCCGCGCTCGGCGCCCGGCGATCGGGCACGAGTCCGAGTGGTCGAGCGCCACCCGGACTACGGCCGAGCCGAGATCGTGGAGTTACTCGTACCTGGGCCCGGGCGTCGTGAGCCGCCGTGCCCGCACTTCGGCGAATGCGGAGGCTGCGACCTCCAGCACCTGGAGGACTCCGAGCAGGTGCGGCTCAAGGCGGCAGCGACCCTCGAGACCTTGGCACGGCTGGGGCACGTGACGCCGCCCGCGGATCTGCGCGTCGTCACCGGCGAGCCGTGGGCCTACCGCTTGCGGGCGCAGGTCCACACCGAGGCCCGCGGGGCGGGCGTGGCCGTCGGCTATCACGCCCGCCGCCGCCGCGACCTCGTGGCGGTGGAGTCCTGCGCCGTGCTGGCGCCCGCGCTCGAGGCCGCCGTTCTTTCCTTACCCGAGCAGTTGACTGCGGTCCGACCGAGCCGCGTCGATCTCATGGTGGGCGACGGTGACGCCCTGTCGGTGGCGCCGGTCATCGAGGGATTGCCACACGGGGAGATCACGCTGACCGTAGGCGAGTTCGCCTACGCCCTCGACGCCCGCTGCTTCTTCCAGGGTCACCGCGGCCTCCTTGGGCGTCTCGTCGAGGAGGTGGTGGGGGAGGCGACCGGCGAGACCGCCGCCGACCTCTTCAGCGGCGTCGGCTTCTTCACCCTGCCGCTCGCCCGGCGCTACGCCCGCGTCGTCGCCGTCGAGGGCGACCGCGTCGCCGCCCGCTACGCGCGCAAGAACGCGCGGCGCAACCGACTCGCCAACGTCACCGTCGAGCCACAGGCCGTCGAGAGCTGGATCAGCGCCCTGCCCGCCGACACCGATCGAGTCGTCGCCGACCCGCCACGGACCGGCCTCGGCCGCGCCGTCGTCAGCACCCTCCTCGAGCGTCGCCCCCGCCGCCTCACCTACGTCTCCTGCCACCCCGCCGCCCTGGCGCGGGACCTCGGGGCACTCACCGTGAGCTACCGACTCGTGAGCCTCTCCCTGCTCGATCTGTTTCCCCAGACCGGGCACATCGAGGCCGTCGCCCAACTCGAGTCGATCGCCTAGTCATGCCGCAGCCGCCGCTCGAGGAGCTTCTCGATCTCTCCCGGCTCGGGGAAGCGATCGGTCGAGTGCTTGGAGAAGACGAGGTCGCCGTCGATGCGCACGTCGAAGACCCCGACGGGGCCCTTCACGACCTCGGGCCGGAAGCCGAACCGCTCCTCGATCGAGTCCGCCAGACCGGCGGCCCGCGGGAGGTAGTTTCAGACCGAGCAGTATTCGATGACGACCTTGGCCAAGCGGCGGCTCCTTCCGGCGGGGGAGTATAGTGGCGCGCCCGCGTGGCGGATCAGCTCCCGACCCCTGGGGTATGATGCCGGCCGCTGTCGGAGGCCCGCCATGAACCGCCGACCGGATCTGATGCGCGAGGTGCTCGAGGAGGAGCTCGACGCCCCGGTGGTGCCCGCCGCCGACCCGCGGGTGCCGGCCATCGCCGGCCACGTGCGCGGGATCATGGAGATCCTCAAGCTCGACCGCGCCGATCCGAACCTGGCGGCGACCGACCTGCGGGTGGCCCGCGTCTACCTGGAGATGTTCCACGGGCTCGAGGAAGGCGCCGAGCCGCAGATCACCACCTTTCCTAACGACGAGCGCTACCAGCACATGGTAATGGAGCGGGACATCCCGTTCTACTCGATGTGCGCGCATCACTTCGTGCCGTTCTACGGCCACGCCCACATCGCCTACATCCCGGCCGAGCGCATCCTGGGGCTGTCCAAGTTCGCCCGCATCCTCGAGTTCTACGCCAAGCGACCGCAACTGCAGGAGCGGCTGACCGAGCAGGTGGTCGATTACCTGGTCGAGAAGCTTCATCCCAAGGGCGCGATGATGGTCGTCGAGGCCCGACACCTGTGTGTGGAGATGCGAGGGGTCAAGAAGCCGGGGGCCCTGACGGTCACCTCGGCCCTGCGCGGCGTCTTCCACGAGAAGCCGGTGCGGCAGGAGTTCCTCGACCTGCTGCGCAAACGCTGAGGACCGGCGTGCGGAGGCGGTGCCGCTGGCTGGGCTGGGGGCTCGCCCTCGCCGCAGCGGTGGTGCCGGCCGCCGGCCGCGAGCGCTCGCCCTCCGCCGAGGAGCTGACCAACTTCCAGCTCGGACCCGAGTTCGCCCGCTGGCTGGTGGGCCCCCTCGCCCGGCTGGCGAGCGCGGAGGAGCGCGCGGAGTACTTGAGCCTCGCCGACGCCGCCGCGGCCGAGGGCTTCATCGCCGCCTTCTGGGAACGGCGCGGCGGCATCCGACCCTTCCCGCCGACCCCGGGCTACCTCTTCGCGCAGCGAGTCGCCGAGGCAGACGTCCTCTACCGCGATGGGCACCACCTCGGCCACCGCACCGACCAGGGCACGATCTACGTGCTCTACGGCCCGCCCGCCGCCACCCGGTTCGAGGCCTCACCCTCGCCGGGGGGCGAGCCGGTCGAGATCTGGCTCTACGCGAAGGATGCCCCGCCGGGCCTCGACGGCGAGTCGCCCAAGGGGCTCTACAGCTTCCGGCGCGAGGAGGACGGTGTCACTCGCTTCTACAACGTGCCGGTGCGGCGACGGCTCATCAGCCTGGAGGATCGCGTCCGTGAATGACCGCCACGGTCCCCGGGCCGTCTTCGCCGGCAGCGGCATCGCCGTGCCGCCCCTCGTCGTCGACAACGCCATGCTCGCCCGCATCATGGACACCAGCGACGAATGGATCCGCGAGCGCAGTGGCGTCGTCACGCGGCACTACGTGACGGCGGGTGTGGCTTCGTCCGACCTGGGGGCAGAGGCGGCGCGCGCCGCCCTCGCCGACGCCGGGTTCGAGGCGGAGGCCGTCGACTATCTCGTCTGCGCGACGATGACGCCGGACCACTACCTCCCGGGTGTGGGCACGTTGATCCAAGAGAAGCTCGGCCTCGGCCCGCGCCCGGCGCTCGACATTCGCCAGCAGTGCGCCGGGTTCGCGTACGGCCTGCAGCTCGTCGACGCCCTGATCGGCAGCGGCCAGGCGGAGACGGTGCTGCTCGTCGGCACCGACGTTCACACCGCCCTGATGCCGTTCTCGGAGCATTCATGGCGGGTACTCCTGGGGGAAGAGGAGGGACCGGTGAGCGCGGAAGAACTCGCCTGGAACTCGCGCTTTCGCCACCTTCTCGTGCTGTTCGGCGACGCCGCCGGGGCGATGCTCTTCCGAGCCGCAGGCGACGCGGACGGCCGCGGCATCCTGGGCTCCGTGCTACTGGGCGACGGGCGCCACAGGGAGATCCTGCACACGCCGGGCGCCGGCTCCGCCCGCCGGCCGTGGATCAGCGCCGAGGCGATCGCCAGCGGCGACACCGTGCCGGTGATGGACGGCCGGCAGGTCTTCAGGTTGGCAGTCACCCAGATGCCGGAGGTGACGCGCCAGGTGCTGGCCCGGCACGGTTTCACCCTCGACGACCTCGACCTCCTGGTGATGCACCAGGCCAACCTGCGCATCAACGAGGCGGCGCAGAAGGCCCTGGGCCTACCCGACGAGCGCGTGCACAACAACATCCAGAAGTACGGCAACACGACCTCCGCCACCTTGCCCCTCGCCTTCCACGAGGCGCGCCAAGCGGGGAAGGCCCCCGAGGGTGCCCTCGTCGCCTTGACGGCGCTCGGCGCCGGCCTGCACTGGGGGTCGGTGTTGATGCGGGTGTAGCGGATGGGGGCTTAGCGATAGACATCGCGCCGGTGCCCGATCCGGACGACGAGCACGGCGAGCTCACGCTGCTGGATCTCGTAGACGATGCGATAGGGCCCCACGCGCAGCCGGCGCAGGCCGGCGAACTCGCCCTTGAGGACGCCGCCGGCGTGGGGCTCGCGGGCCAGGCGATCGATCGCTTCGATCAGGCGGCGGCGATCGGGTGCAGCAATCCGCTGGAGCGCCTCCACGGCGCTCGCCTTAATCCCGACCGAGTAGGTCACGCCGCACGTCCGCCCACTCGAGGACGGGATCGCCGGGATCCTGCAGGGCTTCGAGTCCGGCGCGCAGATCCTCGAGGTCGTCGAGGTAGTACTCGATCGCCTGTCGGACCACGTCGGCGCGGGTGCGCTTGAGGCGCCGCGCGGCGCGGTCCATCTCCTGAATCAAGCGGTCGGGGACGCGGGCGGTGATCTGGGAGGTGGCGGCCATGGATCGATGTCGATGACAGTCAGTGACTACCACCGGGGGCCGCCGCTGTCAAGTCGTGGCCACCGTGGGTGTAGAGTGACCGCTGGTCTTCTCCAACAGTGGAGGTCACCATGGCGGATACGGTCCGCAAGGCCCAGTACTTCAAGGTCGCAGTCGCCAACCGCGCGGGCGAGGCGCACCGCGTGCTGCGGGCGCTCGCCGCCTCCGGCGTCAACCTGGCGGCGTTCCACGGCTTCCCCAGCGGCCGCCGCTCGCAGCTCGACTTCGTGCCGGCGGACGTCGTCGCCTTCAAGGTCGCGGCCCGTGCCGCCGGGGTCAAGCTCGAAGGCCCCAAGACCTGCTTCCTGGCGGAAGGCGACGATCGGCCCGGGGCCTTGGCCGCGCTGCTCGCCAAGCTCACCGCCGCCGGCGTCAACGTCACAGCGGTGACCGGCGTCGCCGCCGGGACCGGCCGCTGGGGCGCGATCCTGTGGGTCGATTCGCGGGCCGTGGGGAAGGCCGCGAAGGCGCTGGGCGCGACCTAGAGTCTCGACGACCGTCGTCCTAGGGCTCGACGACCTCGACCCGGCGGTCGACACCGGCCACCTGGACCTCCTGCACCGTCCCCGACGGCCAGCGGACGACGAGCTTCTCGATCTGGGTCGCCGCGCCCAGGCCGAAGGTTGGCGACACCTGCGACTGCGAGAGGTAGCTCCCGCCGGTCCTGGCGAGCCAGCGCTGGGTGCGGCCGCCGGCGGTGAGCTCGACCGTGGCGCCCAGGCCATCGCGGTTGCTCTTCGTCCCCTGGAGGTCGACCTGCAGCCAGTGGCCGTGGCCGCTACCGGCGTTCGCGAACAGCGCCGCCGGCCCGCCGTTGGTGGTGACGACGAGGTCGAGGTCGCCGTCGAGGTCGAGGTCGCCGTAGGCCGCGCCCCGCGCCACCCGGGGCACGGCGAGGTCGCCGCCCGCCGTCGCCGTCACCTGGTCGAAGCGGCCGTCGCCGGTGTTGCGGAAGAGCTGCGTCGGCTGGGCGTAGCGCACGGTGGGCTGGACGTTTTCGATCTCGGGGTCGAGGTGGCCGTTGGCGAAGGCGAGGTCGAGGGCGCCGTCCAGATCGTAGTCGAAGAAGAAGGCGGCGAAGGTCAGGTTGAGGAGCGTCGGCCGGCCGATCCGCGCGGCGGGGGCCACGTCCACGAAGAGGAGGTTCCCCTCGTTCTTGTACAGGGCCACCATCTCGTTGGCGAAGTTGCCGATGACCAGACCCGGTCGGCCGCTGCCGTCGAAGTCCGCGGCGTCGATCCCCATGCCGCCCCGCGCCACGCCGGTCTCGGAGAAGGCCATGCCGGAGACGACTCCCGTCTCCTCGAAGGTGCCGTCGCCCCGGTTGCGGTAGAGCAGGTTCGGCTGGGTGTCGTTGGCCAGGGCCGCGTCGAGCCAGCCGTCGCCATCGAGGTCGAGGATCGCCACCCCGAGCGACTTGGCCGCCGGCTTCTCGATGCCGGCGGCCCGGGTGCGATCCTCGAAGGTGCCGTCGCCGCGGTTGCGGTAGAAGCGGGGCGAGGCGCCCTGGTAGGACTCCGGCGTGCAGTAGGACTTGCTTTGGCCGTCGAGCGTGCAGTAGAGGTCGGTCTCCGGTGTCCAGGTGACGTAGCGCAGGGCCAGGATGTCGAGCGAGCCGTCGCGGTCGGCGTCGAAGAGGGCCACGGAGGCTCCGAACTCGTAGGTCTGGGAGAGGCCGGCGGCGGCGCTCCGATCGACGAAGCGGCCGCCCTCGTTGACCAGCAGGAGATCCCTGCCGACGCAGGAGACGTAGAGGTCGGCGTCGCCGTCGTTGTCGAGGTCGCCGGCCGCGCCGCCCATGCAGTAGGCGTCGATCGCGAGACCGGTCTCACGCGTCACCTCGCGGAATTTCATGCCCCCCGAGTTCTGGTAGAGGGCCTGGGTGACGGGCTGACCCGGCTTGCCGGGGAAGCGGGTGCCGTTCAAGAACAACAGATCGAGTAGGTCGTCGGCGTTGTAGTCGAAGAGCACCACGCCGGAGCCCATCGTCTCCGGCAGCCACTTCTGCCCGAAGGCGCCGGTGGTGTGACGGAAGGTGATGCCGCTCGCCGCGGTCACGTCCACGAAGCGGGGCCCGGGGGCACCTTGAGCGGAGGCGAGCCCGCCGAGGCCGAGAGCGAGGGGGGCGAGACCGGCAAGCGCGAGCAGGGGGCGGCGGATCGAATCCACGTCGAGACTCTCCAGGGATCGTCGAGGGCGGGCGAGGGCGCGGCGACTACGGCGCCGCGGCGGTCGTCGCTGTTGGGATCTCGGCCGGCGGCAGGCCTTCCAGGGCCACGCTCCCGTGCTCGTGGATGGGCTGGCGCTCGTTGTTGTCGTGGGGGTTCCGCTGCCGGTACTCGCCGGTCAGGATCTGGCTCGCCTCGTCGGCCTTGAAGCGCTCGTAGAGTTGCCGGTGGCGCTCCGAGGCCTCGAGGTCGCCCAGGCCGCGGTGCGAGAGCATCAGGGTGTAGTGGGCCATCAGGTCCTCGGGGTCGATGGCGAGGACCTGCTGGAGCGCGGCGACGGCGTCGGCGTAGCGGCGCTCGAGGAAGTGGACGCGGCCGATCTGATTGGCGACGACCCGGTCGCGCGGGAACTGCTCGGCGGCGATCCGCAGGTGCTCCAGGGCCTTCGGGTAGTCGCCCATCTCCTTCTCGAGGAGCCCCATGAAGAAGTGGGAGCGGGCGAGCTGCGGCTGGAGCCCGAGGGCGTGCTCGAGCACCTCGCGGGCCTCGTCCAGGTCGCCCTCGGCGAGCGCTACCCGGCCGAGGTTCACCCAGCCGTCCACGTAGGCGGGCTCGAGCCGGGTCACCTGCGTGAAGGCGTGCTGGGCGGCCCGCAGGTCACCGGCCAGGAAGAGGCCGATGCCGTAGTCGTTCCAGCGCTCCCGGTCGAGCGCCGGCTCCTCTCGGGCGGCGCTCATGTCGGGCAGCGGCCGACCGGCGTCCACGACACGCAGCGTTTGGGTGTCCTGGGCGACCCGGACGATCGGCAAGGTCGGGACGCCCTTGATCTCGCCCGAGACGGCCGCGGTGTCGCCGTTGAAGACGAACCGTCGGTCGTCGAAGTCGGGGGTGACGGCGGCGCCCTCCTGGGTCGGGTCGGGGATGCCGGCGAAAGAGAAGTGCGTGTTGTACCAGGAGAACTTGCGGTAGTTGAGCCGCGCCGTCAAGGTGATCGTGTCGCCGGCGTCCGGCGGAAGGTCGAGACGGAAGCGCACGGTGTCGGCGGCCCCAGGCGGGATCAAACGCACGTAGACGACGGCGCGGTTCGCCCAGGCGTTGCGCTTGTTGATGGGGTTGCCGTGGCTGTCGATCAAGAGCGAGCGGTAGAAGTGGGCTCCCGGCTCGACCGGTGAGGCCTCGTCGGCCATGCCGCTCCAATAGACCACCCGTCCGCTCTCGTCCACCCCTTGCAGCTCGAGCCAGCAATCGTAGGCGTCCACGGTGCCGCCGGGAAAGAAGTGGCCGAGGCCGCGGGTGCGCACCACGACGTCGATGCGGGTGGACTCGCCCCGTCGCAGGGTGGCCGGGATGCGGTCGAGCGGCGCCAGGACCGGCTCGACGGGGCCGCTGGCCGCGCCGCCGCTGCCCACCGCCAGGCCCTGCTCCTCGCCGACCGCGAAGGTCGTCTGCAGCAACGGCCCCTCGTGGGCGAGCGCGGAGGTTCCCCCTCCACCCGCCGGCCGGGCCTCGGTCATGGCGAAGATGTCGACGGTGAGCTGCCCGGCCTGCAGGAAGTCGACGACGGCCTGCAGCTGCTCCGGGTCGCGGTTGGCGGTCGGCAGCGCCGTGTTGGCGGCCGCGAAGCGGTGCGACCGGATCAGGCCGTTCTTGTTGGCGGCGTCGTCGGAGGCCACCCGCCCCATGTGGCAGTCGACGCAGTCCTTGGACTGCTGCGGGTAATAGAAGGAGCGGGCGCCTTCGCCCGAGACGCCGGAGGCCTGCCAGTTGTCGTACTCATTGAAGCCGCGGGTCCAGCGATAGCGGTTGACCGGCACGTCCAGGTGCACCTTGTGACAGGAGGAGCAGTACTCGGCGGCGTCGGCGCCGCGGAAGAAGGGCTTCAAGAAAGTGCGTCGGTGGGGCTCGGGGTCGAGGCGCACCAGGAAGTCGTGCACCTGGTTCAACAGGCGGTTCTCCGAGGTGGCCAGACCGTGCAGGGCGGGCACCGTGATCTGGTAGTCGCCCTGGCCCATCGTCGAGCCGACCCCCGCGATCATGTGACAGGCCGTGCAGGTGAGGCCGGCCTGGGCCTCGGGGGTGTGGACGATCTCCTGGATCGGCGTGTCCATCTTCCCCGACTGCAGAATCGCCGGGTCGTGGCAGCCGCCGCACCACTTGGAGGACTGGACACCCGCCACCTCCTGCATGTACTCGACCGACTTGCGGTACCACTGGTTGTTGAAGCTCGAGAAGTGGTGCGCCGAGCTCTGCCACTGGTCGAAAACGTCCGGGTGGCAGCCGGCGCGGGCGCAGGCCTCGGGCTTCATGTAGACGGAGGACGGCACCGTCGAGCCGTGGGTGGTGGAGACGGAGGAAGGGAAGAACGGTCCCGTCTCGCCGCCCATCGCCTCGTCGGCCATGGTCAGCGGCGCCGGCGGGTTGACGATGCGGTGGTCTGGATCGGGGTTGGCCCGCTGCCAGGCCAGGGCCGCCGGCACGGCGAGGGCGCCGCCGGCAAGGACGGCAGCCGCCCATCGCCAGGCGCGGGTCCGTCGTTCGGCGACGAAGGCGACGAGGAGGCCGGTGAGCCCGGCCACCGCCAGGCCGATGTGGGTCGTGAGCCACCCCCGCATCGGCGAGAGGTTGCCGAACTTGGCGAGGTAGAGGCCCAAGGCCGTTGAGGCGAGCAGTAGCAGGCCGGAGACGAGCACCAGCGGTTGCCGCCGTCGCTGCCACCACCAGGGGACGAAGAGCGCCGCGAGCGCCGCCCCCAGCCCAAGGTGGAGCAGGAGGTTGGCGAAGTAGAAAACGTGAGGATCACCGGCCGCCGCCAGGTAGGCGCTGTTGGCGGCGAGCAGCAGCCCGCCCAGGAGGAGCCAGCGATCGGCCGGACGCACCATGGGTCGCCTAAGCTATCGGAGCGGCAGACGGCGCGCCACCGGCGCGTCCCTCGCCGAGGCTCGGCGGAGCAAGCTTCGTTCCAGGGGCGCGAGGCGGCCGGCCGTCGGGTTTCGACGGCTGTCGCGGCCACCGCTTCCGTAGCGGCTACGGCCCACCCGGAATCCTTACGAGCGGCGGCCCGGCGGCGAGGCCGCCATACAATAGGGTGAATGCCGGTCGCCACCACCGCCGCGGTCGCTCCGGGGCGGATCGCCGAGGCCCTGGGCGGCCGGGTGCTCGGCCAGGAGCTCGCGGTGCGCGAGATGGCCATCGCCCTGGCCAAGAAGCTCGCCGGGCTCGCCGTCGGCAACGTGCTCTTGGTGGGCTCCTCCGGCACCGGCAAGACGACCCTGATGCGCTCGGTCGAGGCCTTCCTGACCGACCATCCCGAGCTGGCGCCCCGCTGGCCGTTGATCCGGGTGCACGCCAACGTGCTCGCCGCAGAGGCCGAGGAGGGCCGCCCGGGCGGCGCCCTGCTCTCCCGCCTCCTGGCGCGCGCCCGCGACCTCGCCGGGCCGAGCGCTCCCTTCGCCGACCTCTTGGAACGCTCTCGCCACGGCGTCGTCTTCGTCGACGAGGTGGACAAGATCCGCTCGCTGGTGGGAGGACAGCCCAACCCGGCCGGCATTCGCGCCCAGGAGGCCCTCCTCACCCTGATCGAGAACGAGGCGGTTCCCTTCCGGGTGCCGGACTGGGCCGGGGGCGGCGAGCTGGCGGTCGACGCCTCGGATCTCCTCTTCGTCTGCGCCGGCGCCTTCGAGGGGCTCTACGACGCGGTCTACGACCGGGTGACCGTGGGCCGCGATCGTGGCTCCCTGCAGGCGGTGTCGGTGGTCGAGGAGGGCGGCGTGCGCCAGGAGCTGCGCTTCTCGCTGCGCGACTGGCTGCGCAACGAGGATCTCTTCGAGTACGGGATGACCCCGCAGTTCCTGTCGCGCTTCGATGCCGTCATCCTCTTGAACGACCTCTCCGAGGACGAGTTGGTGCGCATCTTCCTCGAGACCCCGGACTCGGGGCTTCTCCAGGCGCGGGAGTACTTTGCCGCCCATGGAGTGTCGTTCGCCATCTCGCCGGCGGCGGTGCGCCGCATCGCCGCCGAGGCGGCGCGCCAGCCCCGTCTGGGAGCGCGCGCTCTGAAGGAGGTCTTCCGGCGGGTGATTCGCGACTTCGAGTTCGACCCCCGGCGCGAGACGGTCGGCGGCAACCTGATACTCGACCTGCCGGAGGTCGAGCGGGCCCTGGCGCTGCCCTAGGCGACGCCGACCTCGAAGCCGCGAGCCGCGGGTGCGCTTCGCTCCCCTCGACCTCCTGATCCTCGGGGTCTATCTCGCCGGATCGCTCGCCGTCGGCCTCGCCACGGCGCGCCGCGCCGGCCGCTCGGAGGAGAGCTTCTTCCTGGCCGGCCGCCGCCTCCCCTGGTGGCTGGCGGCGGCCTCGCTCGTCGCCACCAGCTTCTCGATCGACACCCCGCTCGGGATCGGCGGGCTGGTCGGCGGCCACGGCGTGCCGGGCGTCTGGTTCGCCTGGTGCTTCGCCCTCGGCGGCTCGGGGATGCTGGGCTACGCCTTCTTCGCCGAGCTCTGGCGGCGCAGCGGCGTTTTGACCGACGCGGCCTTCGTCGAGCTCCGCTACGGCGGCCGGGGCGCGGCCCCGCTGCGGCTGTTCAAGGCCCTCTACCTGGGCGTCTTCCTGAACGCCCTGACGCTCGCCTGGATCTTGAAGGCCGTGATGACCCTCGGCACGGAAGTGCTGGGGCAGCCGCCGCTCGCCGTCCTCGCCATCGTGCTGGTCTTGACCCTCGTCTACTGTTCCGCCGCCGGGCTGTGGGGGATCGCCTTCACCGACCTGCCGCAGTACGTGCTTGCCCTGGGGGCTCGCTTGGCGAGCGGTGACGGCGGCCGGCGGCCTGCCAGCGATCCAGGAGGCCCTCGCATCCCGACCGGGCGGCGCCGCGATCGACCTCGGCTTCCTCCCGCCGGCCGGCGATCCGTTCTTCGGCACATTCCTGGCGTACGTCCTCGTGCTCTGGTGGGCGCATCGCAACGCCGCCGGGTCGCCGGTCGCCCTGCAGCGTTTCGCGGCCTGCCGCGACGAGCGCGAGGCGCGCCGCGCCACCCTCGCCTTCACGGTCGGCATGTTCGCCGTGACCTACTGGCCGATGATCCTCCTCGCCCTGGCGGGGCTGGCCCGCTATCCGCAGCTCGGCGGCGAGCAGGCCGTGGCGCGGCTGTTTTACGAGGGGCTGCCTCCCGGACTGCTCGGTTTGTCGATGGCGGCGCTGCTTGCCGCCTTCATGTCGACGGTCGTCAGTCACATGAACCTGGGCGCCGCCTACCTCGTCCACGACGTCGTGCGTCGCTTCCTGCGACCGCAGTCGAGCGAGCGTGAGCTCGTGACGTGGGGCCGAGTGGCCACCGGGGTGATGCTCGCCCTGGCGATCGCCATCTCCCTGCGCCTGGAATCGGTCGCTGGCGCCTGGCAGTTGCTGGCCGCGCTGACCGCCGGCTACGGCCTGGTGACGATCGCGCGCTGGTTCTGGTGGCGGGTGAGCGCCTGGAGCGAGATCGCCGCCCTCACCGCCTCCGGCGCGGCGGTCCTCTGCCTGCACGAGCTGAGGCCGGACCTCACCTTCGGTGCCGAGCTGCTCTCCGTCGTCGCCCTGAGCACGCCTGTTTGGCTCGCCGTCACCTGGCTCGCGCCGCCGCCGGATGCGGCGACCACCGCGGCGTTCATCGAGCGCGTGCGCCCCTGGGGCCGCTGGCCACGGCTGGGAGCAGCTGCGCCGAGCGGCCTCGGCCGGCGACTGGGGCTGTGGCTCGCCGGCAGTCTGGCCTTGCTGGCCACCAACTTCGCCCTGGGGTCGGCGCTCCTCGGCCGCCCGCGTCAGGCGGCCGCCCTGGCGGTGACCGCCGTCGCCGGCTGGTGGGTCTTCACGCGCTCGGACGCGAGCCTCGAGAGGGGCTCCGGATAGGGCCTACGCGGCCGCTCTCAGGTGCACTGTCCAGCTGCTGTTCCTCGTTCACCCAGTGCAGTTTTCCGCAAAGGCCCCCGCACCGGCGCGCCGCCCTAGCGTCGCACCACCCAGCGCCGCACGGCGCGCCAGAGGGACGGGGCGAAGACGATGACCGAGAGCAGCAAGGCGAAGAGGAGGGCGCGGCCGGCGAGGGCGGCGCGGTCGGCGGCGGCGGCGGTGGCCAGGAGGTGGCCGAGCCAGGTGAAGAGGAGGAGCGGGGGCGCCAAGCCGAGGGCGGTCGAGGCGGCGAAGTGGGGGAGTGAGAAACCGAGGAGGGCCGCGGCGACGTTGACGATCACGAAGGGCATGGGCACGAAGCGCAGGCGGACCAGGGCCCAGAAGCCGTGGGTCTCGAGCAGGCGGTCGAGGCGGGCGATGCGCTCGGGGCCGGCCAGTCTCGTCACCAGATCCCGCCCCAGGCCGCGCGCGATGAGGAAGGTCACCAGGGCACCCAACCAGGCGCCGGCGAAGTTGAGCAGGAAGCCGCGCCACAGCCCGAAGACCGCCCCGCCGGCGGCGATGAGCGGGCTCGCCGGCACGCCCAGCGGACAGAGGAGGAGGTAGAGGCCGACCAGGGCGAGCGGCGCCCACCAGGCGCCCTCGAGCGCGGCGAGCCGCGTTGCCAGCCGGTCGCGGCCGGCGGGGGTGTCGAGTCCGATGGCGTAGAAGATCCAGACGCCGAGGGCGAACAAGGCGACGAGCGCCGCGAAGCGCAGCACCGGCGCCCGCGCCGGGCGGCGCTCAGCCGGCGGCGCCGGGTTGGGCATCGAGCGCCAGGAACTCGCGCAGGTGCTGGATCAGGGTCTCCTGCGAGCGCGGGTCCATGAAATCGAGCTTCAGCTCGTTGATCACCATCACCTCCGCTCGATGCCACTCGGCCCAGCAGTCGGCGCAGACCCTGGCGCGGATCTCCTCGCCCAGGGCGCCGGGATAGGTGCGGCCGGCGATCGCTGGGGCGGTGCGCCGGCAGCGCGCGCAGGAGACCTCGGTGCTCACGAGCCCACCTGGGCGGCCGCCAGCCGTTCCTGGAAGTAGGTGATGGTGGCCGGCAGGCCCTCGGCGAGCGGCACGCGCGGCTCCCAGCCCAGCCGCGTGCGGGCGATCGTGATGTCCGGCTGGCGGATCTTGGGGTCGTCGACCGGCAGCGGGCGGAAGACGATCTCGCTGGTACTCCCCGTCAAAGCCCGGATTTCGCGCGCGAAGTCGAGCACCGTCATCTCGGCCGGGTTGCCGATGTTGACCGGATCGCTCGTCTCGCTGCCGAGCAGCCGCCAGATGCCCTCGATCAAATCGCTCACGTAGCAGAACGAGCGGGTCTGCTTGCCGTCACCGAAGACAGTGAGCGGCTCGCCGGCGAGCGCCTGTTGGATGAAGGTGGGCACCACGCGGCCGTCCCGCGGCCGCATGCGCGGGCCGTAGGTGTTGAAGATGCGGACGATGCGGGTCTCGAGCCTGTGCACCCGGTGGTAGGCCATGGTCATCGCCTCGGCGAAGCGCTTGGCCTCGTCGTAGACGCCCCGCGGACCGACCGGGTTGACATTGCCCCAATAGGTCTCGGGCTGCGGGTGCACCAACGGGTCGCCGTAGACCTCGGAGGTCGAGGCCAGCAGATACCGCGCCCGCTTGGCCTTGGCCAGCCCCAGCGTGTTGTGAGTGCCGAGGGAGCCGACCTTCAAGGTCTGGATCGGCAGCTCCAGGTAGTCGATCGGGCTCGCCGGCGAGGCGAAGTGGAGGACGTTGTCGATCGGCTCGTCGACGGCGAGCGGCTTGCTCACGTCGTGCTCGAGGAAAAGGAAGTCGCGCCGGCCGGCGAGGTGGCGGAGGTTGCCGCGGTTGCCGGTCAAGAGGTTGTCGACGCAGACGACGCGGTGGCCCTCGGCCAAGAGGCGCTCGCAAAGGTGCGAGCCCAGGAAGCCAGCGCCGCCGGTGACCAGGGAGGTCGTCATGCCGGCCTCCCGTCCCGACGGCCGACCGAGACGTACTCGAAGCCCGCCGCCGCCATCTTCGCCGGCTCGTAGATGTTGCGCAGGTCGACGATCAGCGGGCGCCGCAGCAGCTCCTTGAGGCGTCCGAGGTCGAGGAAGCGGAAGCTGTTCCACTCGGTGACGATCACTAGAGCGTCGCCGTCACGCGCCGCCTCGTAGGGGCTGTCGCAGAAAGTGACGTCCGGCCAGAGCGGCCGGCAGGCGGGCATCGCCACCGGGTCGAAGGTCTGCACCCGGGCGCCGGCCGCGCGCAGCGCCTCGACGATGGTCAGGGCCGGCGATTCGCGGATGTCGTCGGTCTCCGGCTTGAACGACAGGCCGAGGACCCCGATCGTCTTGCCGGCCGCGCCGCCGAGCGCCCCCTCGATCTTCTCCACCATGCGCCGGCGGGTGGCGTCGTTGACCTCGAGCACCGCCTCCATGATGCGGAAGCTCAACCCTTGCTCGCGGGCGATCCGGGCCACCGCCTGGGCGTCCTTGGGGAAGCAGGAGCCGCCGAAGCCCGGCCCCGGGTGCAGGAACTTGGGGCCGATCCGTTCGTCGAGCCCCATGCCGTGGGCCACGGTCTCGACGTCGGCGCCCAGCCGCTCGCACAGGTGAGCCACCTCGTTGATGAACGAGATCTTGGTCGCCAGGAAGCCGTTCGAGGCGTACTTGATCAGCTCGGCGCTCTCGACGTCGGTGATGACGAAGGGCACGTCGGCGACCCGCAGCGGCGAGTAGATGTCGAGCATGAGGCCCACGGCTCGCGGGTCGCGGCTGCCGATGACCACGCGGTCGGGTTGCATGAAGTCCTCGATGGCCGAGCCTTCGCGCAGGAACTCGGGGTTGCTGACCACGGCGAAGGGGTGGGCACCGCGGCTGCGCTCGGCGACGATCTCCTCGATCATCTTGCCGGTGCCGATGGGCACCGTGCTCTTGGTGACGATGGCCTTGTAGCCGTTCAGGTGGTCGCCGATCGCCTCCGCCACCTGGCGGATGTATTGCAGATCGGCGGAGCCGTCGGGGCGCGGCGGTGTGCCGACGGCGATGATGATGACCTGCGCCGCCTCGAGCGCGGGGCCGAGCTCGGCGGAGAAGGCGAGCCTCCCCTGGTTCATGTTCTTGCGCACCAGGGTGCCCAGCCCAGGCTCGTAGATGGGGATCTCGCCGCGCGAGAGGGCCTCGACCTTGTCGATGTCCTTGTCTACCCCGACGACGGTCATCCCGAAGTCGGCGAGGCAGGCCCCGGTCACCAAGCCGACGTAGCCACTGCCCACGACGCAGATGTTCATGACGAGGGATCGGCGCGACCGGCGCCGGGCAGCGGATTGTACAGCACGGGGAGGTCAGCGGCGGACTTCGAAGCCCGCGCTCCCTTCAGAGGCGCGCTCGACCACTTCGACGTGGGTGACGCCCGCAGCGGGCGGGCCCTTCGCCAGCCAGGCGAGCATCATGCGCATCGGCTCCTCGCTGCCCTCGAGGACCAGCTCGAGGCGACCGTCGGGCAGATTCCGCACCCAACCGGCAAGGCCGAGTTCTTGGGCCCTTTCGCGTGCGAACCAGCGGAAGCCGACGCCTTGGACGCGGCCGGAGACGAGGACGTGCCGGGATACCGGGAGCACTGCGCCGTACGGGTCAGTCTCTCGCGGCCCCGTCGGACTCCCGATACCACGCGACGAAGCGATGCAGCCCTTCCCGGATCGGGACCTTGGGGGCGTAGCCCAGGAGGCGGCCGGCCTTCGTGACGTCGGCGTAGGTGATGGGGACGTCGCCGGGCTGGTCGGGCTGGAAGTCCATGCGGGGCTCGACGCCGAGCTCGGCGGCGATCCAGTGGACGAGGTCGATCAAGGCGGTGGTGGCAGCGCCTCCCAGGTTGAGGATCTCGAAGCCCGGGGCGAGGTCGAGCGTCGCCTCGAGCCCGTCCACGATGTCGTCGATGTAGGTGTAGTCGCGGCGGCTCTGGCCGTCGCCGTAGAGCGGCACCGGCTCGCCGCGGGCCAGGAGGTCGGT
>CAYXXN010000011.1:25936-29228 GCA_964469055.1 uncultured Thermoanaerobaculia bacterium
GAGCCCGCGGTCGATTAGCCGCGTGAACTTGTGGATCGCCATCTCCGGGCGCTGGGCGGGGCCGTAGACGGTGAAGAAGCGCAGGCAGGCGGTCTTCAGACCGTAGAGATGGTGGTAGTTGAAGCACAGGAGCTCGCCGGCCCGCTTGGTCGTGGCGTACGGGCTGATCGGCTGGTCGACCGAATCGTCCTCGGCGAAGGGCACCTTGGTGTTGATCCCATAGACCGAGGACGAGGAGCCGAAGAGGAAGACCTCGGGCCCATGGCGCCGCGCCGCCTCGAGCAGGCGCAGCGTGCCGATGCAGTTGACGTCCTCGTAGAGGATCGGCTCGGAGAGGCTCGGGCGCACGCCGGCGCGAGCCGCCAGATGCACGACGGCGTCGAAGCGTCCGTCGCGAAAGACTCCGTCGATCAGCGGCGCGTCGCGGATGTCGCCCTCGAGTAGGCGGTAGGCGGGGTGCTCGAAGAAAGGAGCGACGTTGGCTCGCTTGCGCTGCGGCGCGTAGAAGTCGTTGAAGTCGTCGAGCGCGGTGACGCCATCGCCACGCGCGAGCAGCCGCCGGGTGAGGTGGGAGCCGATGAAGCCGGCCCCGCCGGTCACCAGCACCTGCCGCGGCCCGCTCACGGCCGATCGTCCGGAACGGGCCGCGGTCCCTGCGCCTCGTCGTAGCGCTTCTCGATGCCGGCCTGCTGACGGTTGCGCACCAGCCAGCGCAGGAAGGTCGACTCGTTGATGCCGACGACGGTGTCGTTGATCGCCTGGTAGACCTGCGGGTCGTTGATCAAGGCGCCCAGCGACCCCTCGCCGCGCTCGAGCTTCCCCGAGATGCTGTTCAGGTTCTCGACCAGGCTCTTCAGCTCGGCGGCCACCTCGTCGCCGTAAGTCTCGTCGGTCAAGAGCTTGGCGAGCAGGCCGTCGCCGCGTTCGAGATCCTCCGACAGCGCCGCGAAGCGCGCGCTCGCCGCTTGGAGATTGGTGACGGTCTCGATGAACCGGTCGCGCAGCGTGGCGTCGGAGAGCAGGGCGGGCGCGATGCCCTCGCCGCCCTCGAGCTTCTCGAGGGTTCCACTCAGCCGGCCGACGGCGGCCTTGAGATCCTGGGCCAGTGCCTCGTCGCTCACCAGTACGCCGAGGGAGCCCCGTCCCTGCTCGATGCCGCCGGCGACGCGCTCGACCGAGGCGAGGATCGAGAGCGCCCGCTCTTTGATCTCGCGGCCGGTCGCGCTATCGGTCGTGAGCTCGCCGAGCACGCCCTCACCGGACTCCATGCGTCCCAGGATGTCGCGCAGCGACGCCGAGATCGCCACCAGGTTGTCCATCGCGCTCTCACCCGAAGCCATCAGTTGATCGAGCTCGGCGACCTTGGCCGCGGGCACTTCGCCGCCGTTCGCCACGGCCGCTGCCTCCGGCGAGCCCGAGGTCAGCCCGATGTACTTGTCCCCCAGGAGACCGAGGGTGCGGATGCGGGCCTCGGAGTCCTGCCGCACTCGATCGGCGTAGCGGCGGTCGACGCTGATCCACACCGTCAGCAGCTCCTCGGCGACGCGCTCGGGCAGCACGATCTCTTCCACCTTGCCGACGTTGACGCCGTTGAGCTGCACGGGGTTGCCCACCGCCAGCCCCTCGACGCTCTCGAAGCCCACGAAGTACCGCGTCTTGCGGGTGAACAGGGAGCCCTTCTCGCCGATGAGGAAGATGCCCAGCGCCAGCCCCGCCAGCGCGAACAGCACGACCAGCCCGACCTTGAGCTCACGCAACCTGCGCCTCCTCCTCGCGGCGACCGGCGAGGAACGCGCCGAGCAGGGGGTCCCCCGACTCCTCGGCTGCCGCCCACGTGCCGACGAAGCGGAACCGACCATCGTGCAGGAACGCGATGCGGTCAGCGACGTGCCGGGTGAGCGCGAGGTCGTGGGTCACGACGATTGCGGTGGCGCCCAGCTCGTGCTGGGAGCGTTCGATGAGCGCGCCGATCGAGGCCGCGGTCATCGGATCGAGTCCCGTGGTCGGCTCGTCGAAGAGCACGGCTTCCGGATCGAGAGCCAGGGAACGCGCCAGCGCCACCCGCTTCTTCATGCCCCCGGAGAGGTCCGCCGGCATCTTCTCCTCGATGCCGGGCAGCCCGACCACCGCGAGCTTGCGGCGCACGACCTCACCGATCGCAGGCTCGTCGAGCTCGGTGTGCTCGCGCAACGGGAAGGCGATGTTGTCGAAGACCGTCATCGAGTCGAAAAGAGCCCCGCCTTGGAAGAGCATGGCGACCCGCCGGCGGATCGGGTAGAGCTCGGACTCCGCCAGGGCGCACAGATCGACGCCGTCGAAGAGGATCCGTCCGGCGTCCGGTCGCTCGAGGGCGTTGAGCTGGCGCAGCAGCACGCTCTTGCCGGAGCCCGAGCGGCCCAGGACGACGAGACACTCGCCGCGCGCCAGGACGAAGTCGACCCGGTCGAGCACCACCTTGCTGCCGTAGGTCTTGCGCAGGCCCTCGACGACGAAGAGGGTTCCATCGGCGGCCGTCGCAGACAAGACCGTCACCAGCCCAGGAAGATGTGGAACAACTTGGTCAGGAAAAAATCGGCGACGAGCACCATGATCGAAGCTAGGACCACGGTGTTCGTCGTGGCGCGCCCGACGCCGTCGGCGCCCCCTCGAGCGTGCAAGCCATTGTAGCACCCGATGATGGTGATGAAGTACGCGAAGAAGAACGACTTGCCAATGCCACTGCGGACGTCGGAGAGGGTGAGCGAGGAGAACACGTCGTTCAAGAACAGGCCCTCGGTCACGCCGAGCTGGAAGCGGGCCACGAACAGACCGCCGAGGATGCCCAGCACGTCGCCCAGGATGGTCAGGCACGGCAGCATCGCCAGGGCGGCGACCAGCTTCGGCGCGACCAGCTTCTTGACCGGGTCGGCCCCCATCGAGCGCAACGCGTCGATCTGCTCGGTGACCTTCATGGTGCCGAGCTCGGCGGTCATGCCGGAGCCGATGCGGCCGCCGACGATGAGCGCGGTCAGGACCGGGCCCAGCTCGCGGGTGAGCGACTTCGACACCACCGAGCCGATGTAGTACTTCACCCCCAGCTCGGGCAAGCTGTAGGCCGTCTGCAGGGCGAGCACCATGCCGGTGAAGACGGTGGTGATCCCGGCCACCCCGAGCGAGCGCACGCCGATCTGCTCGGCCTCCTTCACCCAGGCGCGCACTTCGTAGGGTGGGCGCAACATGGCGAGGAGGGCCTGCCAGCTCAGCAGGACGAGGCCGCCGGTCAGCGTCGCGGCGCGGGCGATCGGAGCAGGAA
>CAYXXN010000012.1:0-29227 GCA_964469055.1 uncultured Thermoanaerobaculia bacterium
CGGCGAGTGGCACGGCTACACCTGGATCGACCAGACCACTTACTCCGCCACCGTCCCCAAAGAACACTGGCAGCTCCTCCTCGCCATCGAGGCCGACCGCATGAGCCGGCTCTCGATCCGCCCCGAGGAAGTCGAGCCCGAGCGCGGCGCCGTCCTGACCGAGCTCCGGAGCTACGAGAACGACCCCGCCTCCGTCCTCTACGACGCCGTCGTCGCCGCCTCCTTCGTCGAGCACCCCTACCGCAACAACACCATCGGCTGGGTGAGCGACGTCGAGAGGATCAGTCAGGTCGATCTTTTCGAGTTCTACAAGCGTCACTACCAACCTGCCAATGCTGTGCTGGCCGTCGTGGGGAACGTCGTCGCCAGCGAGGTGCTCGAGCGGCTGCACGTTCACTTCGACAGCCTCCCCATGACTCGAGAGTGGACTCGACTACCCCGGACCGTCGAACCCACTCAACGGGGCCTCCGCAGGGTCGAATTCGATGGCGCCGGCGAGCGAAGTCGCTTCGCGATCGCCTACCGCGCGCCGGCGGCGGTCAACGCCGACTGGCCTGCTTTCCTGCTGCTACGGGAGGTCTTGGCCGGCGGCGCCGGTGTGAACTTCAATCAAGAGGATTTCGGGGTAGGGGTAGTGGCCGGCACGCGGCTCAGTGACGTGCCGGCCAAGATGACCAGTTGGCTCCCGCCCACCGCGTTGCCCTACGTGCTCGTCCTCGCCGCGACCGCGGCCGCGGAAGCCGAGCCCGCAGCCCTGGAGGCCGCGATCGAGGAGCGCGTCGCCGCCCTGCGCGAGACGGCAGTCGGCGAGGAGGAAATCGCCGCCGCCCGCGAGCGGCTCTCGGCCGAGCTGGTCTTCGACCTCGAGACCACCGAGGACGCGGCGCACCAGCTCGCCTTCTACGGAGGCATCGGCGCGTTCGACGTCCTCGTCGAGCTACCGGAACGCCTCGCCACGGTCGAACCGGCCGATCTACAACGGCTCGCGCGTCTCTACCTCCAGCCGTGGCAGCGGACCATCGGGTGGTTCCACGCCGGGCGGCCCGTCGCAGGGCTCGATGTGCCCGCCGCGATCGCTCCGGCAAGCGGACCGACGGGCGACCCGCCGCGGCAAACCGCTCGAGTGGGGGAGAACGAATCGACCGCCCCTGCGACGGCGGCCCCTGTGGGCGGGTCCTCTGCTGTACTCGTCCCGCCCCGCGTCGGCCTCCTCCGTGCCGGCCTGCCGGTCGTGCTCCAGCACGTGGCCGCGTCGCCCACGGTCTTCCTGCGCGTGGTCGTCCCGACGACGACCCTCGAGACCGACGCCGCGGCCTCCGTCGACGCGCCGGTGTGGCGACACACCTCACTCGATTTCCGCGGGCTGAAAGCCGACTTCCCGGTGATGGTCGCTGCCGCCCGCGAGGCCGTCGACCGCGCGACCGTCGCCCCGTCCGAGACGACGCCGAGCGAAGACCCGGCCGAACGCGTGGACCAATCCCTGCGCGAGCAGTTGAGCCTCTCGCCCACCGCCGGACCCCGAGCGCCGGCACTGTTGGTTCTCGTCGGCGACCTCGCAGGCTTGCCGGTCGTCGAGGAGCTCGAGCGCCACTTCGGCGGCCTGGTGGCCGGAGCGCTTCCCGACGCCCCACCGCCCAGCGTGCGCGAACGCGAGCGCACCGTCTCCCTCGCCGGCCGCGGCCTCGCCCAAGCTCAGCTCGGCTATGCCGTGCCCGCGCCGCCGCCGACTCATCCCGACCACCTCGCCTGGCGCCTTGCCCTCTACGTCCTGACCCACGGCTACGAAGGCCGCCTCGGTGTCGAGGCCATCGGCCGCCGCGGCCTGCTCTACTACGTGGGGAGCTCTTACCCCACCGACGGCCGCCATGCCTGGATCGCGCTCACCATGGGTGTCGATCCGGAGAAGCTCGACCCCCTGCGCGCCCTCGTCGCGGAGAAGCTGGCCGAGCTCGTCACCAGCCCCCCGACCGAAGCGGAGATCGCCGAAGCCAAGCAGCACCTCCTCGGCCGCCGCCTCTCGGCCTACCAGAGCAACGAGGAGATCTCCGGCTTCCTCGCCCGCGAGTGGGTCGGGCGCGGCGAGCTGCTGACCCAAGCGCAATTCGCGGCCGAGCTCGACAGGGTGACGCGCGACGATGTTCTGCGGATCCTCCCTGAGTTCGTGAACGGCGCCTTCGCTGTCATCAAGGTGAACTGAAGCCCTCCACCGGCCGAGGGCAGGAGATCCCGATGAGAACTCGAGTTCTTCCTTACCTGGTCGCCGTTCTCTTGGGCGGCACCTCGGCGGTGGCGGCGAGCGCCGCGCTCCCCGCGGAGCTCGCCTACGACGTCCCCTTCTTCCCAGGCGCCACCTACGATCCGGCAATCCCCACCGTCGAGAGCCTCCTCGGTTTCTCCGCCGGAGAGCGCGCCGCGACCCACGGCGAGATCGAGCGTTGCTTCCAGGCTTGGGACGAGGCCTCGCCGCGCACCCAGCTCGTCGAGTACGGGCGCACCTGGGAGGGGCGGGCGCTCACCTACCTGGTCGTCACCAGCCCCGAGAACCTCGCCCGCCTGGAAGAGATCCGCGCCGGCTGGCAGAAGGTCGCCGACCCGCGCTCGACCGACGCCGTCACCGCCGACCGCCTCGCCCAAGAGCTTCCGGCCGTCGCCTGGCTCGGCCACTCGATCCACGGCGACGAGACCTCCGGCGCCGACGCCGCACTCGCCACCGCCTACCACCTGACGGCGTCGAGGGACCCCGAGGTCGCCTCGCTCCTCTCCGAGCTCGTCGTCTTGATCGACCCGATGATGAACCCCGACGGCCGCGATCGCTTCCTCGGTCAGATCCGCCAGCACCGGAGCGGCCAACCCAACGTCGACGACCAGTCGCTGCTGCACTACGGGCACTGGCCCTGGGGCCGTGGCAATCACTACTACTTCGATCTCAATCGCGACTGGATCTTCGGCGTCCATCCCGAGACCCGCGGCCGCCTCGCCGCGCTGCGGCAGTGGCATCCGTTGCTCTTCGTCGACGCCCACGAGATGGGCGCGCAGGAGACCTATCTCTTCTATCCGCCCACCGAGCCCATGAATCCGTACTTGCCGGACCACGTGCGGCGGTGGTGGGAGGTCTTCGGCACCGATCAGGCCCGGGCATTCGATCGCCATGGCTGGCGCTATTACACCGGCGAGTGGGCCGAGTCTTGGGGGCCGTTCTACTCGGACTCCTGGAACGCCCTGCGCGGCTCGATCGGCATCCTCTACGAGCAGGCAGGGATCGCCGAGGACGCGGTACGGCGGCCCGAGGGGACGCTGATGACCTATCGGGAAGCCGTCCACCACCAAGCGACCAGCGCCTGGGCGAACGTGACGACGCTCGCCGGCCACCGCGGTGAGTTGGCGCGCGACTTCCTCGCCTCGCGACGCCGAGCCGTCGCCGCCGACGGTCCCTTCGCGCGCCGCACCTTTGCCGTGCTACCGAGCGGCAACACGACGCGGCTCGCCCGCTTCGCGGAGCTGCTCGCGTTGCAGGGCTTCGACGTCCATCGCTCGACCAGCGACCAGACCGTGCCGCGAGCCACCGACGTCCTGGGGGTGGCGCGCACCGAGGTGGTCCTCCCGACGGGCACCTTGCTGGTGCCTAATCGGCAGCCGGAGGCCCATCTGCTCGCCGCAGTCATGGACACCGACGTCCGGCTCTCGCCGGAGATCCTCGCCGAGGAGCGGCGCGAAGTGTTGCGACGCGGCGGCACGCTGCTCTACGACGTGACGGCGTGGAGCGTGCCGCTGCTCTACGGTCTCGAGGTCCTGGAGCTGCCGATGGAGCTCCCCGCCGGTTCCGCCCCCTGGGTCGCGGAGGCGCCGACGACGCCGGTCGCCGGTGCCCCGGAGCCGGTCGCCTTCGTCATCGACGGCGCCGACGACGCCTCGGTCGCGGCGGCGGCGCGGTTGATGGAACAGGGCGTCGCGGTGCGGGTGGCGGACCGGGCCCTCGAGCTCGACGGCCGCCGCTTCACTCGCGGCTCGGTCGCGATCCTCGCCGACGACAACCGCGCCGACCGTGAGGGCCTCGCCGAGACGGTGCGCGCGGTGGTGGGAGAGCTCGACCTCTCCGCCATCGGCATCGCCAGCGGCCTCGGCCCGGCTGACGCTCCGGACCTGGGAGGCCGGCACCTGCAACGCCTGGAGCCGCCCCGCATCGGCCTGCTCGGCCGCGGTACCACGAGCACGACCGATTTCGGCGCCATCTGGTGGCTCATCGACCGCTTTCTCGGCGCCTCACACTCGACGCTCGAGGAGCCGGTTCTCGAGGAGTACGACCTCGGGCGTTACAACGTGCTCGTGCTTCCCGATCGCGCTGGAGCGCTGCCGAGCGGCGCCGCCGAGCTGCTGAAGACCTGGGTCCAGGCTGGCGGCACGCTGATCGCGGTCGGCGACGCGGCAGCCGCCCTGGCCGCCGAAGAGCCCGGACTCTCCGCCGTGCGCCAGCTCCCCGACGTGCTCGATCGGCTTCCGGAGTATCGCGTCGCCCTCGCCCAGGAGCTCGAAGCCGCGCATGGGGTCGTCGACGCCCAGGCCGTGTGGGCGCGCGAGCCCGCCCTGAAGATCTCCGACCCTTGGCCGCCCGAGGAAGGCGACGACGCCGAGGAGCTCGGTCGCCGCGACGGCTGGCAGCGCCAATTCATGCCCCAGGGGGTGATCCTCGCCTCCCGCGTCGACGAGGACCACTGGCTGACCTTCGGCTGTCCCGCGAGCCTGCCCATCATGGCCGGCAACGTGCCGGTGCTGATGACCACGGCGGCCGAGGAGACACCGGTGCGCTTCGGTGAGCTGGTGGCCGACCGCGCGGTCGCGGAGCCGCGTCGCGTCGGCTGGGGCTTCGTCCCGGCGGGTCAGCGACTCGAGCTACGCCTCTCGGGCCTGCTGTGGCCGGAGGCGGCGCAGCGGCTCGCCAACGCCGCCTACCTGACCCGCGAGTCGGTGGGCCAGGGTCAAGTCATCCTGTTCGCCGCGCCGCCGTTCTTCCGCGGCACCACCTGGGGGACCGGGCGACTGCTCGCCAACGCGATCGTCTACGGACCCGGGTTTGGAGCCAGCCAGTCGATCCTGCCCTGATCGGGCGCGCTCGCCTCGGCCGGCGGTTCAGAAGTCCACGCCCAGCCGCACCATCGCGCGCCGCGGGTAGACGAAGTCGCTGGCAACCAAGACCTCGTTCGGCCCCAGGTTCAGGTCCTCCCAGAATTGATTCGAGTCGTCGTTGAGGAGGTTGAAGATCTGCAAGTCCACCTTCAGCTCGACGTCGCTACCCAGCGAGAACCGCTTTCCCAGGCCGACGTCGAGGAGCATGACCGAAGGCAATCGCGTGTCGTCGGACGCCGGCTCGATGACGATCCCGACCCCGCCCTGTTCGAGATCGGTGACCCGCGCCAGGCGGGAATACGGCCGTCCGCTCTGCCAGTTCAAGGCCGCCGTCACCTCGCTGTTCCAGGGCAGGTTGAAATCACCCTGGACCCGCAGCATGTGCTCGCGGTCGTTTTGCAAGAGCTGCTCGGCGCGCAGCCATTCGTTGGGATCCGATCCGTTCAGGCTGCCGTAGAAAGGGCTCCCCTGGGTCTGGAGGCCGGCGCGTGGCAGCAGCCCTTCGGACTTTGACCAGGTGTAGGAGCTCATCAGGCTCCAACCGTCGCGCTGTCGGCGTTCGAAAGTGATGACCGCCGCGCGGTAGTCCTGGTGGTACTCCTCGCCGGGCGCGAGCGACCCGGCGCCCGGCCGGTTGCCCTTGCGGATGGTCGGCGCGTTCTCGTCGCTGAAGCTCACCAACTGAACCACTTCGCCGGTGATCGGATCTGTGAAATCGACGAGATCGTAGACGCCGTCGCCGAGGATTTCCCACCCGATCAGGTCCTTGGTCTCTTTGTAGACGAGCTGAATGCCGGCTGCCATCGAGTCGCCGATCTGGCGCTCGGCGCCGAGTGAGTACTGCTCGGCGCGCGGCGGATCCAAGTTCGGGTCGACCCCGACGTCTCCAACGAGGTCCACATCGTAGGGCTCGCTGAAGTCACAGGTCGTCGGCGGTGGTCCGTCGCAGAGAAACGTGAGCAAAGGTGGGGTCTGTGGCGCCGGGTAGTTCCAATTGCCGCCGACGTTGCCGTCGAAATAGATGCCGGCCGAGCCGCGCACCACCGTGCGAGCCTCCTCACCGACGACGTAGGCGAAGCCGAGGCGCGGCGACAAGACCTTCCAGTCGATCACGTCGTCACGCCCAGGGATCGTCTCGCCGGTCGGGCTCTGGCTCGCGTCGAGACGCGGGTAGTCGGGGATCCAGCCTTTGTGGATGTCGTAGCGCACGCCGAGGTTCAGGGTCAACCGATCATTCACCCGCCAGGAGTCGTCCACGAAGGCCGCCGTCGAGTGTTGCTCGTTGCCGTAATGGAAGGGCGTCCACGTGTACAGGTAGTAGTAGGGGTAGATCGTGCCGTAGTAGTCGTAGTCGTAGGCGTAGTAGTAGCCATTGCCGGCCGGGAACGAGATCGTGTCGGCCGAGCCGTAGCTGTACTGGATCCCGAAGCGGAAGTCGTGGTCGCCGTGCAGGAAGTCCTCGGCGAACTGCGACATCTTGACGTCGCCTTGATGGCGGTACAGCTCGTAGTCATAGGGGTAGGCGATGTTGCCGGTTTGGACCGCCGGCCCGCCGCCCGGCGGCGAGAAGTCGATGAAGGTGGACTCCGTCGAGCCGGTCTGCGAGCGCCAGAAGTCGTCGCCCCACCAGCCCGCGTAGTGAGCCTCGAACAGCGTGCGGTTCGAGATCGTGTGGCTGAAGCCCGCGCCCACGGCCGGGTTCTCGCCGAACTCGGCGCCCGCGGCCTCGGGAGCGATGAAGGCGCTGCCCGTCTCCGCGATGTCGTACTCCTCGAAGTGGTACTTGGCATCGAGCTGCGTGCGGTCGCTGAAGGAGAAGTCGAGTTTGGCGTCGTAGCGGTCGTAGGCGGTCTCGGGCGCGAACTGAGGCTCGACGCCGGGAACGGCGAAGGCGTCGCGCGAATACTGCGCCGCGACGAAGAACCACGCCCGGTCCCGCTTGATGGGGCCACCGAGGGAGAGCGTGATGTCCTCGAATTTGTCGCGGCTGTAGGGAATGCCGTTGATCTTCGCGCCCTCGTCGGTCAGCTCGTCGAACTGGAAATAGGAGTTGAAGCTGCCCTTGTACTCGTTGCCGCCGGACTTGGTGACGACGTTGATCGCCGCCCCGGTCATGTTCCCGAACTCGGCGGGCGCGCCGATGCCGAGCACCTGGATCTCCTCGATGATGTCGGGATTGACGTACCACCAGGCGTTGCCGGTCTCCGGTCCGGTGACGTCGAGGCCGTCTACGTTCCAACTGTTGGAGGTGATGCTCGAGCCGTAGGCGGTCTGGCTGGTGGAGTCCTCGGTGGACTGGCTCATGCCGGGCGAGACCGAGACCAGGTCCCAGAAGTTGCGGTGGGTCGGCAGATCCTCCGTGAACTCCGAGGAGTAGTTGGTGCCCATCTCCGAGCTGGTGAGATCGAGGAGCGGCGCCGCCGAAGTGACGACCAGCTCCTCGGTGAACGTCCCGCTCAGGGCGAAGTCCACTGTCGCCGTCCCGCCGATCGTCACCCGCACGTCATCGGCCCGCTGCGTTTGCATCCCTTCGAGCGCGGCCTCGACGCTGTAGGCGCCTGGCGCCAGGGCTGGGGTGAGGTAACTGCCGTTGGCACCGCTCGCGACGACCCGCTCCACACCCCGCGCACCGGTGACCGTGATCGTGGCGCCAGGCAGGGCGTCGCCAGCGTCGTCGGTGACGTCGCCGCGGATCGTGCCCGTCGTGGTCTGGGCGCCGGCAGGCAGCGCGAGGACGAGCGCCGCGGCCAGCAACGGTAGGAAGCGCTTCAACATGACCCGCACCTCCGAGGCCCCCGGAAGGGCGAAGAGTTGCCGCCATCTTACCCGAAGGGACAGACTTCGGGCTCCGCTAGCGCCCCGGCTCCGCACGGTAAGCTGCCCGCCATGCTCGCACGCCGGGCCGCGCCGGTCGTTCTCGCGCTCGCCTGGCTGGCCGCCTGCCACCCCCGTGTCGAGGAGGGCTCGGTCCCGACCTTCGCCCCGGGCTCGATCAACCTCGTCCTTGTAACTCTCGACACCCTGCGCGCCGACCGCCTGCCGGCCTACGGCTACGTGGGGATCGCGACGCCGGCGCTCGACGCGATCGCCCGCGAGGGCGTCCGGTTCGACAACGCCGCCACCACGGTTCCCTTCACGCTCCCCGCCCACAGCTCGATCTTGACCGGCGTCTACCCGCCGCGCCACGGCGTGCGCGAGAACGTGGGCTACGTGCTGCCGGAGGGTGTGCCGACCCTGGCCGAGCGGCTCCACTCCGCCGGCTACGCCACCGCCGGCTTCGTCTCGGCCTTCGTCCTCGACGGCCGCTGGGGCATCGGCCGAGGGTTTGATCACTTCTTCGACGAGTTCGACCCCGCGAGCCTCGAGGGCGCCAACCTCGCCTCGGCGCAGCGCGATGGCGCCGAGACGACCGCCGCCGCCATCGCCTGGCTGGAGGCGCGGCCGACCGACCAGCCCTTCTTCCTCTGGCTCCACCTCTACGACCCGCACGACCCCTACACCCCACCCGAGCCGTTCGCCTCCCGTTACCCCGGCCGCCCCTACGAGGCCGAGATCGCCTACACCGACGAGCTGGTGGGGCGCCTCACCACTGCGATCGAGGCGCGCGGTCTCCTCACCTCGACCGCCTTGGTCGTGACCGGCGACCACGGTGAGGGCCTGGGCGATCACGGCGAGCAGTTCCACGGCTTCTTCGTGTACGACACGACGGTGCGGGTGCCGTTGCTCCTGCGTTTGCCGGGCGGCGCGCTCGAGGGCCTGGTGGTCGAGACGGCGGTCTCCCACGTGGACGTGGTCCCGACCTTCCTCGAGCTCGCCGGTCAGCCGCCGGCCCCCGGCCTCGACGGCACGAGTCTCCTGGCCGTCGCGGCCGCCGCGACCGACTCGACGCGTGCGGTCTACAGCGAGTCGCTCTACCCGCTCCTCCACTACGGCTGGGCGCCCTTGCGGGCCCTGCGCCGCGGCGAGCACAAGTACATCCAAGCTCCCCTACCCGAGCTGTTCGAACTGGCGGTCGATCCTGCAGAGTCCCGCAACGTCATTCGCACCGAGCGCGCGCCGGCTGCCGAGCTGGCTCGCGACCTTGCCGCTCTGCGTTCCCGGCTCGAGGCCGCCGCTCCCGCTGCGACCGCCGCCGCCGACCTCGACGAGGAGGCCTTGGCGAGCCTGGCGGCGCTGGGCTACGTCGCCGGTCAGGGCGGCGTCGCCGCCGAGGACGAGACGGCCGTGCCGCGGGCCGACCCCAAGGACAAGATCGCCCTCCACCACTCGATCATGACGGCGCAGAGCGCGCTCGGGGCCGGCGAGCGGGAGGCCGCGCGGCGCCACCTCGAGCAGGTTCTCGCCCAGGACCCAAAGATCCTCGACGCCCACCAGATGCTGGGGAGCCTCGCGGCCCAGGAGGAGCGCTGGGACGAGGCCCTCGCTTCCTTCAAGAGCGCCCTCGCCTTCGACCCGGAGCACAAGGCCTCGCTCTTCGGCCTCGCCAACGCCTACCGCAAGCTCGGCCGCGCCGAGGAAGCGCTGGTCGGCTTCGAGCGGCTGCTGGCCCTCTCGCCGCAGGACAGCAAGGCGGCCTTGGCGGCGGCCGACCTCCTGGCGGCGAAGGGTGAGCGCGCCCGGGCGATCGCCGTGCTCGAGACCGCCGCCGCCGGCCGCGACGCACCCCCGATCCTCGCCAACCAGTTGGGAGAGCTGCTCGCTGCGGACGGCCGGACGGCCGAGGCGCGAGCCACCTTCGAGCGCGCCCTCGCCGCCAACCCCGACCTCGCCCAGCCGCACTTCAACCTGGCGGTGCTCGCCGAGGCGGCGGGCGACCTCCCGGGAGCGATCGCCCACTACGAGCTTGCGGTCGAGCTGGCGCCGCGCCACTACCAGGCGCAGTTCAACCTCGGTCGGCTCCTCGGCGCCCGCGGCGAGGTCGACCGCCAGCAACAGCTCTGGCAGGCGGCGCTCGACGCCAACCCCGACTTCGTGCGCGGCTACTACTACCTGGCGAAGCTCTTGATGGACCGCGGCGCCGACCTGGCGCGGGCCGAGCGGCTCGCGCGCGAAGGCATCGCCCGCGACCGCGAGCACGTCGCGGGTCCCCTCGGCTACTACCTGCTCGCCGACCTCTTGAATCGCACCGGCCGACCCGCCGAGGCCGCCGCCGCCGTGCGCCAGGCGCGGCAGATCGAGGGTGCGTAGTCGCCAGGCCGCGGCGGGCGCTACGAGTCCTCGCCGTCCGCCTCGTAGATCTCCAGGTGCGCCCGGTGCAGGAGGTGCTGGGCCACGGGCGCGGCCAGGACGGCGACGACGGTCAGGAACACGATCGCCCCGAACAGCGCGTAGAAGATGGCAAAGACCTTGGCGGCTTCCGTTTCCAGCTTCGCCACCGGCCCCATCCCCGTGAGGATCATCGCAGCGTTGAGCGTCGCGTCGAGCCAGGGCATGCGCTCCGTGACGTGATAGCCGACGGCGCCGATGGCGAGCGAGCCGCCGAGCAGCACCAGGGCCATGGCCAGGCCGCGCAGGACCCGCCGCCGGAGCAGGGCCAGAGACGGCAGCGGCTGGAGTCGGCGTGACGGGGCGCGAGTCACGCCGGCTAGTCTATGCGCCGCAGATGAGGACCTGGCGCTGGTGGCTCGTCGCGTTGGCCTGGGGGCTCGCCCTGGCCGGGGCGGCGAGCTATCGCTGGAGCCAGCGCGACGGCCTCTACGGCGTGCGCTGGGACAGCGCCGTGCTGATCGACTGGGCGCGTTCCATGGCCGAGGCACCGCGGCTCGGCCTGGCCGAGGCCTGGCGGGATCCGGCCACCCTAGCGGCGCCGCACGACACGGTTCTCTCGCACCTGTTTCGGGTCCCCGGGGACTCGCCGCCCAAGATCTACGACCTCGGCGCCGCGATTGCCCTGGCCCTGTGGATGGAGCTCTGGGGCGCGAGCGTGGCCTCGGCGCAGCTGTGGGCCAATCTCCTCGCCCTGGCGACCGCCCTGCTGGTGGCCGCGACCGCGCTCTCGCCGAGCGCCCTGCGGTGGGCGCCGAGCCTGCACGTCGCGGCCATCCCCCTCTTCTTGCTCATGGCGTTCAACCCCCCGTCGCTGCGCCAGGATGTCTCGCCGAGCTGGCACGGCTGGACCCTGTTCCTCGTCGTCTTCACCACCTTCCTGGCGCGTCACGACTGGCGCTCCGCGAGTTGGTCGCGGGCTCGCGGGGCGACGATCTGGGGGCTGCTCGCGATCTCGCTCTACAGCGTCTATCTCCTGCCCCCCATCCTCGTCGCCGGCTGGGGAGTCGCCGATCTCGCGGCGAGCTCGCGAGGGCGTGAGCGCTGGCGGTCGCTCGCCTTCTGGCTGCCGCTCGCCGTGCTGCCGGCGGCCGGGGGCCTGTTCATCCTGCTCCGCCACTCCGGCTCCGCCGAGATGTGGGGGCAGCTCTGGCTGACGCCCGACGTCTCCCGGCTGCCGCAGGTCTTCGTCGCGCTCTTCCTCGGCACCAACCTGTTGCTCCCGGCCCTGGCCCTGCTGCGCCGCGACGAGCGACTCCGGCAGTTGCCGCTCCACCTCTTCACGCTCGTGCTCCTCGCCCTGTTCCTGCTGGTGATGAACCGGGCCGTACCCGAGCGCGCGGTCTTCGTCGAACGCCTGGTGATCTATCTGCTGCCGGGAACCCTCCTCGCCGCCGGCGCCTTGGCGCGCCGCTCGTGGCTCGCGCGCGGGGCTCTCCTCGCCGCCGCCGGCCTGCTGCTCGCCGGCACCGTCTCCCGCCCCGACCTCACCTACCGCTGGATGGCGCGCGCTGCGCCGCGCGTTCCGTGGGAAATGGGGTTCGGGAAGGCCGGTGCGGCGGCGGTCGCGGCGGCCGACCCGACGGGAAAGACACCTCTGCTCTTCGGTCACTCCGGCCATGCGGCGATGGTTCTCGCCCAGCACCGCGGGCCGCGGCCCGTCGCCGTCTACCCGGCCGCCGCCTACCTCGAGGCGGTCGAGGGCCGTCGAGAGCGCGCCTTCCTCGAGCGCCGCGCTCCCGCCCTCCGGCGCCCGCCCGAACAGCTCCTGCTGCTGGCGCGCCCCCGCGAGCTGGCGTCGCTGCTCGAGGCCGTGCCCCCTGTCTTCGCGGTCGAGAGGCTGCCGCCCGGGCCCGGTTTCTCGGCGCAGGCGGTGAGCGCCGTCCGGCTGGTCCGCCAAGCGGGTCACGCGGGCCCTAGGAGCGAGGAATGAGGCCCGGCTTTGCGCCCTCCGATTCCCGCCTCCGACCCGCCGCACTGGCCGGAGCCGCGCTGGTCCTCGCGCTGCTGGCGACGCTGCTGCTCGCCAGCCGACACCGGCGCGCTGCCGAGTCTGCGGTCCGGGCCCGCCCGAACGTCTTGCTGATCGTCACCGACGACGCCCGCGCCGAGACGCTGGAGACGATGCCGAAGACCCGGGAGTGGCTGCAGGCGGGCGGCGTCACCTACAGCAACGCCTTCGTCGCCTCACCGACCTGCTGCCCGTCCCGCGCCTCGATCCTCACGGGCCGCTATCCCCACAACACGGGCGTGCTGACCCAGGACGCGGGCCACCGGCTCGACCAGCGTTCCACTCTCCAGCGTTACCTCCACGACCGCGGCTACACCACCGGCATGGTCGGCAAGTTCCTCAACCGCTGGCCTCTGCGCACGCCTCCGCCCCACTTCGACCGCTACACCCTGGGCGCCGGCGGCTACCTGAATGTGCTCTGGTCGCTGGAGGGAGAAGTGCGGCGGCTACCAACCTACAGCACGACACTCATCGCAGAGCAGGCCGTCGAGTACCTGAGGGCGTTCGAGGAGAGCGACGACAGGCGGCCGTGGTTGCTCTACGTGGCGCCCTTCGCGCCGCACGAGCCGGCGATTCCCGAGCCGACTTACGCACGAGACGAGTTCGGGCCCTGGGACCACCCAGCGGTCGACGAGGACACCGCGGACAAGCCACCCTACCTGGCCCGACGCCCTCCCCTGCCCCCCGGCAAGGCGAGGCAGGTGCGCACCCGCCAGCTGCGCACCTTGCGCTCGGTGGACGACCTGGTCGACCGCCTGTTCCGGACGCTCGAGGAGCTCGGCGAGCTCGACCGCACGCTGGCCTTCTTCCTGTCCGACAACGGCTTCCTGTGGGGCGAGCACGGCCATCTCGGCAAGTTCGTGCCCTACACGGGCTCCATTCAGACTCCCTTCCTCGTGCGCTGGCCGGGACGCCTCCCCACTGGCGAGGTGCGTCCGCAGCTGGTGAGCACCGTCGACGTGCTCCCAACCGTTCTCGAAGCGGCGGGCGTCGTGCCGGATCCAGCCTACCCGATCGACGGGCGGTCGCTCCTGTCGTCGCCGCCTCGCGAGCACGTGCTCGTGGAGTACGTCGAGGACCGGCGTAACCGACCGGACATTGGCAGCTGGGCAGCGCTCCGTGGCGTCGCTTTCGAGTATGTCGAGAACGACCGGCGCGCCGGCGGGCCCGCGGAGATCTGGCGCGAGTTCTACGACCTCGAGCGCGACCCGGCGATGCTGCACAATCTGTTGGCGCAGCAAGGCGAGACCGTGCCGCAGCTCGACCGGCTCCACGACGGGCTGGCGGCGGCGCGAAGCTGCAGCGGCGCAGCCTGTCCTTAGCCCCTTGCAGTGGCGGGGGCTTGCTTTTCGGGCCCCACCTGTTGCAAGATTCACCGGATTTTTCTTAGATCTCTCAGGCTGCGCCTCCCGCGCGGCGATCCTTCGGAGGAGAACAACGCATGTCCCCGGGTACCTTTCGGAAGAGTCTCGTCGCTACGCTCGCCCTGGCCCTCGCCCTGCCGGCGCTCGTCCTGGCCGCCGACGCCCCCAGCCGCGCCGAGTTGCGCGCCCTACTGACGCCGGTCTACCAACGCCTGATGGGCGATCCGACCTATCAGGCCCTGAACCAGGCCCTCGACGGCCGCTTCGAAGATCGCGCCACCGTCGACCGGCTCCTCGAGTACCTGCCGATGTCGCCGCTCGAGCTGCACAAGCTCGACATGCACCTGAACCGCTACGAGGTCGCCACCCCGCGCTACCTCGCCGAGTGGCACGCGCGCTGGATCGAGATGCACCGCGACCTCGCCGTCGCGCACTACGGCGAGGCTTACGTCGAGGCCGTCCTCGATGGCGCCGGCGAGGCCTGGAAGGAGACCGACGGCGGCTTCTTCGACGCCTCCGTCGGCACCAACCGCAACTCGGCCGCCACCTTCTCGCCGGCGCCCCAGGACTACCAGGGCGAGATCCAGGTGGTCGTCAACCCGGCGAACCCCAACCAGATCGTCTCCGCCGCCAACACCTGGGACGACATCGGCGGCACCTGCGGCAACTTCGGCCTGCAGGCCGTCTTCTACTCGAGCGACGGCGGCGTGACCTGGGGCTACTCCTGCCCGCCCGACGACAGCGCCTATGGCATGAACTGCACGACGGGCGGCACCTTCGGCAGCGACCCGGCCCTGGCCTGGGACAGCAACAACAACGTCTTCCTCGAGTACATGCTGATCTGCACCGGCGCGCAGACCCGCTACGCCATCGTCGTCGCCCGCTCGACCAACGGCGGCGCCACCTGGAGCGCGCACGGCACGGTCGTCAACAGCTGGGGCTCGCCCGGCACCGTCGAGGACAAGGAGTTCTACGCCATCGACACGAATCCCGGGAGCCCGTTCTTCGGTCGCCACTACACCTGCTGGGACCGCAACAACAACGAGCGGGTGGCGCATTCGACGAACGGCGGCGTCAGTTGGACGACCGTCGACACGCCGAACGTCTCGATCGACCTCGGCTGCGACCTGGCCATCGACGACAACGGCACGGTCCACATGATCTGGGACACGCTGACCTGCGGCGCGAGCTGCACCAACGAGAGGCTCTTCACCACTCGCTCGACCAATGGCGGCGTCAGCTGGTCCGCCCCTGTCCAGATCGTGGACTACAACCTCACCGGTTTTTCGGGCACCAACTGCCCCGACGCCCAGGACGACCGCTGCATCGGGCCCTTCGGCGCCGTGGACATCGACAACACCGGCGGCGCCTGCAACAACACGCTCTACGCCGCCTACACCGACTACACCTCGGGCGGCGTCAACAACTCGGACGTCTGGGTCAAGCGCTCGACGGACGGCGGCACCACCTGGCAGGCGGCGGTCAAGGTGAACGACGACGGCCTCGCCAACCGCATCCAGTTCCACCCCTTCCTCGAGGTCGACCAGGGGAACGGCAACGTCGTCGTCGGCTGGCACGACGCCCGCAACGACTCGGGCAACGACGCCATCGACTACTTCGTCGCCCGCTCGACCAACTGCGGCGTCTCCTTCGAGGCCAACGTGCAGGCGAGCCAGTCCTCCTCCGAGTTCAACAACAGCAGCATCTCCTTCTCGGACGAGAACAGCGCCGACAACCCCGGCTACAACCCCAACCAGTACGGCGAGTACATGGGCGTCGATGCCCTGGGTGGCAAGGCGTACCTCGCCTGGTGCGACACCCGGCACTACTACCCGAGCTTCACCGGCGAGGTCCAGAAGGAGAACGTGGGCTTCGCGGTGGTCGACTTCGGCGGCGGCGGCGGGCCGGTGTGCGGAAACGGGATCATCGAGTCGCCGGAGGTCTGCGACGGCAGCAACCTGGGCGGCGAGACCTGCGTGAGCCAGGGCTTCTCCGGCGGCACGCTCGCCTGCGCCTTCAACTGCCTCTCGTTCGACACCTCGGCGTGCACGACCGGCGGACCCACCACGGTGACCTTCAACTCGGTCGCCAGCCAGGACGGCTGGTTGCGCGAGAGCAACGAGACCTCGAATGTGGGCGGCACGGCCGACTCGAACGACACCAACGCCTCGGCGCTGCGCGCCGGCGACAACAAGCAGGACCGGCAGTTCAAGCTCGTCGTCTCCTTCGACACCTCGTCGATCCCCGACGGCGCGACGATCCAGTCGGTGACCCTGCGCCTGAAGCGCGGCTCGCTGACCGGCACCAACCCGCACACCACCCACGGCTCGGCGACGGCCGACGTCCACAGCACGGGCTTCGGCGGCTCGACGGCGCTGGCGGCCGGCGACTTCCAGGCCGCCGCGACGGCGACCGCCGTGGCAACGATGTCGAACCCGGCGAGCAACGGCGTCTTCTCGGAAGGCGCCCTCAACGGCGCCGGTCAGGGGGCGATCAACAAGACTGGGACGACGCAGTTCCGCGTCCAGTTCAGCCTCGACGACAACGACGATCACGGCGACGACTACCTGGGCTACTACTCGGGTGAGGCCGCCGCCGCCGACCAGCCGCAGCTCGTCGTCACCTACCAGTAGTCGCCCGTCCTCTCGCGTTTCTCCGCGGCCCGGGGGCAACCCCGGGCCGCTTTCTTTCCAGCCGTCCCGCGATAAGCTCGCTCGCCTTCTCGAGAGCCCCTCGCATGCCTCGCTCCGTCTCACTTTTTCTGGCCCTGCTGGCGCTCTCGGCGAGGCTCACCGCCGAGACCCCACCTCTCGAGCACGAGGAAAACCTCGCCCTGGTCGCCCTCGTTCACGACGCCGCCGCCGTCGTCGCCGTCGACGGCACCGAGAAGGCCTGCGCCGCGTTCCGCCAACCCAACTCCCGCTGGCTCCACGGCGACACCTACGTCTTCGTGCTCGACACCGCCGGCGCCGCCATTTGCCACCCGGTCCGCCCCGACCTCGAGGGCCGGAGCCTCCTCGAGCTCGCCGACCCCAAGGGCCATCCCATCGTCGCCAGCTTCCTGCGCGAGACCGAGGGCGACCGCGAGGGCTTCGTCCACTACCAGTGGCCGGCGCCGGGCGACACCGTCTTCGTCTGGAAGACCACCTACGTGCGCCGCACCAAGGCTCCGAACGGCACGGAGGTCCTCGTCGGCAGCGGCGGCTACGGCCTGCCCATGGAGCGCGCCTTCGTCGTCGAGCAGGTCGAGGACGCGGTGGCCCTCCTCGAGGCCCAGGGGGAGGCCGCCTTCGCCAGCCTGCGCGATCCAGCCTCCGGCTTCGTCTTCGGCAGCGCCTACGTCTTCGTCCTCGACCGCCTCGGGGTGCTCAGGGTCAACCACGCCTTCCCGCAGAACGAGGGCCTGGACCTGCGCGAGCTCACCGACATCGACGGCCGCCCGTTCGTGCGCGAGATGCTGAGCGTGCCGGTGGGCGGCAGCGCCTGGGTCGACTACAAGTGGCCGCGCCCCGGCGACACGCGGCCCGCCGCCAAGTCCTCCTACGTGCGGGCCATCGAGTGGCAGGGCGAGCCCCTCTACGTCGGCGCCGGCGTCTACTTCGAGCCCGAGCCAGCGGTGCGCGACCTGGGGCCCGCCCCCGACGTGGCGATCGTGCCTTAGAGGCCTAGCTCGCCATGCGGTCTCGCCGTGGCGCCGTCGTCCTCTGGCCGGCGCTCGTCCTCGCCGCCTGCGCGCGCGGCGAGCGGCTCGACCTCGGTCCGGCGCTCGCCGCCGGCGGCTTCGTGCCGTGCGCCGCGCCGGCCGACCTGGGGGGTTCCGGCGACGCGCGGCGGCACCTCTGGCGCCCCTTGGGCGTGGCGGCCGGTCCGGGCTGGACCTTCACCCCGGCCGGCTGGCATCCCGTGGGCGAGCGAGCGACGCTCCTGGTACGCCCTTGCACCGGCATCGGCGAGGAGTTGCGGATCCGCCTCCTGCGACGCCTGCCACCCGAGGGGCCCGCCGCCGTCGAAGCGCGACTCGGCGGCGAGACGGTGGCCGCCGTCGAGCTGGCTAGCGGTGCCAACCAGCTCCAGCTCCCGCTGCCGAGCGGGCGATTCACTCCGGTCCCGGTCGACCTCGTCTTCCGGCGGCCTGCCAACGCTCCGGAAACCTCGTTCGCCCTCACCCGGGCCGGCCTGCCGGCTGCGGCGTCCGAACCGACCTGGGTAAGGGAGGGCTCCGAGTGGCGGCTCGCGCTGGGATCTCCAGGCGTATGGGTAGCGCCGCTCGCCTTGCCGGCCGGAGCGCGCACGCTCGAGCTCGATGCCCGAGTCGGCGGCCGCGGCGCGCTGGCGATCACCGCCCTCGACGCCAACGGGACTCGCTACGAGTTGGCGAGCGTGCGGGCCGACCCCCGCGGCGCCTGGACACCGTTGGCCGTCGACTTCCGCGCGCTCGCCGGCGGCAGCGTCTTAGTGCTCGCCCAGATCGGGCCCGGCACCCGAGCCGACCTGCGAGCGCCCTACCTGAAAAGCCAGCCTTCCGCGCCGCCACCGTCCCCGCCCTCGCGCTCGCGCTCGCGCTCGCGCGCCGGCCGCTCGCCGGATGTCGTCCTCATCCTGCTCGACGCCGCCCGCGGCGACCGCTTCAGCGGCGCTTACCCCCGAGAGACCATCCCTCGCATCCGCGCCGAGCTCGCCGACGCCCTCCTCTTCCGCCGCGCCTACGCCGAGTGTCCCACCACCTCCTGCTCGGTGCCCGCGATCGTGACCGGGGCGAGCTTCCTCGCCGGCGGCGACGTCTTCACCGGCCGGCGGCTGCCCGACGAGCTCGTAACGCTGGCCGAGTCGCTAACCGCCGCCGGCTACCACACCGTGGGGCTTTCGGCCTCCCCCAACAACTCCGCGCAACGCAACAGCACGCAGGGCTTCGCGGAGTTCCGCGAGCTGTGGGGCAAGGGCAACCCGGCCTGGGGGCCGGCGAGCCAGGCGCGGCTGGCTGCCGAGGCCATCGCCGCGGCGCCGGCCGACCGGCCGCTCTACCTCCAGCTCCACTTCCTGCCGCCGCACCAGCCCTACGAGCCGCCGCCCGCTTTCGACCGCTTCACGGATCCCAGCTACCGCGGCCTCGTGACACCGCGCATGTCGCTCGCCCCCTACAACCTGGGCTTGGCGAGTCTCCCGCCGGCCGATCTCGCCCAGCTCGTCGGTCTCTATGACGGCAACCTGCTCCTGGCCGACGACCTCGTGGCCCAGGTGCTCGCTGCGCTCGAGGCGAACGGCCGCTTCGAGAACAGCCTGATCGTCCTCACCTCCGACCACGGCGAGGCCTTCATGGAGCACGGCCATCAGGGCCACAACACCACGCTCTACGACGAGATGCTGCACGTGCCGCTCCTCGTGCGCCTGCCGGGCGGCGAGCGACCGCCGGGGGTCGACTTCGACCGCGTCGCGAGCTCGCTCGACATCGTGCCGACCGTCCTCTCGACCCTGGGCCTGCCAGCGCCGCCGGAGGTCGACGGCCTCGATCTCCTGGGCCCGAGCCCCGATCCGCGCCGCCCGCGCGTCCTCTTCCACCGCACCAGCGCCCCCGAGGGCACCGCCTACGCCGTGCGCGCCGGCCGCTTCAAGGCCATCAGCCGCCCGAGCCACGCCCGCCAGCAGCTCTTCGACCTGGAGCAGGATCCCGGCGAGACCGAGAACCGCGTTCTCGAGCGCCCCGAGATCTTCGCCGGTCTCGGCCTCCTCCTCACGCAGCACCTGGCGGCTTCCGGCAACGCCCCCACCGGCGAGGCAGTCGAGCTCGACGCAGAAGCCCGCGAAACGCTCGAAGTGCTCGGCTACGTCGACGACTGATCCCCGGCCGGGGTGGTACCATTCCGCGCCCTCGCCGACCCATCCCCTTCCACCAACGGAGACTCCATGTCCAACGCACGCCTTCGCCGCGCCCTGCTCGGGCTCGCTCTGCCCTTGTTCCTGCCCCTCGCCGCCTGCGCGGCCGAGGCGCCGCCGGCCGCGGCCCCCGCGGCGCTCGCCAGTGAAGACGACAAGACCTTCTATGCCCTGGGCCTCGCGCTGGCCAGCAATGTCCGACCCTTCGGGCTGACCGAGGCCGAGCTCGCGGCCGTGCAGGCGGGCCTCGCCGACGGCGTCCTCGGCCACACGCCCCAGGTGAGCCTGCAGGAGTACGGCCCCAAGCTCCAGCAGCTCGCCCAGGGCCGGGCGGCCGCCACCGCCGAAGTCGAGCGCACCGCCGAGGAGGCCTTCCTCGCGCAGATGGCCGCCGAGCCGGGCGCCGAGCGCGCCTCCTCCGGCCTCCTCTACACCGAGCTCGCCGCCGGCTCGGGCGCCAGCCCTACCGCCGCCGACCGCGTGCGCGTCTCCTACCACGGCACCTTGCGCGACGGCCGGGTCTTCGACAGCTCGCGCGACCGCGGGGAGCCGGTGGAATTCGCTCTCGGCCAGGTGATCCCCTGCTGGCAGGAGGGCGTGCAGCGGATGAAGGTCGGCGGCAAGGCGAAGCTCGTCTGCCCGGCCAGCCTCGCCTATGGAGAGCGCGGCGCCCCGCCGGCCATCCCCGGCAACGCTCCCCTCGTCTTCGAGGTCGAGCTCCTGGCCGTCAACCCGCCCACGGCGGCTTCCTAGGCGCGGGAAGGGAGTCCCCGGTAATCCTTCCCGGCGCCGGCCGGCCGGGCTGCCCACCGCGGGCGCCCGCGGCCGGGAACGGATGTTGCAGCCGGGTCCGGTCGTAGCCAAGGGCGTAGAGCCCCCGCCGCCGGCCGCCGAGCCCCGACTTTGGCTGCCGGCGGCGCCAGGGCTCACCCCACGGGAGGTCACGATGCACGGCACTCTTCTCGCCAGCTCCAGCCGACCCTTTCTCCGCTCCCTTCTCTCGCTCGTGCTGCTGGCGACGCTCGCCTGCAACGGCGGCGGCTACGGCTCGCCGACCGCACCGCCTGGCGGCGGCACCGGCGGGCCTCCACCGGGCGGCACGGTGTCCGGCACCGGCACCCTCCGCCTCGAGATGACCGACGCGCCGGTCGACGGCGTGACGCAGCTCGTGGTGTGGGTCTCCGGGCTCAAGGTCAAGCCCGCCGGGCAACCCACCACCCGCATCGACGCCAATCTCGGACCCTACGACCTGCTGGCGCTGCGGGGTGGCGTGACGACCATCCTCGCCGACGCCCTGATCGACGCCGCGACCTATCAGTACATCGAGATCCTGCTCGACGAGTCGCAGAGCTTCGTCGTCGAGAAGGCCACCGGGCTCCAGCTGCCGCTCGCCATCGCGAGCGACAAGATCAAGCTGAACGGGGGCCCGTTCGAGGTGCTCAAAGACGGCACGACCACGGTGCTGTTCGACTTCGACGCCGAGCGTTCCCTGCGTCAGCGCGGCAACGGGAGCTGGCTGCTGCACCCCGTCCTCGAGGTGCTGGAGATCACCGTCCTCGCCGGCACGTAGCCTCGGGTGTCGCCCGGCTCGCTAGAGCGAGCGCTTCTTGCCGCGCAGGTTGCGCCAGCCGCGGCCCTTGGGGCGCCGACCGCCACCGCGTTGCTCACCGCCACCCTCGTCCTCGAAGTCGCCACCGCCGAAGCCCGTGGGCTCCGTGCTCGAGGCACTGCTCGGCTCCTCGCGGCGGGGCTCGGCGGCGGCCGGGCGATAGCCACCGCCTGAGCGCCCGGGCGGGCGCTCCTCGGCCTCGCGGATGCGCAACGGCCGGCCGGTCAAGTCCTGACCGTCGAACTTCTGGATGGCGGAGCTCGCCTGCTCCGGGGTGGCGAAGTCCACGAAGGCGAAACCGCGCGGCCGGCCGGTGTCGCGATCGAGGGGGATCGACACCCGCACGACCTCGCCGGCGCTGGCGAGAAACTCCCGCAGCTCGGTCTCCGTGGTGCGGTAGTTCAGGTTGCCGACAAAGATCCGTCGCGAAATGGCCGTGCTCTCCTGCGGGGTGGGGTGGGGGTTGGGGGACGAAGCGACGAGGACCGGGCTCTCTACCTGCGAACTCTCCGGGAGCGGAAGCTCGGAGGTAACGCTAGTCTCGAAAGCCCCCGGCCGTCAACCGGCCGGTTCCGCGGACCCGGCAAGCACCCCGTTGCCGATCGCCGAGGTTCGGAAAGGACGATTTCATGGCCGAGTCACAACTGGTCTCTCCCACCGAGCGCGCCGACAGCGACCTGGGCTTCGGGTCGGTGGTGGCGGCACGTTCGCGGACCCGACTGCTCAATGCCAACGGCAGCTTCAACGTCGTCCGCCGCGGTCTGGGTTGGCGCGCGACGCTCGCTCTGTACTACCGGCTGCTGACCCTGAGCTGGCCACGCTTCGTCGCCTTGCTATTGCTGCTCTTCCTGCTCTTCAACGCCGGCTTCGCCGTCGCCTACCTGCTGTGCGGCCCCGGCGCCATTCGGGGCGGCACCCCGGACGGGCCGCCGGCGACCCGCTTCGCCGAGGCGTTCTTCTTCAGCGTGCACACCTTCGCCACCGTCGGCTACGGCGCGCTGACACCGGGCAACCTCGCCGCCAACCTGGTCATGACCGGCGAGTCGTTCGTCGGCCTGCTGGCGGTCGCCCTCGCCACCGGCCTCGCCTTCGCGCGCTTCTCGCGCCCACGGGCCGACATCCTCTACAGCCGGCAGGCGGTCGTCGCGCCGTACCGCGGTCTCGCGGGGTTCATGTTCCGGGTCGCCAACCGGCGCCCGAACCAGATCGTCGAGCTCCACGCGCGGGTCGTCCTTTCCGCCCTCGCGGCCGCGGGCGACGGCCGGCGCGAGTTCCACGAGCTCGCCCTCGAGCGCGAACGGGTGAGTTTTTTCCCGCTCGCGTGGACGATCGTCCACCCGATCGACGCCGCCAGCCCGCTGGCCGGCTGGACGGAGAGCGAGCTCGAAGGGCGCGACGCCGAGTTCCTGATCCTGCTTACCGGTTTCGACGAGACCTTTTCCCAGACCGTGCACAGTCGCTCCTCCTACAAGTCCGGCGACGTGGCCTGGAACGCCCGCTTCGCCAGCCTCTTCGAGCCTCAAGAGCCGAACGCGCCGCTGGCGATCGACCTCGTCCGCCTGCACGACGTCGAGCCGATGGGCGCCGTCGTGAACGGCTAGGCGGCCAGCGGTTCACGCCGCCGCAGGATCAAGGCCGTGCGCCGCTCGCGGCGCGCCACGGCGACTGCGAGAATCCGCTCCATGGCCATGCCCCTGGCCCCACCCAGCACCCGGCCGCTCTACGTCCTGCTCCTCGTCTGGGCGGCGGTGATCGCGGTTTCCTGGCTCTTGCCCGCGGTACTCGGCCTCGACCCGGCCATCGGCTGGCTCGTCTTTCTCGCCCTGCAGGCGGCGGCGACGGCGCTCGCCGTCGCCGTAGCGGTGGCCGCGCTGCGCCGGCGCGTCGACCTCTCGAGGGCCGTCTTCGCCGCCAGCTTCCTGCCCCTCCTCTGGGGGCTGGGGGTCGCCCTCTGGCTCGGCGGGCTCCTCTACCTCGCTTCGTAACCGAACGTCCGCCGGCCCGTATCAGGGACGTGCTCGGTCGTGTGATCTGGTCGGCGGCGAGCCTCGCCGCGGCCGCCGCCGCTCAGGAGACCGCGCCCACCACCGGCGCCGAGACCCTCACCATCGAGCGGATCGAGGGCGCGATCGCCGTCGACGGCGACCTCTCGGATCCCGCCTGGCGCGAGGTCGAGCCGATCACGACTTGGTACGAGACCAACCCGGGCGACAATCTCCCGCCGCAGGTGCCCAACACCGCCTACCTCGCCTACGACGACGAGTTCTTCTACGCCGCCTTCGATTTCGGCGATCCCGAGCCCGACAAGATCCGCGCGCCGCTCGGCGACCGAGACAACGTGCCGTCCTACACCGACTACGGCGGAGTGATCGTCGATCCCAAGAACGACGGCCAGAGCGCCCAGATGTTCCTCGCCAATCCGCGCGGCATCCAGTACGACGCCATCACCAACGACGCCTCCGGAGAGGACTCCTCGCCCGACTTCTTCTGGGAGAGCGCCGGCCGCCTCACGCCGGACGGCTGGGCGCTGGAGATGCGGATCCCCTTCTCGTCCCTGCGCTACGAGGGGAGCGACCCGGAGCAGTGGCGGATCATGCTCTACCGCAACCGGCCGCGCGAGTTCCGCTACCAGATGTTCACCTCCCGCCTGCCGCGCGACAGCAACTGCTTCATCTGCAACACGCGACCGCTCGTCGGCCTGGCGGGCCTGCCTTCGGGCAGTCACTGGGTGGCGGCGCCCTACGTCTTCGGCAACCAGCTCTCCCAGCCCAGGGCCGGCCTGGGCTCGGCGCTCGAGACCGGCGACCCGCAGGGTGAGGTCGGCGCCGACGTCAAATGGATTCCCAACCCGAACACCGTCCTCGACGGGACCGTCAACCCCGACTTCTCGCAGATCGAGTCCGACGTCGCCCAGATCGCCGCCAACGAGCGCTTCGCCCTCTTCTTCCCCGAGAAACGGCCGTTCTTCCTCGAAGGGGTGGACCTCCTCTCGACCCCGATCCAGGCCGTCTACAGCCGCACCTTCACGGCGCCGCGCTGGGGCACCCGCGCCACCGGCCAGGCCGGCTCCGTGAGTTACACGGCGCTGATCGGCGAGGACGATGGCGGCGGCAGCGTCATCCTGCCGGGGCCGACGAGCTCGGATCTCGGCGACCAGGACTTCGAGTCGCTCTTCGCCGTCGGCCGGGTGCGGCGCGACTTCGGCACGAGCTTCGCCTCGTTCCTGGTGAGCGGCCGGGAGGTCGAGGGCGGCGGCTTCAATCGCGTCCTCGGCCCTGACTTCCGCTGGCAGCCCACCGAGCAGGACATCGTCACCGGCCAGTTTCTCCACAGCTGGACCGAAACCCCGGACCGACCGGACCTCGGGGTCGCAGAATGGGACGGCCGCGAGCTCGAGGGCCACGCGACGTTCGCCGAGTGGTCGCGCGACACGCCCACCTGGGACTACTTCCTCAACGCGCGGGACTTCGACGACGGCTTCCGCGCCGACAACGGCTTCGAGCCGCGGGTGGGCTTCCACGCCGGCTACGGCGAGGTGGGCTACACGTTCTATCCCGAGGACAAGCCGGTGTCGAGGCTCCGCCTCTCGACCTTCGCCGAGTACATCGGCGAGGGTGACGGGGGTGTCATCCTGCGCGGCATCACCGGGGCCGTCGGGCTCGACGCGATCTTGAATTCCTTCTTCCGCACCGAGTTCGCCTTCGAGGACGTGCTCGGTATCGAGCAGGTCTTCTCCCGCCGTCAGGTGCGCCCCTTCCTCGAGCTGCAGCCGGGGGGCGTCTTCTCGTACTTCTCTTTCGACGGGACGTTCGGCGACGAGGTGGACTTTGCCAACGACCGGCTGGGCGACGGCACCACTCTCAACCTCCAGGCGACCCTGCGGCCCACCGACCACTTCGAGCTCGCCGCCAACGCCGGCCGGCGCTGGCTGGATGTCGACCCGGAGGATCGCCCCGGGGGGCGTCTGTTCACCGCCGACGTGGCGCGCTTGAAGGCCGCATACATCTTCAACGCCCGCTCCTGGTTGCGGGCCATCGGCCAGTGGGTCGAGACCGAGCGCGACCCGACCCTCTACCTCTCCGAGGTCTCGGCGCGCACCGCCGGCCTCGCCGGCTCGCTCGTCTTCGCCTACAAGCTCAACTGGCAGACGGTGGCCTACCTGGGCTACGGTGACAACGAGGTGTACGAGCCCACCACCGACGCTCTCGAACCCAGCGACCGCCAGCTCTTCCTCAAAATTTCGTACGCTTTCCAGGGCTGAGGGCGGCGCCCTCCTACGGCAGCGGCCACGAAAGCATGAATCTCCTGATCGTCGGAGCGACGGGCGGCACGGGGCGCCAGCTCATCGCGCAGGCTCTCGAGCGCGGTCATCGCGTGACCGCTCTCCTCCATCGATCTCGCTCCCGTATCGAACACCCCAACCTCGTGACGACCCGCGGCGACATTCTCGATCCGGCCTCTCTCGACCGGGCGGTCCAGGGACAGGAGGCCGTCCTCTCGGCCTTGGGACACAAGCGGTGGCTCTACCCCACGCGGATCCTCTCCGCCGGCACTGGCAACCTCATCGCCGCCATGGATCGCCACGGCGTGCGGCGCTTGGTCTGCGAGACGGCGCTCGGCATCGGCGACGCCTGGTGGCGGATGGGTCTCACCTACACCCTCTTCGTCCGGCCGTTCATCCTCCCCTTCTACTTCTGGGACAAGACGCGGCAGGAGGCGATCGTGCGGGCGTCGGCTGTCGAGTGGACTCTCGTGCGCCCGGGGGCGCTGACCAACGGCCCGCGGCGGAGCCGCTACCGGCACGGCCCGCGGGTCGGGCACTGGCTCTGGACGGTGCGGATCTCCCGCGCCGACGTCGCGGCCTTCATGCTCGACCAGCTCGAGGACACTCGCTACCTGCGAACGGCCGTCGGCGTCGCCGACTAGGAGCCGAGGAGCGTTGCCAGCGCCCGCTCGCGGCGGGCGACGAGCTCGCGCTGGCGGTGGATCGTGGGCTCGGCGGCGCGGTCGGCGCAGGCTTCCGGGGCGAGGCCGCAGCGCTCGCAGGTCAGGTTGACGTCGACGCGCGGCACGGCCGGGTCCTCCCAGAACCGCGCCTGGCGGCGGAACGCGTCGTCGAGCCGGAAGCCGAGCGTCACGCTCGAGTTGCGCTCCTCGGAGAGGGCGAGCGGCCGGGCCATGGCGATGACGAAGAACTCCGCGTCCTCGTCGAGGAAATGCGAGCGCTGCGCAACGACCAGCGGTGTGCCGGCGGCGCTGCCCGCCGCCGAGCCCAGGAGTCGCAGGGCCGGCCAGCGCCGGCAGTAGTGCTCGTTCAGCCCCACGTCGTGGGGCACGGGCACCTCCGAGAGGTTGAGGAACTTGGTCAGGCGGTAGCCCTCGGCGTCGACCGGCACCGTGAAGCGCAGGAAGAAGATCTCCTCGAGGCCGAAGAACTCGGGGAGGAGCTGGGTCCAGCGGGTGAAGAAGGTCTCGGGGGTGGCAGCGGTGCGCTCCATCATGGCCAGCAACGCCTGCCCATCCCAGCGCTCGCGCGCCAGGAAGCCGGTGAGGTCGGCGAGCAGTTCCTCGCGATCGAGCAGCAGGGCGCCCGCGAAGTAGGAGGCCTTGAAGTGGTTCAAGACCTGGTCCCAGGACTCGACCTTGAGCCACGACGAGCTCACCGCCCGTTCCGTCAGGCCGAGGTGCCGGTAGCCGAGCTCGCGCGCCAGCACGAAGGCGCGCTGCGACGGTTGCAGCCGCGAGTTGACGTAGAGCCGCGGCCGGCGGCCGCCACGGAACGCCGAGCGGAAGGAGGCGAGGTCGGCGTCCGCGGCGAGCGTCGCAGTGTCGAGCTCGTACCCGTACAGCTTGACCAGGAGGCTCGCCAGCTCCTCCGGTCGCACTGGCCCCGCCACCCGTGCCAGGTGACGGCGGCGGAAGGCGAGCGCCGCTTCCTCGAGGTCCGCGAAGTAGTTGCGATGCAGTTGCTGGTAGGAGCGCAGGGCGGCGAGCAGGAACTGCTCGACTCGCAGGTCGTAGCTCCTGCCGACCTCGACGAAGGTGTGGAGGAAGGCGGCGAAGCGAGCCGGATCCTCGCCCGCGAGCGCCACCAAGTCGTGGGGCTCGATGCCGAAGAGCTCGAACGGGAAGCCCCGCAGCAGGGGGGACTCGAGGGCCGCCTTCAGGGGCGAGAGCACCCCGGAGACCTGGAGCGAGACCAGCTCGTCGAAGGGCACCTCGAGGGCGCGCGCCAGCCGCTGCAGGATCTCGGGCTTCGGGTACTTGCGGCCACGCTCGACCTCGGAGAGATAAGAGATCGACAACGCGGCCCGCGCGGCCAGATCGGCCAGGGTGAGGCCCCGGCCCTGCCGCAGATCGCGCAGCTTCAAACCCAGGATCAGCCGTGGGTTGTCCGAGGTACCAGCCATTTCGTGAGACCGACGGGCCTCTGCACGTTAGCAGAATTTCGCTTGACCAGCTATTCCGCTTCGCGTATTTTTTCGCTCATCCAAGAGGAGTTCCGGCATGGAAGTCAAGTCCGAACGTACCCAGCCCAACCCCACCGGTGCCCCCGAGCTGCGGGCCCCGGAGCGGGCGCCCATCTGGGATGAAGCGCCGTTCATCGTGCACGTCGGCCGCGAGACAGCCCTCTTCGGCCCCGGGATCAACCGCATCAACGCCTGGGACGACCCCTGCTGAGCCCGGCGGGAGTCGACGCGGTGAGCCTGGCGCTCCCCCGCCCGCGTCCCCGGGAGGCGGCCGAGGCCGCTCGTCTCGAGCTCGCCCCCGGTGTGGAGATCCACGCCGCGGCCTGGACGCCGGCGGCGCGCCGCGTCCTCACGCCGGCTGCCCTGCGGCGCCTCGCCGACCTCCAGCGCGAGCTCGGGCCGGAGCGCCGCGTGCTCTTGACCGAGCGCCGGGAACGCGAGCTTGCCTGGGACCGTGGCGCCGTTCCTCGCCCCCTCGACGACCCGGCCACGGCCGTCCACCGCGGGCTGTGGAGCGTCGCCCCGCTCCCTCGCGACCTCCGGCGTCGCCGCGTCGAGATCACCGGCCCGGTGTCCGACGCCAAGATGGTGATCAACATGCTCACCAGGAACGCCGCCGGCGAGCGCGCCGACGCCGCCATGCTGGATTGCGAGGACTCGATGAAGCCCTCGTGGGCGAACGTCGTCGCCGGTGTCGAGAACCTGATCGGCGCCGCCGATGGCACGCTCACTTACGAGCGCCCCGCCGAGAACGGTCGAGCGTCCAAGCTCTATCGGCTCGACCCGGACGACATGCCGCTCTTGATGCTGCGCTGTCGCGGCCTCCACTTGGTCGAGTCGAACGTGACCGTCGACGGCGAGCCGGTCTCGGCCGGCCTCTTCGACCTGGTGTTCGCCGCTCACCACACCGCGGCCACCCTGCTCGCTCAGGGCAAGACGCCCAAGTACTACGTGCCGAAGTGCGAGCACTACCTCGAGGCCCGCTGGTGGAACGAGGTCTTCCGCGCCCTCGAGGAGGCCGAGGGCTTCACCCCCGGCGCCCTGCGCGCGACCTTCCTGATCGAGACGCTGCCTGCCGCTTTCCAGATGGAGGAGATCCTCTACGAGCTGCGCGAGCGGGCGGCGGGCTTGAACGTCGGCCGTTGGGACAAGATCTTCAGCGACATCAAGGTCTTGAAGGAGCACCCCGACCGGGTGCTCGCCGACCGCGGGACGATCTCGCTCGAGCGACCCTGGATGCGCGCCTACGCCGAGCGGCTGATCGCCGTCTGCCATCGCCACGGCGCCTTCGCCATGGGCGGCATGGCCGCGTTCACCCCCGGCCGCACCGCGGAGCACCGCGAGGCGCAGACCCAGAGAGTGGTGGACGACAAGCGGTTCGAGGCCGGCCTCGGACACGACGGATGCTGGGTGTCGCATCCCTATTTCATCGGCCCGGCGCTCTCGGCCTTCCGCCACGACGACCAGCTCGCCGTGCGGCCGGCGGTGGCCGTGCATCCGGACCTCTTGCCGCAGG
>CAYXXN010000013.1:0-28840 GCA_964469055.1 uncultured Thermoanaerobaculia bacterium
CGACATCGACGACGAGATCACCTCGGCCGCGTCGCGCATCCGGGCTGCCGAGGGGCGACGCGTCGCCGTCGTCCTGCCGTACGGCTCGCGCGTCGCGACCTCGCGGATCAATTTCCGGCTCCTCTCACGAGATGCGCTGACCCACGAGAAACGGCTGGCGATCGTGTCGACAGCGAGGTCTGGGAAGAAATGGGCGAGGGCGGCCGCTCCGGCCGCGGCCAGGGTGAGCGCCACCAGAGGTCCCGGTAGCCGCCGCGTCCAATGGGGCAACAGCACGAGGAGTGCCAGCGTCGCCAGGCCCACGGCGATCTCCGGCAGCTCGGCCGTCGGCAGCGCGCGAGCCAGTGCGACCACCTTCGCAACTGTGCTCTCGGGCATCTCCGCGACGCTCAGCCCCAGGAGATCCCTTACTTGAAGGACGACGATGACGACGCCGATCCCGGTGGTGAAGCCGGCCGTCACGGGGTAGGGCACGAACTCGATCAGCCGGCCCAGACGCAGCAGGCCCAAGCCAATCAGAAAGAACCCGGCGAGCAGGGTGGCCAGCAGCAGGGCGCCAAGCCCCAGCCGCGCGGCGATCGGCGCCAGGATGACGACGAAGGCGGCCGTCGGTCCCGAGACTTGCACCCGCGAGCCGCCGAGCGGCGCGATCATCAGGCCGGCCACGATGGCGGTGGCCAGGCCGTGCTGGGGCGGCGCCCCGACGGCGATGGCTAGGGCCATGGAGAGAGGGAGGGCGGCCACGCCCACCACCACCCCGGCCAGGAGGTCGGCGCGCAGCTCCGGCCAGCCGTAGCCATCGCGGAAGGTCTTGCGCAGGGCGATCCCCAGCTGGAGCGACTCGGCCATGAGTGTCGGGGAGGGGAGAGCCACGCTTGATGGCGCGGCGACCGGCCGAGTCTACGACCTGCGATAGGCTCTCCGCTCTGTCCCCTCGCAACTTGTTTTCTCGTACCTCGACTGCGGAGAACCCATGATGAAGAAGATCCTGATGCTCCTCACCCTCACTCTGACCATCGGCGCGGCTGCGGCCAGTGCCGAGACCTTCGAAGGCGCGCTCTCGAGCCGTGACCAGACCCGCTCCGACGGCCAGTCCTTCGACACCTATACCTTCGAGGCGCAGGCCGGGCAGCTCGTCACGGTGCGCATGGAGTCGGAAGGGTTCGACACCTACCTGATCGTCGAGTCGCCCTCGGGCGAGGCCTCCGAGAACGACGACCATTCCTCCGGCGGCTCGCAGCTCGATCTGATCATCAGCGAGGGGGGCGAGTGGACGATCAAGGCCTCCTCCTACAGCTCCGGCTCGAGCGGCGAGTACGAGGTGACCGTCGAGAAAGGCGCCGTCGGCCAGGTCGAGAAGACCGAAGGCCGGCTGGACGCCAGGGACCAATCCTCGGTCAAGGGCGAGTACTACGACATCCACGAGATGCAGCTGAGTCCGGGGCAGCAGGCCTACGTCGAGATGCGCTCGCTCGGCTTCGACGGCTATCTCGCGATCCGTTCGCCGTCGGGGCAGTTCTGGCGCAATGACGACGCGGGATCGACCGCCCGTTCCCTGCTCGGCCCACTGGACGGCGAGGCCGGCGACTGGACGGTCTACGTCACCAGTGTGGGCGCCGAGGAAGTGGGCGCCTACGACCTCAACATCATCCGCTACTGATCGCGCCGCCTAGCGGCGCGACAAGCGCTGGAGGCTCATCCGCAGCAGCTCTTGGAAGGCTGCTTGCGGGTGGGCCTCTCGCGCCTTGGCAACGGCCTCCTCGGCTTGCCGCTCGCGGTAGCCGAGGTTGACGAGTGCCGCCACCAGGTCGCGGTCCTCGCTGGAGGCCGCGGCCGCCGGTGGGAGGCCGACGGCGAGCTCGTGCATCTTGTCCTTGAGCTCGAGAACGAGTCGCTCGGCCGTCTTCCTGCCGATGCCCGGGATTGTCGAGAGACGCGCCACGTCACCCCCAGCCAAGGCCGTCACCAGGTCGGCCGGGTCCATGCCGGAGAGCACCGTCCGGGCGAGGCGCGGGCCCACACCGGAGACGGCGATCAGCCGCTCGAAGAGGCGCTTCTCGCGTTCGCTGGCGAAGCCGAAGAGCTCGATGGCGTCGTCGCGCACATGGGTGTGGACGTGGAGGGCGATCTCACCGCTGAGGCCGTTCTTCTCGAGCTGGTAGTACGTCGACAGCGGGATGTGGACCTCGTAACCCACGCCGCCGACCTCGAGCAGCACGCGGTCGGGCGAGAGCCGGCGGGCCGTGCCGCGCAGGTGACCGATCACGGCGTCGATTCTAGTCGCCGCCGGGATCGAGCCGATCTCGGCGAGCGCCGCATCGCATAGATTGCCCGGGCCGTGCCTCCGTCGACGCCCATCCCCTCAGCCCTGTCGCTCTTCCATCCCGTCGTCGCCCGTTGGTTCGCCGGGCGCTATGGCGAGCCGACGCCGGTGCAGGCCGCCGCGTGGCCCGAGATCGCGGCCGGCCGGCATGTGCTGGCGACGGCGCCGACCGGCAGCGGCAAGACCCTGACCGCTTTTCTCTGGGCGCTCGACCGGTTGCTCTCCGGGGCCTGGGAGGGCGGCAGGACGCGGGTGCTCTACGTCTCGCCGTTGCGGGCGCTCAATTACGACATCGAGCGCAACCTGCTTTCGCCTTTGGCCGAGCTCGAAGCTGCCTTCGCGGCGGCCGGCGTGCCCTGGCAGTCGGTGCGGGTGGCGACCCGCAGCGGCGACACCCCAGGCCCGGAGCGCCAGCGCATGCTGCGCCGTCCGCCCGAGGTGCTCATCACCACCCCCGAGAGCCTCAACATCCTCTTGACCTCGCGCGGCGGCCGCTCGCTCTTGGGCGGCTTGACGACGGTGATCCTCGACGAGATCCATGCCGTCGCCGGCAGCAAGCGCGGCACCCACCTGATCACCGCCGTCGAGCGGCTGGTGCCGCTCGCCGGCGAGTTCCAGCGCCTGGCCCTGTCGGCGACCGTTCGACCCCTCGAGCGGGTGGCGCGCTTCGTCGGCGGCCGCATGTTGGAGAGCGAGGACGGCGGTGAGGGCCGCTATCGATCGCGGGAGGTGGTGGTCGTCGAGGGCGGCGGCGGCAAGGCCTACGACCTCGAGGTGGCGAGTGCCCTGCCGCCGGAAGCGGCCGCGACCGCGAGGCCGGAGGCGGCGCCGGGCGAGCCGCCGCCCAACGCCTGGGACGCGTTGGCCGGCGAGCTGGCCGCCCGCATCCACGCCAACCGTTCGACCCTGGTCTTCGCCAACAGTCGGCGGACCACCGAGAAATTGACCCGCCTCCTGAACGCCGGCGCGGCGGGCGACTTCGTCTACTCGCACCACGGCTCGCTGTCGCGCGAGATTCGCCAGGTCGTCGAGCGGCGCTTGAAGGAGGGGAGCCTGGCGGGGATCGTCGCCACCAACTCGCTCGAGCTGGGGATCGACATCGGCGCCTTGGACGAGGTGATCCTGGTCCAGACCCCGCCCACCATCGCCTCGGCCGTGCAGCGGGTGGGCCGCGCCGGCCACGGCGTAGGCGAGGTGTCGCGGGCGCGGCTGTACCCCCTCTTCGAGCGCGACCTGCTCGACGCGGCGGTGGTCGCCCAAGCGGTTCTGGCGGGCGAGGTCGAGGAGGTCGAACCGGTGCCGGCGCCGCTCGACGTGCTGGCGCAGGTCGTGCTTTCGATCGTCGTCAACGAGGTATGGGACCTCGACCGCCTTTTCGCCTTCGTGCGCGCCGCGGATCCCTACCGCGACCTGCCGCGGCGGGCCTTCGACCTGGTCGTCGAGATGCTGGCCGGGCGCTGGGCCGAGGGCCGCGTGCGCGAGCTCGAGCCGCGGGTGGCGATCGACCGGCTCGCCAACACCGTCCGGGCGCGACCAGGGGCGGCGCGCCTGCTCTACGCCTCGGGCGGCACTATCCCCGACCGCGGCTACTTCCATTTGCGGCTGGCCGACTCGCTCGCCAAGCTGGGCGAGCTCGACGAGGAGTTCGTCTGGGAGCGCTCGCTCGGCGACACCTTCACCCTCGGGGCCCAGAGCTGGCGCATCCACGGCATCACTCACAACGATGTGCTGGTCGCACCGGCGCGGCGCGGCGCGGCGATGGCCCCGTTCTGGCGGGCCGAGGGGCGCAACCGCGGTGCCTTCCTCTCCGAGCGCCGCGCTCGCTTCCTGACCCGCGCGGAGGCGGATCTGGCGCGCCGCGGCGGCCGCGACGACCTGCTCGGCCGGCTCACCGCCGAGCACGCCATGCAGCCCGCGGCGGCGGCGGCGCTGGCCGACTGGCTCGCGCGCCAGCGGCAGGAGACCGGTGTCGCCCTGCCCCACCGGCAGCACCTGCTCGCCGAGTGGACCGCCGAGGCGGCGGGTGAGGGCCGCGGCCGGCGGGTGATCCTCCACACCCTGTGGGGCGGGCGGCTCAACCGGCCGTGGGCGATCGCCTTGGCCGGCGCCGCAGCCGAGCGGCTGGGCCTCGCCCTCGACGTCGAGCTGGACGATGACTGCGTCACCTTCCCCTTGCCCGATGGCGTCGAGCTCGCCCAGCTGCTCTCCTGGGTGCGGCCGGACAACGTCGTCGCGCTGCTGCGCGGCCGGCTCGAGCGCACGGGGTTCTTCGGCGCCCGCTTCCGGGAGAACGCGGGCCGCGCCCTGTTGCTACCGCGCGCAGACTTCCGACGGCGGGTGCCGCTGTGGCTCAACCGCCAGCGTGCCAAGCAGTTGCTCGAGGCGGTCGGCGGCCATGAGGACTTCCCCCTGACTCTCGAGACGTGGCGCACCTGCCTCCAGGACGAGTTCGAGCTACCGGCCCTGGAGGCGCGTCTAGCGGAGCTCGCCGCCGGCGAGGTGGTCGTGAGCGAGGTCGCGACCGCCACCCCGTCGCCCTTCGCCGCCGGTCTCACCTGGAAGGAGACCAACCGGCTGATGTACGAGGACGACACGCCCGCGGGCCCGGGCGGCGCCGTCGCACGCGACCTCTTGAAGGAGCTGGTCTTCGCCTCGCAGCTGCGGCCGCGGCTGCCAGAGTCGCTGCTCTCCGACTTCACGGCCAAGCTCCAACGCACGCACCCGGGCTACGCGCCGCAAGCGGCCGATGAGGTGGCAGCTTGGGTGGAGGAGCGGCTCGCGTTGCCGCTGTCCGAGTGGGAGGAGCTGCTCGCGGCCCGCCGCAAGGACCGACGCGAGCCGCAGGACGACGCGGCGGAGCTGCTCGCGGCGCTTGCGGAGCGCCTTGTCGTGGCGCGACCGCCGGGAAGCGAAGGCTTCGTCGCCGCGGCGCAGCGCCTGCCCCGTATCCTCGCCGGTTTGGGCGTGCCGCTCGGCGCCGTGGACCTCGCCGATCTCGCCCAACCCGACCGGCCGCCGCCGACCGCCCTCAGCGACGCGATCGCGGCCTGGCTCGCAGCGGCAACGCCCACGGCCGAGGGCGACGCCCTCGAGGAGCTGATCGCCGAGTGGGCACGCTTCTACGGGCCCTTCGAGAGGGCCTTACTTGAACGCTGTTTCGGCCTGGCCGGAGAGCCGCTCCAGGCGGCCCTGGCCGCGCTGGTCGACGCCGAGCGCCTGGTCGTCGATCGCTTCCGACGCGAGGATCCCGAGCGGTTCGAGCTCTGCGACGCCGAGAACCTGGAGCGACTGCTGCGCGCCCTGCGCGCCGCCTCGCGGCCGGAGTTCCGGGCGCTGCCGCTCGCCGACCTGCCGCTCTTCCTCGCCCACCAGCAGGGGCTCGTCGGGCGCCGCGACGGCATCGAAGGTCTGCGGCGGGCGCTCGAGGGCCTGTTCGGCTACCCGGCCCCGGCCGCCCTGTGGGAAGGCGAGCTGTTCCCCGCGCGGCTCGACCCCTATTACCCCGTCTGGCTCGACACCTTGATGCAGGAGAGTGAACTGGTCTGGGTAGGGTGTGGCGAGGAGCGCCTGACCTTTCTCTTCGGGTCGGACTTCGAGCTGCTGGGGTCGCCAGAAGCAGCACTGTCGCCGGACCCGGCACTCACGGAGGCTCTGCCCGCCGAGGAAGCGGTGGCGTTCGAGGAGCTCGTGCGGCGGGCGGGCCTGCCGTCGGGGGAGCTGGCGCGCCGGCTGTGGGAGTCGGCCTGGCGCGGCGAGGTGACGGCGGGCGGTTTCCAGCCGGTGCGGCAGGGGATCCTTTCCCGCTTCGCTTCGCCGGCGGCTCCAGCGGTGGCTCTCCCCGGCTCCCGTCCCACCCGCCGCGCCTTCGATCGCTGGAAGGCCGGCCGGCCGCTCGGCGCCTCGTGGCTGCGGCTGGTGGCGACGCGCGACCTCGACGCCCTCGAGCGGGAGGAGCTGGCCAAGGATCGGGCGCGGCTGCTCCTCGCTCGCTTCGGCGTCCTGTTTCGCGAGCTTCTCGCCCGCGAGCTGCCCTCCTTCCAGTGGGGCGCTGTCTTCCGCGCCTTGCGCTTGATGGAGCTTTCCGGGGAGGTCCTCTCCGGCCACTTTTTCGCCGGCGTTCCCGGACCGCAGTTCGCTTCAGCCGCCGCCTTCCGGCGACTCTCCGAGGGTTTCGACCGCGACGCCGTCTGGTGGGTCAACGCCTGCGATCCGGCGGCGCCCTGCGGAATCGGGCTCGAAGCGCTGCGTGGCGCCTTCCCGGCGCGCCTGCCCTCCTCCCACGTGGTCTTTCGAGGCGAGCGGGCCGTCGTCGTTTCCCGGCGCCATGGCGCGGCGCTGGAGATCGCCGCCCAGCCCACCGCGGCGCGAGCCGCGGAGTTCCTTGCCTTCCTCGACGTGCTGCTCACCCGTTCCTTCGATCCTTTGCACGGCATCGAGGTCGAGAGCGTGAACGGCGAGGCCGCGGCCGCGAGCCCCTGGGCGAGCGCTCTGGCCGAGCGCTTCAGCCTCAGCCGCGAGCCGGCGGGCCTGCGCCTGCGGCGCCGTTACTGAGCGTCCGCCGCCTAGGAGCCGGCGAGCGCCTGCGCCAGGTCGGCCTCGAGGTCGTCGACGTCCTCGATCCCGACCGAGACCCGCAGCAGCCCGTCGCCGATGCCGGCCGCGGCGCGTTCGGGCGCCGGCAGCTCGCGATGCGAGGTGACGGCGGGGCTCGTGATGCCGCTCTCCACACCCCCGAGGCTGGGGATGATGGTGAAGACCCGTAGGCGATCGAGCACTCGGGCCGCCGCCTCCCATCCGCCGCGCACGGCGAAGGCGAGCATGCCGCCGCCGGAGGCCATCTGCCGGCGACCGATCTCGTCGAAGCCTGGGTAGTGGACCCGCTCGACGGCGGGGTGACGGGCGAGGAAGTCGGCCAGCTGCCGGGCATTGGCCGACTGGCGTTCGACGCGTAGGGCCAGCGTGCGCATGCCGCGGGCGAGGAGGAAGGCGGCGAGCGGATCGAGGCTCCCGCCGCCGAGCCGCATCGTCTCGCGGACGGCCGCCATGGTCGGCGCGTCGCCGGCGACGATCCCAGCCGTCAGGTCGCTGTGGCCGCCCAAGAACTTGGTGGCGCTGTGGATGACGACGTGTGCCCCGAGTGCCAGCGGCCGCTGCAAGATCGGGGTGGCGAAGGTGTTGTCGACCGCCAGGGTGAGATCCTGTTCCCGGCAGGCCCGCGCCAGTCGCGCGAGGTCACCGCAGGCGAGGAGCGGATTCGTCGGGCTCTCGAGGTAGACGACGCGCGTGCCCTGTGCCGCCCCCACCTCGAGCCGCTCCGGCAGCTCGGCGAGCGGGACTCGCTCGACGGCGATCTCCGGATGATGACGCTCGAGCCAGTCGAGCCAGCTCGCGGTGCCGCCGTAGAGATCGCGAGCGGCCAGCAGCCGGTCGCCCGAAGCGAGCAGCGTGGTGAGGGTGGCGGAGATCGCCGCCATGCCCGAGGCGAAGGCCACGGCGTCCTCCGCTCCCTCGAGCGCCGCCAGCTTCTCCTCGACGATGCGCACCGTCGGGTTGGCGTAGCGTGAGTAGAGCCCGGCGCGGTCGCTGCCGGCGAAGGCGGCCGCGAGCTCGGCGGCGGAGTCGAAGCGGAACGGCGCCGTCTGATAGATAGGCGAGGCCACCGGCTCGCGCGGCGGCCGCTGCCGCTCGCCGGCGTGGACGGCGTGGGTGGCCGGCCGGCGGTCGGCGCCCTCGCTCACGAGCCCGCGACGGCGAAGTTCTCGAGCAACTGGGGATCGATGCGCACGTCCAGCTCCTCGCGCCGCTGAGCGAGGAGCGACGCCATCAATTGCCCTACCCTCTGGTCGGAGAGCCGTTCGCGCGTCGCTTCCTTGGCCGTCGCGAAGGCGGCGGGATCGAAGCGCGTGCGCTCGGTCACCTGGAACACCACCACTTGATCGCCCGCGACGAGAGGGCCGCCCGTGGCACCGGGCTCGAGCCCGAGAGCGGCGTCGGCGAGGGCCGCGGCTCGCCCGAAGCTCCCGATCGGATCCCGCCGCCCGAAGGGCCCGGCTTGCTGGGCTTCGAGGCCTTCGGCCGCCGCTGCCTCGTCCAGGGTGCGGCCGGCGCCGAGTGCCGAGACCACCTGCTGGGCAAGCCCTCGCGCCAGCTCCAGCCGCCGCGCCTCCGCGGCCGCCTTCTCGACGGCCGGGCGCACCTCGCCCAACTCCGGCAAGCGCGGCGGCTGCGCTTCCACGAGCTGCAGCACGGCCCAGCCGCGCGGGACGCGCACCGGCCCCGAGACGGCGCCGACGGCGAGCTCGAAGGCGGCGGCGCTGAAGGCTGTACCGCGGCCGATGCCCGGAACGGCGTCCTCGCGGCCGAAGGGTTCGGTCGTGGCGACGTTCACTCCCGGGCCCGCCGCGGCCGCCACCTCCTCGGCCGTGGGCTTCTCGCCGGCCAACCGTTCGGCGAGTTCCCGGGCCCGCCCCTCGGCCGCCGCTTGCGCCTGCTCGCCGGCGAGGCGCTTGCGGATCGCCTCGGCGACCTCCTCGAACGGCTGCTGGCCGCCCGCCTGCTTGCCCTCTACCTGGATCAGGTGAACCCCGAAATCGCTCTTCACCGGTCCGATGAGCTGGCCGGGCTCGGCGGCGAAAGCGGCGGCCTCGAAGGGCGCCACCATCTCGCCGCGCCCGAAGAAGCCGAGGTCGCCGCCGCGCTCCTTGCTGCCGGGATCGTCGGAGAACTGCCGGGCGAGGGTCGCGAAGTCCTCGCCGGCGTCGAGGCGGCCCTTGAGCTCGACCGCCAGCGCCTCGGCCGCCGCTGCGTCGCGCTCGGCGGTGGTGCGGACCAGGATGTGCCGTGCCTGCACCTGCTCGGGTCGGGCGTACTCGGCGGGGTTCTCGTCGTAGACGCGGCGCACCTCGCCTTCGTCGACGGTCGCGGTCGCCGCGAGCTGGCTCTCACCGGCCAGCAGGTAGCGCACGATGCGGCGCTCCGGCAGGCGGAAGTCCTCGCGATGCGCGGCGAAGTACGCGGCGACCGCCGCCGCGTCGGGCATGACCTCGGCGGCGAAGCGGCTGGCGGGCACGGCGACGTAGCGGATCGTTGCCTTCTCGGCGTCATCGCGATAGGCCCGCTCGACGTCAGCGGGCGGCACGAAGACGGTCTCGGCGAGCACGGTGCGCACTTTCTGGGTGAGCAGCTGATCGCGCAGCGAGGCGTGGAACTGGTCGGCGGAGAGTCGGTTGGCCTCGAGCAGCTCCTGGTAGGCCTCACGGCCGATGAACTTGCCGTCGCGCTGCAGCTCGGGCATCTCGAGAATGGCGCGGCGCACCTCCTCGTCGGTGACCGTCAAGCCCATTCGCTCGGCCTCGGAGAGCAGGATCCGCTCGTTGACGAGCTGGTTCAGGATCTGGAGGGGCAGCCCCATCTGCGAGGCCATCTCGCTGGTGAACTCCGCACCGTAGGCCTGACGATAGGTGCTCTCGGCCTGGCGGTACGTGCGCTCGAACTCGCGATAGGAGATCTCCATGTCGCCCACCGTCGCCGCCGCCTCGGCCGGCAGCCGGCCGCCCCTGCCTACCGTCCCGCCGAAGTCGACGAAGACGAAGAGCACGAAGACGAAGATGACCAGCCAGAGGATCCAAGAGAGATACTTGAGGTTGTCGCGGAAGACCTTTAGCATCGCGGGGGTTTCCCTCCCTTCGAATCAGGGCGGAAGGGGACCGCGCACTCTAACAGCCCAGGGGCGGCTGGGCAACGGTCGCCGGCGGCACTTCGGCCGGCCGGCGGCGGGCGACGCGCCCGCTCCAAGGTATCGCTTTCTTGCCTCGACAAGCCCGACCTCGCTACCGCGGCTGGTACACGCTCTCCGTCGACACCGTGCGCGGCTGGGTGAGCGTGCTGCTGCTCGTCGGGGTGGCATGGGCCGGCTGGCGAAGCTACGACTACCTCGAGGCGCGGTACCTCGAGGGCAAGGTGGCGCGGGTGCTGCGCGAGGCGCGCGACCTCGAGACCTCGGTGCGCGCCGAGGGTGGAGCCCACGCCTACCGCGCCGACTACGACACGGCGCTCGACCACCTGCGCCGGGCGCGCAGCCAGCTCGACGAGCAGAAACTGGCCGGCGCGTTGCGCAGCGCCGAGCAGGGGCGCATCGTGTTGGCCTCGCTGCTGCGTCAGCTCCACCGTCTCGAGAGCTCGGGCGAGGCGCAGTTCATCAGCGTGCACGGCGCTGTCGAGTACCGACGAGGCGAGCGCGGCGACTGGCAGACGGCGCGCCTGCGCGACATGCTCTACGCCGGCGACTACGTCAAGACGGCCGGCAGCGGCTCGGCCGAGATCATGGCCATCGACGGCACGGTGTACACGGTGCGCGCCGACACCGTGATCCTGATCGGTCGCACGAACTTGCTCGGCGCCGAGACCGCCGATCACACGATCAACCTGGCGCACGGCTGGGTGGACCTGTCGACCTCGCTCGCCCGCAGCACCGTGGCGACCCCGGAGTCCGAGGCGCGCGTCGAGAAGGAGTCGACCGTCGTCGTGGCTTGGGACGAGCGACTGCGGCTGGGCAAATTCGCCGCCTACCGCGGGACGATGAGCGTCGACGCGGCGGCCGGCGATCACCGCCGCCTGCGACCCATGGAGCACGTCGTCCAGCGCGGTGCGCGGCTCTCCGACGCGCAACGCCTGCCGGCGGCGCCGATCGCCGTCGACCCGGCGGACGACCTCGAGGTGCGGCTCGGCAGCGCCGCTCGGCTGGTGCTGTCGTGGCAGCCGGTAGCCGGCGCCGAGCGCTACGCCCTGCAGGTCGCCCGCAACCGCCTCTTCGTCAGCAAGATCATCGACACCGCCGACCGTCGCACGACGCAGGCCACCCTGGGTCTGCGCGGCGATGGCACGTTCGTGTGGCGCGTCGCCGCCTACACCCCGGATGGGATGCTGGGTCCGTGGAGTCAGCCCCGGCGCTTCCGGGTGTTGGCCGCCCCGGCGGCGCTCCCCGAGGATCCCTTGCAGCTCCCTGGAGGAAGCTAGAACGCAATGGGCTTCGCCTCTCTCTTTCGTCACTTCTCGAGCGACCTGGCGATCGATCTCGGTACGTCGAACACCCTGGTCTACGCGCGCAACAAGGGCATCGTCGTGCGCGAGCCCTCGGTGGTCGTCATCAACGAGCACACCAACCGCATCGAGGCCGTGGGCAGCGAGGCCAAAGCCATGCTCGGTCGCACGCCGGGCAACATCCGTTCCGTGCGGCCGATGAAAGACGGCGTGATCGCCGACTTCGAGGTCACCGAGCGCATGCTCGAGTACTTCATCAAGAAGGCGCATGGGCGCAAGATGTACGTGCACCCGCGCATCGTCATCGGCGTGCCCTCGGAGATCACTCAAGTCGAGAAGCGCGCCGTGCGCGACTCGGCGATGCGCGCCGGCGCCTCGGAGGTCTATCTCGTCGAGCAGGCGATGATGGCGGCCATCGGCGCGGGCCTGCCGATCACCGAACCGTCGGGCAACATGATCGTCGACATCGGGGGCGGGACGACCGACGTCGCCGTGATCTCGCTGGCCGGCATCGTCTACAGTCGCTCGGTGCGGATCGCCGGCAACGAGATGGACGACGCGATCATCCAGTACCTGAAGCGCAAGTACAACTTGCTGATCGGGGAGCGCACCGCGGAACGAGTGAAGATGGAGGTCGGCTCGGCTTGCCAGCTCAAGGAGCAGATCAAGGTCGAGATCAAGGGCCGCGATCTGGTCGCGGGCATTCCCCGCACCTTGGTGACGAGCGACGAGGAGATCCGCGAAGCGCTGGCCGAGACGGTGGCGACGATCGTCGACGCCACCCGTCAGGCCCTGGAGCGGACCCCCCCCGAGCTCGCCGCCGACATCATCGACAAGGGGATCGTGCTGTCGGGTGGGGGCTCGCTCTTGCGCGGCCTCGACCAGCGCCTGCGCCAGGAGACGGGGCTGCCGGTGGTGCTGGCCGAGGATCCGCTGTCGTCCGTCGTCCTGGGGACGGGTCGCGTGCTCGAGAACATCGACCTGCTGCGCAAGGTCGCCATTCGCTGACGTGCGCCGTTCCGTCTGGCTGTTGCTGGCCCTCGTCGCGGCGCAGTTGTTCCTGATCTCCGGTCAGCTGGCAGAGCGGGCGGAGCAGAGCGGCCTGCTGGGGCGCGGGTTGCTGGCGGTCGTGGTGCCGGTGGGTCGAGCCCTCGATCGCGCCGCCGACGGCCTGGCCGGCCTGCGCGACCGGCTGGCGACCCGCAGCCTTCTCCTGGAGGAGAACCGACGGCTGCGCAGCGAGAACCTCGTCCTGGCGCGCGACACGCTGCGGCAGCGCGCCCTGGTGGGTGAGGTCGAGCGGCTGCGGCGGGCCGCGAACTACGCCGGCGCGTGGGAAGGCGAGCTGCTCACGGCCGATGTCGTCTACATCGACCACGCTTCCTGGTTGCAGACGGCGCTGATCGTCGTCGAGCGGGCGGGGGTGCGACGCAACCAGCCCGTCGTCTCGGCCGACGGCCTGCTCGGTCGCCTGGTCGCCGTCGAGGGGCGTTACGCCAAGGTGCAGCTCCTCACGGACCGCGCGGCCAGCGTGGGCGCGATGGTCGAGCGCACCCGCCGGCAGGGGCTCGTGCGGGGAGCGGGGCAGGGCGCGCTCACCCTCGATTTCATTCCGCTGCAGGAGGAGCTGGCTCCCGGAGATCGCCTGCTCACGGCGGGCATCGACGGCATCTACCCGCGGGGTTTGCCGATCGGCACGGTGGCCTCGGTGACCTCCGGTGAGGGGATGTTCCACCGCGTCGAGGTGACGCCCGCCGTCGACTTCGGCCGGCTCGACCAGGTCTACGTGCTCGACGCGCCGCCGCTCCCCGCCGCGGCTGGCGGAGAGATGCTCGAGGCCAGCCCGTGAGAGCGCTCCTGCGCTTTGCCCTGAGCCTCGGTTTCGCCCTGGTGCTCCATCTGACGGTGACTCGGCTCGTCCCCGGGTGGCCACGTTTCGTCGACTTCTTCCTCGTCGTGCTGGTCGCCAACGCGTTGGGCACCGGCCCGCTCTTGGGCATGCTCGCCGGCCTCGCCGCCGGCCTCGTCGCCGACGGCGTCTCGGGCGGGCCGCTGGGGCTGTTCGGGCTCGCGGGCACGGTGGTGGGCTACGCTGCCGCTTACGTCGCTCAACGAGTCGTCATCCAGCGCTCCCTCTCCGCGTTCGCACTGTTCGTGGCCGCCGCCGTGGTGCAACAGGCGATCCTGCTCGCCGTCGTCGCCCTCCTGCTGCCGCGGCCCCAGGGACCGGACTGGCTGGGAGTGTTGGTGAAGGCCGGGACCACCGGGGTGCTCGGCACCTTGCTCTTCGCCGCCCAAAGCACGGCCCGGCGTCGCTACGAACGCTGGCAGCAGAGCCGTCCCAGCAGGTTACGATTGGACCGATGACGGAGGTTCGCGAGCGCCGCGAAGAGCTGGTGCAGCGCGTGCCGCGGCTGCAAGTGCTCTTCGCGGTCTCGATGGCCGCGATCTGCAGCTGCTACTGGTTCGTGCAGGTCGTGCGCGGCGACTACTACCGCGAGCTCGCCGACAACAACCGGACGCGGTCGCTCACCGTGCGCTCGCCGCGCGGTCTGATCGCCGACCGCAGCGGTCTCCTCTTGGCCGAGAACGCGCCGAGTTACGAGCTGACCTTCGACGCCACGCGCAGCGCCGATCCCGAGCGCGCCCTCGCCTTCGCGGCGCAGGTGCTGGACCGACCGCTCGCCGAGGTCCGCGCGGCGGCGGTCCCCGGGCCCGACGACCCACCCTTCCAGCCGCTGCTCCTGACCGCCGACCTCACACTGGCGCAGGTGTCGCACTTCGCGGCGACCGCCCTGGAGTATCCCGAGTTCGAGATCGAGTCCGGGCATCGCCGCCTCTACCGCCAGGGCCCGCAGACCGCGCACGTCCTGGGCTACGTCGGCGAGGTCTCGCAGGAGGAGATCGAGGCCGCCGGGGGACGGTTGCGGCCGGGCGCGACGATCGGCAAGCGCGGTATCGAGCGCGCTCTCGACTCCCCGCTGCGCGGTCGGGACGGTCAGCGGGTCTTGATCGTCGACAGCCAGGGGCGTACCCGTGCCGAGCAGCGGCGCGAGCCGGCCGTCCCAGGGAAGAACCTGCGACTGACCCTCGACCTCGAGCTGCAACAGGAGGCGGCCCGATTCTTCGCTGACAAGAGCGGAGCCGCGGTCGCTCTCGACCCGCGCGACGGCGCGGTCCGGGTGATGTTCTCGGCCCCCTCCTACGACCCGAACCTCTTCTCCCGACGCCTGGATCGCTCCGCGTGGCAGGCCCTGCTGGAGATGCCGGGCGACCCGCTGCAGAACCGCGCCATCCAGAACGCCTACGCGCCCGGCTCGGTGTTCAAAGTCGTCATGGCCGTCGCGGGGCTCTCGGAAGGCGTGGTGGGGCCGGACGACTCGGTGTTCTGCGCCGGGGCGAAGACCTTCTACAACCGGTCGACGCGGTGCTGGAAGCGGGGCGGCCACGGCTGGGTGGATCTCTACGCGGCGATCCAGCACTCCTGCGACATCTACTTCTATACGCTCGGTCAGCAGCTCGGCGTCGAGCGCATCGCGGAGTACGCCCGCCGCTTCGGCTTGGGGTCGGTCACCGGCCTCGACATTCCGGGCGAGAAGAGCGGCCTGGTTCCCGACCAGGCCTGGAGCCTCGCCTCCCGCAGCACGCCCTGGTACCCCGGCGAGACGATCTCCCTCGCCATCGGCCAGGGACCGCTCCTGGTCACCCCCCTGCAGGTGGCGGAGATGATGGCGGTGGTGGCCAATCGCGGGTCGCGGGTGACTCCGCACGTCCTCCCCAGCGAGCCGGGACCCCTCCTTCCCACGCATCTCGATCGTCGGGCGCTCGAGCTCGTGCGGCGGGCGCTGTGGGCGGTCGTCAATGACGGCGGCACGGCTGCCGGCTCGCGTCTCGAGGGGCTCGAGTTCGCAGGCAAGACGGGCACGGCCCAGGTCGTCGCTCAGAAGGGCTGGACGCGCAGCGAGGAGCTGGCGGAAGGCTCCCGCGACCACGCCTGGTTCGCCTCCTACGGCCCGGTGGGGGTGCCCGAGCTGGTGGTCGTCGTCTTCGTCGAGCACGGCGGCCACGGCTCCCAGGCCGCCGCCCCGTTGGCCAAGCGCCTCTATGAGATCCATCTCGCTCGCTCCGAGTCTGGCTGAGGAGCGCCGCCCGCTGCTGCGCCGCGTGGCGCGGGTCCGCTGGGGCCTGCTGGCGGCGGCGCTGCTCCTGGCCGCCGCCGGACTGGTGACGATCCACAGCGCCAGCTCCGAGCTCGCCATCGACTATCTGCCCCGACAGCTGGTGTGGGTCGCTCTGGGCTTGGCCGTCTTCGTGCTGGCTCTCACCGTCGACTACCAGCTGCTCGCCAAGACCGCGCTGCCGATCTATCTCTTGAGTCTCGCCGCGCTGGTCGCCGTGCTCGTCCTCGGCGAGCGCGCCGGCGGCGCCCGCTCGTGGTTCGCCGCGGGCGGCTTTCAGCTCCAGCCGGCGGAGTTCGCCAAGCTCGCCACCGCGCTGATGCTGGCGCGCTACTTGGGTAGCGTGAACCGCAGCGTGCTCGCCGTGTCCGAGATTCTGGTCGGCTGCGGCATCACCTTGCTGCCGATGTTGCTGGTCGTCGCGGAGCGCGACCTGGGGGGAGCGGCGATGTTCGTGCCGTTGCTGGTGGGAAGCCTGCTCGTGGCGGGAGTACGGCCTCGCCCGGTGATCGGCGCGCTGGTCATCGCCCTCCTCGTCGGCGCCGTGGCCTGGAACTTCTTCCTGCTCGACTACCAGCGCGAGCGCGTGCTGACTTTCCTCGACCCCGAGCGAGAGCCTTTGGGCGCCGGCTACCAGCTGCATCAGAGCAAGATTGCCGTGGGCTCCGGCCAGATCGGCGGCCGCGGTTATCTGCAGGGCACGCAGAGTCAGCTGCGCTTCCTCCCTGCCCGCCACACGGATTTCATCTTCGCGGTGCTTGCCGAGGAGTGGGGTTTCGTGGGTGTCGCCGCGGTGCTCGGCCTCTACGCCTTCTACGTTTGGAACGGAGCCGTGATCGCGGGCCGAGCCCGCGATCGAGCGGGCATCCTGCTCGCCGGGGCGCTGCTCACCGCATTAGCCTTTAACGTGCTCTACAACACGGCCATGGTCATCGGGCTGGTGCCGATCACCGGCATCCCCCTGCCGTTCCTCTCGTACGGTGGCTCCTTTACGCTGGCCATGTTCATCGCGACGGGACTCGTGCTCAACGTCGACTTGCGGCGGCACGTCAACCGCTAGCCGCCCTTCCCGCCATGGGCCATCGGCTGCTCCTCGAACGCAATCCCTGCGAGACGCGCGCCGCACTGCTCGAGGACGGGCGTCTGGTCGAGCTCTCCATCGAGCCGGCCCGCGACGCCGGCCACGTGGGCGAGATCTACAGGTGCCGCGTGTCGAGGGTCGTGCCCGCGATCGACGCCGCCTTCGTCGACCTGGGGCTCGAGCGTGACGCCTTCCTCTTCGTCGACGACCTGGTGTGGCCGACCAGCGAGGAGGGGTCGGCGCGGGCGATCGATCGACTGCTGCGCCCGGGGCTGGAGATCATCGTGCAGGTGGTCAAGGACGCACTCCCCGGCAAAGGTGCGCGAGTCACCATGCAGATCGCCTTGCCCGGGCGGCGGCTGGTGCTCCTGCCCTTCGGTCGGAGCCAAGCCGCCTCCCGCCGGCTTACCGTTCCGGAAGAGCGCGAGCGGCTGCTGGCGCTGGCCGGCGAGCTGGCGCCCCCGGGGACGACCCTGATCGTGCGCACCGCGGCGGCTGGCGCCGACCGCGAGATGCTGGCGGCGGATCTCGCCGAGCTGGTGGCGACCTGGGAGGCGGTGCAGCAGCGGGCGGCCGAGGCCCGCGCGCCGCTCCGACTCCATAGCGAGCTCGAGCCGGCGCTGCGCCTGGTGCGGGACCGCTTCGGCGACGAGGTGGAGGAGCTGTGGCTGGACGGCGAGGGCTTGTGGGAAGAGGTGCGCGCCTTCCTCGGGCCGCGGGCGCCGGAGGTCGTCGGGCGGCTGCGCCGCCAGGAGGCGGAAGGCGAGCTCTTCGAGCGCTTCGGTGTCGAGCGCGCCATCGACTCGATCCTCGCATCGCGCGTCGGCCTGCCCTCGGGGGGCCACCTCGTGATCCAGCCGACCGAGGCTCTGGTGGCGATCGACGTCAACAGCGGCAGCAGCTTGACCGCCAAGTCGCTCGCCCAGACGGCCCTGGGCACCAACCTCGAGGCGGCCGCGGAGGTGGCTCTCCAGCTACGGTTGCGCGACCTCGCCGGCATCATCGTCGTCGACTTCATCGACATGGAGTCGGCCGAGCATCGGCAGCTCCTGCTCGAGCGCCTCGAGGGCGAGCTGGCCCGTGACCGGGTGCGCTCGCAGATCTCGCCGATCTCGGAGTTCGGGCTGGTGGCGATCACCCGCAAGCGCGACCGCGGCAACCTCTATCGGCGCCTCACCCGCCCTTGCCCCGAGTGCGGCGGCCGCGGCACGGTGCGCTCGCCGGCGGCCTTGGGCGCGGCCCTCTGGCGGCAGGTCTTGCGCGAGGCTCGGCGGCGGCCCGGGGAGCCCTTGGTGGCCCGCCTCGATCCGGCGCTCTTGACGGCGCTCGAGCGTGGCGAGCGGGGCCTGCTCGAGGCGTTGGATGACCGGCTCGGCGGACGCCTCGCGCTGATCGCGGCGGCGGAGCTCCCAGAGGGCGGCTTCGTCGTGGCGGTCGGACAGGTGACACCCGCTTGAGCGCCTTCGCAGCGGTGTCCGTCCGCGGCTTCCATGGCGAGGTGGTCGTGGCCCTCGCCCCACGCGACCTCGAGGCGGTGGCGACCTCCCTGGTCGATCCTCCGCGGGCGGCCGACACCGTTCACTGGGGGCGCAACTACCTCTACGGCACCCGTCTCGACACGGTGGCCGGTCCGATCGAAGCCGTCGTCAAGCGCTTCCAGAGCCGTGGCCTGCGCCAGCGGGTGCAGCAGCGGTTCCAGGGAACGAAGGCGGCCAAGCACTGGCGGGCGGCCAAGACGATCTTGGCGGCGGGACTCGCCACTCCCGAGCCGATCCTCATGCTCGAGGCCGAGGACCCGCGTGGGCCGTCGTTCCTACTCATGCGACGAGCCCGCGACGTTCTCGAGGTCCGCCACTACCTGCGTGCGGTCAACGCCGGCCGGGTGCGGGAGCTCTATCCGCAGCTCGAGATCGAGACCTTCTTGACCGAGCTCGCCCGCACGCTCTGGCGCCTGCACGCGGCCGAGGTCTGGCACCGCGATGTCTCCGTCGGCAACCTGCTCGTCGATGCGAGCGGGCCCGAGGGCCCCGTCTTCCATTTCCTGGACTTGAACCGTGCTCGTCTCGGTCGACGCTTGACGGTGGTCGAGCGCACCAAGGACCTGGCCCGCCTGCGGGTGTTCGAGCGTCGGCAACAGACGCTGTTCCTCAGCGCCTACTGGCAGCCGCGGCCGCGCGGCATGGCCTGGAAGCGGGCGTTCTACGTGTTTTTTCACAAGACTTTCCTCTGGCGCACGAACTTCAAGGATCGCGTGCGGGCGCCGCTGCGCAAACTGCGACCGCGGACGGCCCACGCCCACATCCCACCGGCCGAGGCCGGGGCGGGGGCCCGCGACCGCGTCGTCTGGGATCCGCTCTCCGACCAGCCGCACCAGCACGCCTCGCGGCTGGCGCGGGCGGCGCTGCGACTCCGCGACGCGGGCGCGCACCTGCGGGAGGCGGCGGTCCTAGCGGGCGCCGTGCCCCGCGTCTGGCGGCGCTACCGGGAGCTGGCGCGGGATCTCTACTCCGCGCCCCGCCCGTGGACGGGGGCCGGCGTCGCCGTCCGTCCCTGGCCGGCCGACCGCGCGGGGTTGCTGGCGGCGCTCGAGGAGCTGGGCGTGCGGCGCGTCTTCCTGCGCCTCGACACCTGGTCGGAGGAGCGCCAGGAGGAGGAGGCGCTCGCCGCCGCCCTCGCCGAGCGCGGTTACGAGCTCGCCTTCGGCGTGCCCCAGGACCGCGCGCTGGTGCGCGAGCCGCAGCGCTGGGAGCGCGCCGTCGAGGACATCGCCCGCCGCTTCGCCCCGTACGGCCGAGACTTCCAGGTGGGGCAGGCGATCAACCGCAGCAAGTGGGGGGTGTGGCGCTACGAGGAGTACGAGGCGCTCCTGGCCAGCGCGGCGCGTGGCCTGCGCGCCATCCCTGGCGTCCGGCTCCTGGGCCCCGCGGTGATCGATTTCGAGGCCTACGCCACCGCGACCGTGGTGAACCTGCCCTGGAACGGCCTCCGCCTCGACGGTCTCTCGAGCCTGCTCTACGTGGACCGGCGGGGCGCGCCGGAGAACCGGCAGCTCGGCTTCGACACGGCCGCCAAGGTGACGCTCCTGAAGGCGATCGCGGAGACCGGCCGCAACTGCGGCCCGGGCTCGTGGATCACGGAGGTGAACTGGCCGCTCTGGGAGGGCCCGCACGCGCCGGCCGGCAAGAGCGCCGCGGTGGACGAGGCGACCCAGGCCGACTATCTCGCCCGCTACTACCTCCTCGCCCTGGGCACGGGGCTGGTCGAGCGCGTCTACTGGTGGCAACTCGTGGCCCGCGGGTACGGCCTGGTCTGCCCCGAGGCCGACGGCACCCTGCGCCGCCGCCCGAGCTTCGCGGCCCTCAAGACCCTGGTCGAGCGACTCGAGGGCGCGACGTTCGTCGGCCCCTTGCCGGCTCCTGCGCCGGCGCGGCTCTACCGCTTCCAGCTCGCGGACGGGCGCGAGCGCCTCGTCGGCTGGTCAACGGGGGCGCCAGTGGCGGTCGAACTACTCGGCGTTCCGGAGTCGGTGTGGAGCCGCGACGGTGCGGCGCTGCCCATTCCGAGCGGATCGCGCGTCGAGGTCACGGGGTCGCCTCGGTACATCGACCTGTAGATGGTGGCCCGGAAGCGCGCGGCCGAAGTCCACAGCCGCCGCGGCCGGGACTACCGCTCGAACATCTCGGCCACCGGCACGATCGTGATCCCGGTCGGCGTGATTTTCCGCGCCTCGATGAGCTTGTCGGCCGCGAGGATCTCTTCCGACTTCGGACTGTTATAGATCATCGGGCTCGGCGCGTCCGTTTCGAGAGCAGCCTCGAGGGCGGCGGCGTCGTCGGTGACGATGACCGCCTGGTAGTTGGCCGTCGAGAGGTACTTCTGGATCGCCGCGTTGACCTCCTCGACGGTGAGGGCGCCCAGCCGGTGCTCGATGTCGTCGATCCAGTAGGGCATGCCGAGGTGGCGGCTGTCCATCAGGAAGCCCAGGCGATCGGAGAGGGTCTGCGCCCAGAGCTTGGTGTAGTTCAAGAGGAACTCGCGGGTGAGGTCGAACTCCTCGGCGGTCAAGCCGCGCCCGATGAGTCGGTCGACCTCGTACAGGGCCGCGCGCAGGGCGAAGTGGGCGGTTGGCGGCTGCACGGGGCGGATCCACACCGAGAAGTACTGCGCGTGCCGCGGCACCCCCGGGGTAGGCGTGTTGGTGAAGGGCGGGCTCTCGTAGTACTCGATGTAGGAGTAGTCGCCGTAGTTCAAGCCCCGCTCGCCGCGCAGCTGCTGCATCAGGCGGCCGTGGAAGGTGCGGTGCTCGCCGAGGAAGCTGTTGGCGACCATCAGCGGGTAGTAGTCGGCGTCGGCGCGGGTGACGGGCAGCGGGAAGCCGAAGTGGATCCCCACCGAGTCGGTGGGCTTCTCGATCAGGGTGAAGCGCCGGCCGGCGACCGGCGGCGCGGTGGGTACGGCCGGACGGCCGCCCGGCTCGCCGGCGGGGAGCGCGCCGAAGGTCGCCCGCAGCGAGGCGACGTAGTCCGCGGGAACGCCGCCCGCCACCCCCAGCATGAGGTTGGCCTGCGAGTAGTGCCGGCGGTAGAAATCGCGCACGTCGTCAAGGGTGATCGCGGCGAGACCGGCGACCGTGCCGGCCGGAGCGTGACCGTAGGGCTGACCGGCGAAGAGCTCCTGCTGCAGCCCCTCGAGGCCCAGGAGCTCGTCGTTGGTGGCCCGCAGGGTCGTCGTCAGGTAGGTCTCGAGCTGCTGCCGGTTGCGGCTGAAGTCGCTCTCGGCGAAGCCGGGCGAGAGCACGGCCTCGGCGAGGAGGCGCGTGTAGTCGGCGAGCACGTCGCGGTGAACCTCGCCGCTGATCACCGTCACCTCGCGGTCGGTCGCCACGTCGATCGCGGCGGCCATGGGATAGAGCGCCTCGACCAGAGCGCCGTAGGAGCGCTGCGCGGTGCCGGCGCTCGCCACCATCATGCCGGTCAGGGCGGCGAGGCCCTCCTTGCCGGCCGGGTCGTCGATCGAGCCGACCTTGAAAAGCAGGCGCAGGGCGACGAGCGGCGAGCCCGGGCTCTCGAGTGTGACCACCTCGAGACCAGACGCCTCGGCGCGGGCGATGGGGGCGGCGGCGGCCATTAGAGCGAAGCCGGCGAGGGCGGTCCGGACGGGGCTCTTCATCGGGCTATCTCCCCTCGCTGGCGGTACCAGCGGCTGCCTGCTCGGGGTGGCTCAGGGTGACGATCGTCTCGGCGGTGGAGACGAGCACGGCGCCTGCCGTTCGCTGCACGTCGGCCGGGGTGATCGCCCCGTACTGGTCGTAGACCCGGTTGACCGACATCGGATCACCGGTCAGGGCGATGTAGCGAGCCAAGCTAAAGCCCACCGCCCCAGGCGTGTCGAGCCGGGTCGCGAAGCCGTAGCGCAGGTGCGACTTGATGCGCTCGAGGCGCACCTCCTCGACCGGCGCGCGCTGCAGCTCGGCGATCGCTTGGTGCACGGCAGCGAGCACCTGCGCAACCAGCTCGGCCGAGCGCACCCGCGCGAAGACCGAGAACAGGTACGGGTCGCGGTGGTCCTGGTAACCGCCGGAGAGCGAGTCCACCCACTGCTTGTCGACCACCAGATCCTGGTAGAGCGGGGCCGACTCGGCGAAGAGGAGCTGCGCGATGACGTCGAGGGCCGCCGTCTCGGGGGTCGAATCGGAGAAGGCCGGCGCGCGGAAGCCCACGAGCACGTAAGGTAGGATCGGGCTCGGCCACTCGATGTGGCCCTCCTTCTGCGCGCTCTGCGCCGGCTCGCTCGGCACCGCCGGCGCCTGGTAGCCTGGCTGCCAGCCGCCGTAGGACTTCGCCGCTCCGGCGAAGACCAGCTCGGGATCGGCATCGCCCACCACCAGCAGCACCACGTTCTCCGGCCGGTAATAGCGGTCGAAAAAGCTCAGGCTGTACTCGTACTGGTCGGGCATCGCCTCGATGTCCGCAAGGTAGCCGATCGTCGTGTGGCCGTAGGTGTGCTCGGTGAAGGCGAGCTCCGAGAGTCGCTCCCACATCGGCAAGACCGGGCTCGAGACGCTCTTGTCGTACTCGCCGCGCACCGCCAGCGCCTCGGCCCGGAAGCCGGGCTCGTCGTACTTCAGGTTCTGAAAGCGATCGGACTCGAGTTCCATCATCGTCTCGAGCTCGCGCGCCGGGCCGATGATGTAGTAGCAGGTGAGGTCGTCGTCGGTGAAGGCGTTCGAGTCGGCGCCCATGCGCTTCAAGACCTCGTTATAGGCCTCCTGCGAGGTGCGCTCGGTGCCCCGGAACATCATGTGCTCGAAGAAGTGGGCGAAGCCGCTCTTGCCGGGTTCGACCTCGTCGCGTGAGCCGGTCCGCACGACGGACATGTAGGCCACGGTGCCCGGGCTGTCGTAGGGGACGACGACGACGCGCAGGCCGTTGGCGAGCGTCTGCTGGTGCACCGGGTAGGGAAAGATGTCGGCGGCGGCCGCCGGGTGGGCTCCGCCGAGCAGGCAGAGCGCGGCGACGGCGGGGTTGAGGCGTGAAGTTCCCATCGCGATCCTCCAGGTGCGGTTGCGAATCGGCCGCCGCTCGGGCGGGTCTCTAGTCGAAGTCGAACGGCCGCGGCGGCGGGCCTTCGTTCGGGTCTTCACGGGCCCGCTCGACGGCCTCGCGGAACTTCTCCTCGAGCAGTCGGTCGCGGTCCTTCATCGCCGCGACCTCGCGCGCGAAGACGTCCTCGGCCTCGGCGCGCTCGCGGTCGAGGCCGGCGAGCAGGCCCTCGAAGCTCTTGCCGCCGGCCGGCGGCTTGTCGAGCGGCCGGTGGGCCAGCACCTCGCCGGTCGCGCCGTCGACGGTCAAACGACCCCCGCAGCCCGGGCAGGTGACGTGGAGCTTCTCGGTGCCGCTCGCGGCCACGCCGGAATTGTATCCGCGCCCCGTCGCGCGCCTTGACACCCCCTGGGGCCTAGGCTACAACTCCTGTGCGAACCGGAGGTTGCGAGCCGAGGACCCGGCTGGCGGCGCCATGCAGCGTGGACTTGCCCTCCTGGCGGTGATGGCCGCCGCCGGGGGCTGCGGCGGCCACCCGACGGTGCAGTTGGGGGCGGTCTTGCCGCTGAGCGGCGAGGCGCAGATCTACGGCAAGTCCATCCAGAAAGGCGTCGAGCTCGCCGTCGCCGAGCTCCAGGCGCGGCCCGCCGACGGGCCACGGGTGACGCTCTCGCTCGTCGATTCGCGCAGCGATCCCGAGCGGGCGGCGGCCCTCGCCGAGCAGCTGTTCCGCGACGGAGCCGTCGCGGTCATCGGTGGGGTGACGAGCGCCGAGGCGCTCGCCACGGTGCCGATCGCCGAGCGGGACGACCGCGTGTTGCTCTCGCCCTCGGCCTCGAGCCCGGAGCTGACGGGCATCTCTCGGCACTTCTACCGCGTGGCCATCTCGGACGCCCGTGAGGGCGCCATGATGGCGACCTTCGCGACCCAGAGTCGCAAGGTACCCTCGGTGGTCATCCTCGCCAAGACCGATCCCTACGCGCGCGGGGTGCAGCAGGCGTTCCGCAGCGAGTTCGAGCGCCAGGGCGGCCGGGTGCTCGGCGTCGTGGAGCTGGCGGCCGGCCTCGCCGACCTCTCCGGCCCCGTCGAGCAGGCGATGGCCCTGCAGCCGGCGGCCGTCTATCTCGCCGCCTACGCCGAGGACATCGCCGACCTCCTGCGCGCGCTGCGCGGGAGGGAGTTCGCTGGCGACGTCTACACGACCTCGGCCTTCGCCGCCCCCGAAGTCGTCGCCGGCGTCGGCGCCGGCGCCGACGGGGTGTTCCTCACCCAGGCGGTCTTCGAGGCCGACAGCGACGACGAGCGCAGCGCGGACTTCGTCCGGCGCTTTCGTGCCCAGTACGATTCCGCGCCGGACCTCTACGCCGCCCAGGGATACGATTCCGTCATGGTGCTCGACGCGGCGCTCGCCGCCGACCGGGATGGCGCGCCGAGCGAGTTCTGGCGCTCGCTGCGCGGTTTGCGAGACTTCGCCGGCGTCACCGGCACGATCCAGTTCGACGAGCGCGGTGACGTGCAGAAGTTCCCCCGCGTCTACGTCGTCGACGGTGGTCGGGTCTCCGACTACGAGCAGGAAGTGGAGGCCCGGCGACGCGCCCTCCTCGAGCGGCTGCGGGAGCTCGAGGGGGGGCGGCGGGACGAGGCCAACTAGCGGAGGAGCTCATGGCCAGCAAGGAACCCACCCCCGGCCTCAACGTCAAGATCGACGGCGACGAGCTCAAGGGTCGCTACTCGAACCTGCTGCGGATCACCCATACGCGCGAGGAGTTCATCCTCGACTTCATCAACTTCGCGCCGCCCGAGCCGGTGGTCACGGCCCGCATCATCACCAGCCCCGGGCACTTGAAGCGGATCATCCAGGCGTTGCGCGACAACCTCAAGCACTACGAGGAAAGCCACGGCACGATCAGCCCGGCGCCGGCGCCGTCCGGAGAGATCAACTAGCCCGCGGCGCTCGTGGAAGCGGGGGTCGCGCTGGATCCTCGCTGCCCTGGCGGTCGGCGCCGCCAGCGCCTGCGTCACGGCACGGGCCCCGAGCGGCCCTCCCGAGGAACTGCTCGAGTGGGCCGCCGGCCCCACGCGCTGGTATCTCCTGCCCGCCGATCACCGGCACCTGCGCCAGGTGCGCTCGCCGGCCGAGGCCATCAACTTCATCGAGAACTTCTGGCAGTTGCGCGATCCCGACCCGGCGACCGACGACAACCCGTTCCGCGAGACCTTCGCCAGTCGCGTCGAGGCGGCCGACCTGCTGTACGCCGAGGGCAAGGTGCGCGGTAGCTTGACGGCCCGTGGCCGGGCGCTCATTCTCCTCGGACCGCCGACCCATCTGCAGGTGGCGAGCGAGCCGGCTCTGACCTGGGACGAGAGTCGGAAGACCGAGCGCGTAGAGACCCACGAGGTTCCCGTCGAGGTGTGGCGCTATCCGCGGCGCGACCTGCCGCCGCGCTATGCGGCGGCGCTGACCGCCCGAGGGCGGGACGGAGGGATCGAGCTGCGCTTTCACGGCACCGGCGAGACCATGCGTCTGGTCGCCGGCGAGGAGTTCCTCGAGCTGGTGCCGCTCGTGGCCCTGGCGACCGGCTAGGGACTAGCCGCCGGCGAGCTTCAGGATGCGTTGGGCGAGCCGCTGCGGCACCTCCATCACGGAGAGCCGCGGAACGCGCACCAAGGCGAAGTCGGCGAAGGCGGGGTCCGCTTTGACCGCCGCCAGGGTGACCGGCCGCTCGAGGGCGCGATCCGGCGCCAAGTCGACCACGACGAGCTTGCCGCCCTTGTCCTTGGGATCGGGGTAAGGGGCCGAGGCGATCCTGGCCATGCCCACCACCGCCTTCTCGTCGCCCGTGTGGTAGACGAACGCGGCGTCGCCCTTCGCCATGCGCCGCAGGTTCTTGAGCGCCACCGGGTTGGTCACTCCGTCCCAGCGCGTCTTCCCGTCGCGCTCGAGGTCGGCGTAGGCGTAGGTGCCGGGCTCGGTCTTCAGCAGCCAGGTGGTCATGGGGTGGACCTCCGATGGACGAGGCGGCCGCCCTTGACGACGGCGGCGACCGGGTTGACGGCGTAGTGATAGGCGAGGTGGAGGAGGTTCTCCCCCTCGAGCAGCACGAGGTCGGCGCGTTTGCCCTCCTCGATCGAGCCGATGCTCTCGCCCAGCCCGAGGGCGCAAGCGGCGTTCAGCGTGGCGGCCACCAGGGCCTCCTCTATCGACAGGCGCAGCTCGAAGACGCCGAGCTGGATCATGGCGATCATCGACTCGGTGTGCGAGGAGCCGGGATTACAGTCCGTCGCCAGGGTCACGGGAACGCCCGCGGCGATCAGCGCTCGCGCCGGAGCGTAGCGTTCCTTCATCAGGAAGAAAGTGGTGCCGGGCAGGAGGCCACCGATCACGCCGCCGGCGGCGAGTGCCGCGATGCCGTCGGCGGAGACCGCCATCAGGTGATCGGCGGTGACGGCGCCGACCTCGGCCGCGAGAAGGGCGGCACCCGAGTCGACGAACTCGTCGGCGTGGAGGCGAGGGACGAGGCCCGCCGCGCGGCCTGCCGCGAGCACTCGACGCGACTCCGCGACGCTGAACACCCCCTGCTCGCAGAAGACGTCGCAGGCGCGTGCCAGGCCCGCCTCGGCGGCGGCGGGCACGATCTCCTCGCATACCAGGTCGAGGTAGCGGCCGCGGTCTTCTCGATGCTCGGGTGGCACGTCATGCGCGGCCAGCAGCGTGGGCACGAGGTCGATGGCGTGCGCGCCGTCGGCCGCCCGCACGGCGCGCAGTTGTTTGAGCTCGTCGGCCGTCGAGAGACCGTAGCCGCTCTTGGCCTCGGCGGTCGTCGTCCCCCACTCGAGCATGCGATCGAGCCGCGCCAGGGTGAGCCGGGTGAGCTCCTCCTCGCTCGCCGCGCGGGTGGCGGCGACTGACGCCAGGATGCCGCCGCCGGCGGCGGCGATCTCCTGGTAGGTGCGGCCGGCGAGCCGCTGGGCGAACTCGTGCTCGCGGCTGCCGGCCCACGGCAGGTGGGTATGAGGATCGACCAGGCCGGGGATGAGGGTGCCGCCGCGGCCGTCCAGCCGCTCGACGTCCGGCGCCGCGCGCTCTGCCACCTCGGCCGGCGGCGCGACGGCCAAGATCGCCCCGTCACGGCACAGGACGTCGAGGCCGACGCCTCGCTCGACGCTGCCCTGCGCCCCGCCGCCGAGCGGCCGGCTGCCGCGGGCCGTCGCGATCTCGGAGAGGTTGTGGATCCACAGATCGCTCATCCGGCGCCTCCGCCGCGTGGCCCGAACAGGGCCGTGCCGACCCGCACGTGGGTCGCTCCCTCCTCGAGGGCTACCTCGAAATCGTCGCTCATCCCCATCGACAGGAGGCCCGGGAAGCGCTCGTGGCCGTAGCGCTCGCTGAGCTCCCGGGCGAACCGGGCGAGGATGCGGAAGTGCGGCCGCGAGCCCTCGGGGTCGGCCGCCAGCGGCGGGATCGCCATCAGGCCCAGGGGCTCGAGGTGGGGACAGGAGAGCGCCTCGCCCACGGCCTCGCTCACCCGCTCCGGCGGGAAGCCGTGCTTGCTCGGCTCGCCGCCGAGGTTGACCTCCAAGAAACAGGGCAGGCGCCGGCCGGCGGCCGCCGCGTGAGCGTCGAGCGCCCGCGCTAGTTCGAGACGATCGAGGGAGTGCACGGTGGTGAACCGTCCCACGGCCTTCTTGGCCTTGTTGGTCTGCAGGGGACCGAGCAGGTGCCACCGCGCCTGGGTGGGAAGCTGCGCGGCCTTGGCGAGTGCTTCTTGCACGCGGTTCTCGCCGAAGTCGGCGAGCCCCGCTCGCCAGGCGGCGAGCAGCCGCTCGACCGGCTGCCCCTTGCTCGCTCCGATGAGGGTGACCTCCGCGGGGTCGCGACCGGCCCGCCCGCAGGCCGCGGCGATGCGCGCGCGTACCGTCGCCAGCCGATCGGCGACCTCGGCCGCGTTCATCCCGGCCGGCGCTCGAGCTCGAGCCAGACCGGCAGCGGCAGGCGCTCGTCGACGGCGCGGTTGGCGAGCGCGTCCGCCTCGCGGTTCTCCTCGCGCGGCACGTGGCGGATCCGGAAGCGCGCCAGCTGCCGGCGCAGCTCGAGCACCCGCAAGAAGATCGGCACCAGGTGAGCGGCCTTCACGCGGTAGGCGCCGGTCATCTGCCGCACCAGCAGCTCGCTGTCGCTCGCCACTTCGAGCTCCCGGCAGCCGCTGCGCGTCGCGTGCGCCAGGGCGGCCACCAGCGCCGCGTACTCGGCGACGTTGTTCGTCGTGCGGCCGAGAAAGCCGGCGATCTCCTGACGCCCGCCGTCGACCTCGAAGACGACCCCGAAGCCCGCCTCCCCGGGGTTGCCGCGCGAGGCGCCGTCGATCCAGGCGCGCGCGGCCGCGCTCACGCGGCGCCCTCGGGGAGGTAGAGGATCCGCTTGCAGCTGTCGCAGGCGACGACGGCGCCCTGGTTGCGGATCTCGACGATGGCCTGCGGTCGCACTCGGTAGTTGCAGGCGCTGCAGTGCCACATCTCCTGGCCGCGGCCGGAGCGGTCGACGCGTCGCGCCGCCGCCAAGGCCTGGCCGCCATAACGCCCGCGGATGAGATCGAACTGCGCCAGGAGCGGGCGCGGCAGCTGCTCGCGCAACACTTCGAGACGTCCACTCAAGGCCTCCGCCTCGCGCGCCACCTCC
>CAYXXN010000014.1:0-28537 GCA_964469055.1 uncultured Thermoanaerobaculia bacterium
GTGATCGCGCCGGTCAGCTTCAGGAGCTGGCGCACGTCGATCCCCACCTCGCCCTCACTGCCGGCGACCAGCGGCAGCTCGTGCTCCTTGCCGTCGTAGATCAGCTTGGCAGTGCCCATGGCGCGGCCCTCCCGGCCCGGCGCGATTGTAGCGTGGCGACGGCTAGACCCCGCGGCGGTCGGCGCCCCAGAGAATCTTGTGCAACTGCAGCTGCACCCGCACCGGCAGGCGATCGGCCAGGACCCACTCGGCGAGCCGTCGGGGATCCAGGCGGTCCCAGACCGGCGAGAAGTGCACCGCGCAGCGCTCGGCCAGTCGACGCTCGCGGAGGAGCTCGCGGGCCCAGCGGTAGTCGGCCTCGTCGGCGAGGACGAATTTGAGCTCGTCGGTGGGCGAGAGCAGGGCGAGGTTCTCCCAACGGTTGCCCTCGAGCTCGCCGCTCCCCGGGCACTTGACGTCGACGATGCGCCTGACGCGCGGGTCGACCCCCGCGATATCGACGCCGCCGCCGGTCTCGAGCAGTACCTCGTGGCCGCGATCGCAGAGCGCGGCCAGGAGCGGCCGAGTGCCCGGCTGCAGCAGCGGCTCGCCACCGGTCACCTCGACGAGTGGGCAACAGAAGGAGGCGACCTCCTCGAGCACCTCCTCGACGGTCCGCCAGCTGCCCTCGGTGAAGGCGTACTCGCTGTCGCACCACACGCAGCGCATCTGGCAGCCGGTCAACCGGACGAGCACGCACGGCCGCCCGGCGAAGCTCGACTCGCCCTGCAGCGAATAGAAGATCTCGTTGACCCGCAGGCGGCTCTCCGGCGGGAGGGCCAGGCGGGGGTCGGCCGGCCGCAGGCCGGCCTCGGGCGCCCCCTCGCTCATGATCCGGCCTCGAAGACGGCGCACGAGGTGTCGTTCTCCCACACCTCGACCCGGGCCACGCGCACGCGGCCGGGGCCGAGTCGCCGCTCGGCCTCGCGGAAGACGAACTCCGCGATGAGCTCGGCCGTCGCGTTGCGCTCGGTGAACGGGGGCACCTCGTTGATCATCCGGTGGTCGAGCGGCGAGACGATGTCCCGGAGCATCGCCTTGACGTCCGCGAAATCGGCCACCATGCCCAGCGCGTCGAGCTCGGCCGTCTCCAGATGCAGGCGCACGCGATAGTTGTGCCCGTGGGGGTGCCGGCACTCCCCGGCGTGGCCCCGGATGAAGTGCCCGGCAGCGAAACTCAACTCCTTCAAGATGCGGTACATGGGAGCGTTTCGGTTCCCTCCCCGGCGCGGCGTTCTTGTTGGGTGCCGACCGCCGCCTCAGCGGAGCAGCTGCCGCAGGACGTACTGCAGGATCCCGCCGTGGCGGTAGTAGCGGAGCTCTTGCGGGGTGTCGAGGCGCACCCTGGCCCGGAAGCTCTTCTCGCCCGCCGCGCCCGCCGCCCGCACCGTCACCTCGAGTCCCTTCTCGAACTCGCCCGCCAGGCCGGCCGCCAGGCCTCCGACGGCGTAGGTCTCGCGCCCGTCGAGTCCCAGGCTCTCGGCCGACTGGCCCTCCGGGAACTCGAGCGGCAGGATCCCCATGCCCACCAGATTGCTGCGGTGGATGCGCTCGAAGCTCTGCGCGATGACCGCCACGACACCGAGGAGCGCCGGCCCCTTGCCCGCCCAGTCGCGGGAGGAGCCGGTGCCGTACTCCTTGCCGGCGAGAATGACGAGCGGCACACCCTCGTCGCGATAGCGCATCGCCGCCTCGTAGATCGTCGTCACCTCCCCGTCCGGCAGGTGGACGGTCCAGCCTCCCTCGCGGTCCGGCACCATGTGGTTGCGGAAGCGCACGTTGGCGAACGTGCCGCGCATCATCACCTCGTGATTGCCGCGACGCGCGCCGTAGGAGTTGAAGTCGGCCGGTGCGACGCCCTGCTCCACCAGGTAGCGACCGGCCGGGCTCGCAGCCTTGATCGAACCGGCCGGCGAGATGTGGTCGGTAGTGATGCTGTCGCCCACCAGGGCGAGGGCGCGCGCTCCCGCGAGGTCGACGACCGGCAACGGCTCGGAGGGCAGGTTGCCGAAAAACGGTGGCAGCTTGACGTACGTCGAGCCGGGCTCCCAACCGTAGGTGTCGCCCTCGGGGACCGCCATGCCGCTCCAGCGTTCGTCGCCGGCGTAGACCTCGCCGTACTGGCGGGTGAACATCTCGGAATGGATCGAGGACTGGATCACGGCCTCGATCTCTTCTTGGCTCGGCCAGACGTCCTCGAGGTAGACGGGCTGCCCGTCCGCTCCGCTGCCGAGCGGCTCGCGGGTCAGATCGATGTCGATCCGCCCCGCCAAGGCGTAGGCGACGACGAGCGGCGGCGAGGCCAAGTAGTTGGCTCGCGCGTCGGGTGAGATGCGCCCCTCGAAGTTGCGGTTGCCGGACAAGACCGAGACGGCGACCAGGTTGCCGGCGTGGACCGCCTCGGCGATCGGCGGCGGCAGCGGCCCGCTGTTACCGATGCAGGTGGTGCAGCCGTAGCCGACCAATTGGAAACCCAGCCGGTCGAGGTAGGGGGTCAAACCGGACTCGGCTAGGTAGTCGGTCACCACTTTGGAGCCGGGAGCGAGGCTCGTCTTGACCCACGGCTGCGCGGCGAGCCCCCTCTCGACCGCCTTCTTGGCGAGCAGCCCCGCCGCCACCATCACCGTCGGGTTCGAGGTGTTCGTGCAACTGGTGATCGCGGCGATCACCACCGAGCCGTGGGTCAGGGTGCAAGGGCGGCCCTGCCAGACCGTCCTCACGGTGCGCCCGTCCGCATCGATCTCGACCATCTCTTCGAGGGCCACCGCCGCCCCACCCTCGCCTTCCCAGCGGGCCACCCGGCGCTCGTGCGGCGTGCCCGCCGCGGGCCGCGGCGCCTTGAGCCCCTCGAGCTCGGCGAGAAACCTCTCCTTGACCCGCGACAGCGTGACCCGGTCCTGTGGGCGCCGCGGGCCGGCCAGCGAGGGCTCGACCGTCGCGAGATCGAGCTCCAGGCTGTCCGAGTAGAGCGGCTCCGGGGTCTGCGGGCCGAGGAAGAGGCCCTGCTCCTTCATGTAGGCCTCGACGAGGGCAACCCGCTCCGCCGGGCGACCGGTGAAGCGCAGGTAGTCGAGCGCTACCTGGTCGACCGGGAAGATGCCGCAGGTGGCGCCGTACTCGGGGGCCATGTTGCCGATCGTCGCCCGATCGGCCAGCTGCAGGTTGCCGAGACCTGGTCCGTAGAACTCGACGAACTTCCCCACCACTCCCTTGCGGCGCAGCATCTCGGTGACCGTGAGCACGAGGTCGGTGGCGGTGGCGCCGCGGCCGAGCGCCCCCCTCAGCCGGAAGCCCACCACCTGGGGAATGAGCATCGAGATCGGCTGGCCGAGCATCGCCGCCTCCGCCTCGATGCCGCCGACGCCCCAGCCCAGGACCCCCAAGCCGTTGACCATTGTGGTGTGCGAGTCGGTCCCCACCAGGGTGTCCGGATAGGCAGTGGGCGTCGCACCGCCGTCCGCCTCGCCGGTCATCACCACCCGCGCCAGGTATTCGAGGTTCACCTGGTGGCAGATCCCGGTGCCGGGAGGGACGACCTTGAAATTGGCGAGGGCGCGCTGCCCCCACTTCAAGAAGGCGTAGCGCTCACGGTTGCGCTCGAACTCCTTCTCGACGTTGATCAGGAAGGCGGCGGCGGATCCGTACTCATCCACTTGCACCGAGTGGTCGATGACCAGCTCGACCGGCTGCAACGGGTTGATCCGCGTAGGATCGCCGCCCATCGCCAGCATGGCGTCGCGCATCGCCGCCAGATCGACTACCGCCGGCACGCCGGTGAAGTCCTGCAGCAGGACCCGCCCCGGCATGAAGGCGATCTCCGCGGACGGCTCGGCGTGTGGGTCCCAGCCGGCGATCGCCGCGACGTCCTCGGCGCGGACGACCTCGCCGTCCTCGCGCCGCAGCAGGTTCTCAAGCAGGATGCGCAGGCTGTAGGGCAGACGGGCCACGTCGTAGCCCTGCCGCGCCAGCGCCTCGAGCCGCACGATGCCGTAGCTGCGGTCGCCGACCTGGAGGCGGCCGCGGGCGGAGAAGCTGTCCTGCATGGCAGCGCCCGACCTTAGCGCATCGCCTCGGCTACGGCGAGGCGTCGGCCGGCGCCCTCTCGGCGGCGACGACGGGCGGCGCCGGGCCGAGCAACACGGCCAGCCAGCGCAGTTGGCCGCTGCCATCGAGCAGGGTCTTGATCACCAAGGTGAGCGGCACCGAGAGGACCATCCCGATGGGTCCCCAAACCCAGCCCCAGAAGGCGAGGGACATCAGCACCGCGAGCGGCGAGAGCCCGAGCGGCCGGCCCATGAGGAAGGGCTCGAGCAAGTTGCCGACCACGAAGTTGATGGCCAGAAACGCCAGCGCCAGCAGCAGCGCGCGGGCCGGTCCCAGGACGGCCAGCGCCAGCAGGACCGGCGGGATGCCGGCGACGAAAGCGCCGATCACCGGGATGTAGTGCAGGAAGAAGCCGAGCATTCCCCAGATGAGCGGGAAATCGACGCCGGCGAGCCAGGTGACGAGGCCGGCCAGGACCCCGACCATGGCGCTCGTCGCGGTCTTGATCAGGAGATAGCGTTGGATGTTGCGGCTGACGGCGGCGAACCCGGCGATCACCTCGCGGCGGTCGCCCAGAGCGCGGGTCAGCTTGAGGTCGAACTCGGTCGCCTCGACGAGCAGGAAGAGCAGCGCCACCAGCGCCAGCAGGAGGAAGCTGAAGGCGTACCAGACGCCCCGCACGGCGCCGCCGACCAGCCCCGAGATCTTGTCGACCAGGTACGAGGGGTCGAGCTCCTGCGGCGACCACCAGTCGGCCAGCGCGATGCCCCGCGCGTCCAGCCAGGCGACCGTCCGTTGGTAGCGCTCGAGCAGGAGCCCCAGATAGGTGGGGACCTCGGCCAGGAAGCCGCTCACCGCCTGGCCGAGCAGGAAGCCGATGGCGACCAGGAGCGCCACCAAGCCGACGAACGTGATCCCGACGGCGAGCACCCGGCCCATGCCCCGCCGGCGCAGCCCGTCGAGCACGGGGATCGAGAGGCCGGCCAGGAATGCCGCCAGCAGCAGCGGGAGGAGGACGGAGTCCGCCGCCTTCAAGCCGCCGACGATCAAGAAAATCGCCGCGCCGCGCAGCAGCGGCAACGTGTGGAGCCAGCCCTCGGCGGCCTTCTCCGCGCGATCGGTCATCGCTCGGCGCTCGCTCGGTGGGTCTCGACCAGCTTCTCGACGACGCTCGGATCGGCGAGCGTCGTCACGTCGCCCAGCTCTTCGTAGTCGCCGGCCGCGATCTGGCGCAGGATGCGGCGCATGATCTTGCCGGAGCGGGTCTTGGGCAGGCCGGGGGCGACCTGGATGCGGTCGGGAGCGGCGAACGGTCCGATGACCTGGCGTACTTGCTCGCGCAGGATGCCGACCAACTCCTCGCCGTCGAGGGTCTCGTACTCCGGGGTGAGGAGGACGTAGGCGTAGATGCCTTGGCCCTTGATCTCGTGAGGGAAGCCGACGACCGCGGCCTCGGCGACCGCGCGATGGGCCACCAGGGCACTCTCGACCTCGGCCGTGCCCAGCCGGTGGCCGGAGACGTTGAGCACGTCGTCGACGCGGCCGGTGATCCAGTAGTAGCCGTCGGGATCCCGCCAGGCGCCGTCGCCGGTGAAATAGAGGCCGGGGAAGCGAGAGAAATACGTCTCCCGGAACCGAGCGTGGTCACCCCAGATCGTCCGCGCCTGGCCAGGCCAGGATCGCCGCAGGCAGAGGTTCCCCTTGACGCCGTTGCCCTCGAGGATGCAACCGGCGTCGTCCACGATCACCGGCTCGATGCCGAAGAAAGGGAGGGTCGCCGAGCCGGGCTTGGTGGGGATCGCCCCCGGCAGAGGGGTGATCAGGATGCCCCCGGTCTCGGTCTGCCACCAGGTATCGACGACGGCGCAGCGTCCCGCCCCGACCACGTCGTGGTACCAGAGCCAGACCTCCGGGTTGATCGGCTCGCCCACCGTGCCCAGCACCCGCAGCGAGTCGCGGCGGTGCCGTCGCACCCAATCGTCCCCCTCGCGGGCGATGGCGCGCAGGGCCGTCGGCGCGGTATAGAAGATCGTCACCCCGAGGTCGTCGACCAGCTGCCAGTAGCGCCCGGCGTCGGGGTAGGTGGGCACCGACTCGAACATCACGCTGGTGGCACCGTTGGCGAGCGGACCGTAGACGATGTAGCTGTGGCCGGTGATCCAGCCGATGTCGGCCGCGCAGCAGTAGACGTCCCCGGGGCGCAGGTCGAAGACCAGCTCGTGGGTAAGGCTAGCGTAGAGGAGGTACCCGCCCGTCGTGTGGAGCACGCCCTTGGGCTTCCCCGTCGAACCGGAGGTGTAGAGGATGAAGAGTGGGTCCTCGGCCGCCATCCACTCGGCGGGACAGGTCGAGCGCTGGCGCGCCAGCTCGACGGCGAGGTCGAGGTCGCGGCCGGCGAGCATCGGCACGTCGGCGTCGGTGCGCCGGGCGACGAGGACGGTCGTCACCTGCGGCGCCCCTTCGAGGGCGCGGTCGACAGTCGCCTTGAGAGGGATCCGTTTGCCGCCCCGCAGGCCCTCGTTGGCGGTGATCACGACTTTCGCCCCGGCGTCGAGCACCCGATCGCGCAGCGATTCAGCCGAGAACCCGGCGAAGACCACCGAATGGACGGCCCCGATGCGGGCGCAGGCGAGCATCGCCGCCGGCAGCTCGGGAATCATCGGCAGATAGATCGCCACCCGGTCGCCTCGCCGCACGCCGTGGGCCAACAAGACGTTGGCGAAGCGGCACACCAGGTGCTTCAGTTGCCGATAGCTCAGGCGCTCGTAGCGCCCGGGCTCGTCCGCCGCCCAGACGAGCGCGGTTTGCTCGGCCCGCGCGGGCAGGTGTCGATCGACGCAGTTGAAGCAGGCGTTGAGGCGTCCCCCGAGGTACCAGCCGAAGTCCACCGCCTCGTTGTCCACCTCCATGATCGTGTGGGGCGGGTGGAACCAGTCGAGGCGCGCGGCCTGCTCGCCCCAGAAGGCCTCCGGCTCGGCGAGCGAGCGGGCGTAGAGGCGCTGATACTCGGCGAACGAGCCCACCCGGGCGCCCAGGGCGATCGCTTCCTTGACTGGGATCATCGATGCTCGCTCGGCAACGACGGGAGGTGAGGATCTTAGCTCGCTCCTGCAATAATCCGCCGCGCTCGCTCGACCCCGATGCCCCGTGACCAGCGTGCCCTGGTGAGCGCGCCGCTCCTGCGGCGTTGGAGCTTCTGGGCCGCCGTCCTCGTCGGCGCCGGCGTGCGCATCGTCGGCCTGCACCAACAGGTCCTGGTCGCCGACGAGGTGCACGCCTTCCACGGCGCGCTTCGCACGCCGCTGCCCGAGGCGCTCACCACCTATCGCATGCAGGCCCACTGCCCGCCCTTCAACGCTTGGTTGCGCGCCGGCATCGAGCTCGGCCTGCGGCCCTCGGAGTTGGCGTTGCGGATCCCGGTCCTGCTCGCTGGCCTCGCGGCCCTGCTCTTGGTGCCGCGCTGGTTGGAGCGCCGCGCCGGCGCCGGCGCGGCGACCGTCGCGGCGTGGCTGCTCGCCGTCTCACCGCTGCTCGTCTACTACAGCCGCTTCATGCGCCCCTACATGCCGGCCGTGCTGACCAGCGCCGTGGCCGCGGCGGCGTTCTTCGACTGGTGGCGGGAAGGCCGGGGGGCGAGCGGCGCGGCCTACGCGGCGGCCGCGTCGCTCTCCATCTACCTGCACCTGCTCTCCGCGCCGCTGGTGCTCGCTCCCTGGCTCTTCCTCGCCGCGGAGGCGGCGCTGTCGCGAGGTCGAGCCCACCCTTCTTGGCGGCGACTCGTCGCCGTCGCCGGCGGGCTCGTTGCTCTCCTGGCCCTCTGGATGGTGCCGGCCGCGGCGAGCCTGCGCCGGTTGGCGCCGAGCAAAAGCCAGGAGCTGGTCCTCGACCCGCGCACCTGGCGCGAGGGAGGGATGCTGCTCGCCGGGGTGGGCTGGGGCTGGCTGGCCCTCCTCTTCGCCTTGGCCGCCGGCCGCGGCCTGGCGGTCCTGGCGCGCCGCGACGCGGCCCTGGCGCGCTACGCCGTGACGCTGATCCTCGCGCAGCTCCTCGGGGTGCTCGCGCTCGCGCCCGCCTTCCTGCAGAGCCCGCCGATCTTCGCCCGCTACGTGCTGGTGGCGCTCGTTCCCCTCCTGGCGCTGGCCGCGACCGGCCTCGCCGAGCCGCTGCCGCGCTCGTCGCACCATGCCCCGGCGATCGCCGCCGGCCTCTACCTGGTGGCGGCGGTCGCCAGCGGGCCGCTCGCCGGCAGCGAGCTCTACACCAGCCCTTTCGGCCTGCGGCCCGAGATCCTCGACTTCGTCTCCCGCGAGCCGCGCCCGCCGCGCTCGGCGCCGCCGGCCTACGCGCGACTCGCGGCGCTTTCTCCCGGGCCGCTGGTCGAGTTTCCGGCTCGCCCGCTATCGCGCTTCGTCAACACGCTGGCCGTCTATCAGCGCCTCCATCAGCGCGCCGCGCACCTGTCGCCCGGGGATCGGCTGCTGCTCGATCCGCGACTCGGCGTGGCGAGCTTCGTGGCGCCGGAACCGAAGGCCTTGCTGGCGAGCGGTGCCGCCCTCCTCATCGTGCATCGCGACTGGGCCGAAGAGCTGGGCCCGAACCTCGGTGCCGGCGGGGCGTTGCCGCCCGACCAGCGGGCGCGGGCCCAGACCGAGCTCGCCCAGATGGGCCGTCAGGCCACGGGGCTGGTCCGCCGTCTGACCGGCGAGTGGGGCCTCCCGGACCTCGCCGACCCCATGCTCGCCATCTGGGACCTCGGACGACTCCGCCGGGAGCGCGTCGCCCCGGGATCCACCGGCGACTCGGGTGTCGTAGGCCCCTAGTCGAGCGCCACGCCGAGCCGGGCCAGCCCGCTCTCGGCAGCGCCCGCCCAGCCCCGGTTGGCGGCCGGAGAGGCCGGGCTGGGGTGCAGCACACCGCCGACGCGCACCGACTCACCGGCCAGGGCGCGACGAGCGGCGGCCTCGGCGAACTTGCCGACGCCCACCACCAGCGCGGAGCGCAGAGACCGGACGGCCTGGCGCAGGGCGCGATCGCAGGTCCTGGCCAAAGCCTCCCGCTCGGCGGCGGGCAGCTCGGCCGGCGTGCGGTTGCGCCCGCTCGCCTCGAGGAAGAGCAACGGGCAATAGTTGAGGACGAAGAAGCGAGAGAAGAAACGCTCCGGCCGGCCGAACCGCTCGCGGGCCCAGCCCCACAGGCGCCGGCCGCTCACCTCGCTGCGCCGGCAGGCGAAGCCCTCGACTGGCCGCCGGGGATGCTCGTGGCGCGGCCGCCCGACGAAGCCCGAGATCCCCAGCCAGTCGCGCACCAGCTCGACCTCGCCGAACGGTACGCCGGTCTGCGCCATTCCCCAGGGACCGGGGTTCATCCCCAGGAGGAGGACCTCGCGGGCGCCCCGGCCATAGCGCTCGAGGTAGGCGGCGTGCGGCTGCCAGGCGTAGTCGAGCGGGCGGTAGACGCAGGCGACGGGCGGCCCGAAGGCGAGCGCCGCGAGCTCCCGAGCGAGGTCGGCGGCGATGGCCTCGAGCGGGCTCGACACGGCGCACGAATGTACCAGCCGGCGCCGACCCGTTCGTTACAATGCCCGGTCCGCGCATGCCCCGCCGCGACCGCCTCCCGACCTACCGTTTCCTGGAGCCCTCGCCGTGAAGCTGTTGCGCGTCGCCGGCGCCGTCGTCAACCAGACGCCGCTCGATTGGGACGGCAACGCCCGCCGGGTCGTCGCCGCTTTGGACGAGGCACGCGCGCAGGGCGCGAGCATCGTCTGCCTGCCCGAGCTCTGTCTGACGGGCTACGGCTGCGAGGATGCCTTCCTCTCGCCGGGCACCATCCGGACCGCCGCCGAGATGCTGGAACGCGTCCTACCGGCCACCGGCGGCTTGATCGCCTCGCTCGGCCTGCCGATCTTCCACAGCAAGGCGCTCTACAACGCCACCTGCATCGCCGTCGACGGCCGCCCGGTGGGCCTCGTCGCCAAGCAGTTCCTGCCCGGGGACGGCGTGCACTACGAGCCGCGCTGGTTCAAGCCCTGGCCGCAGGGCCGGGTCGCCTCCTGGGAGCTCGCCGGTCGAGAGCTGCCGCTGGGCGATCTCCTCTTCGACTGCGGCGGCGTGCGGCTCGGTGTGGAGATCTGCGAGGACGCCTGGGTCGCCGACCGGCGCGGCCGCGGACTCGCCCTCGAGGCCGTCGACGTGATCTTGAACCCGAGCGCCAGTCACTTCGCCTTCGGCAAGCGCGACGCCCGGCGCGGGCTGGTGATCGAGGCCGCGCGTGCCTTCGGCGTGACCTATGTCTATAGCAATCTCCTGGGCAACGAGGCCGGCCGCATCATCTACGACGGCGGAGTGCTCGTCGCCCACGCCGGCGAGCTGGTGGCCGCCGGACCGCGTTTGAGCTTCCGGGAGGTTGGGGTCACCAGTGTCGTCGTCGACGTCTCGGCGGCGCGCCTGACCCAGGTGCGCTCGAGCGGCTTCGCACCGCGGCTCGACGTCGAGCCGATCACCGTTCCGTTCACCTTCCCACCCCTCGAGCCGGAAGGGCCGCCACCGCCGCCGCCCGCCTGGGAGACGGGGCCGGACTTGAAGTTCGAGGAGTTCACGCGCGCCGTCGCCTTGGGCCTCTTCGACTACCTGCGCAAGAGCGGCGCCCGGGGCTTCGTCGTCTCGCTTTCGGGCGGCGCCGACTCGACAGCCGTGGCCGTGCTGGTGGCGAAGATGGTCGAGCTGGCCGCCGCCGAGCTGGGGCTCGAGGGCTTCGTCGCGCGACTCGGCCAGGTGCCGGCGCTCGCCGGCGCCGGCAGCGTGCGCGAGCTGGTCGAGCGCCTGCTCCTGTGCGTCTATCAACCGACCCGCAACAGCTCGGCCGCCAGTCGCGAGGCCGCTCGCGGTGTGTCCGAGGCCGTGGGAGCCAGCTATCGCGAACTCGATGTCGACGAGCTGGTGGAGGGCTATCGGCGCCGAGTCGAGGCGGTCGAGGGTCGGGCGCTCACCTGGGAGCACGACGACCTCGCCCTGCAGAACGTCCAGGCGCGCACCCGCGGGCCAGGGGCTTGGCTGCTCGCCAACCTGCGCGACGCCCTGCTGCTCGCCACCTCGGACCGCTCCGAGGCCGCCGTCGGCTACGCCACCATGGACGGTGACACCTGCGGCGGCCTGGCGCCGATCGCCGGCATCGACAAGGCGTTCCTGCGCCAGTGGCTGCGTTGGATGGAAGGCAAGATCCCGGCACTGGCCTTGGTCAACGAGCAGGAGCCCACCCCGGAGCTGCGGCCGCCGGCCGCCCACCAGACCGCCGAGGGCGACCTCATGCCCTACGAAGTGCTCGAGGCCATCGAAGACGCGGCCATCCGCGACAAGCACACCCCGCTCGAGACCTTCCGTGAGATGCGGGTGCGCTATCCGCAGCACACCCCGGGGGATCTCGCCCAGTGGATCGAGCGCTTCTTCCGGCGCTGGTGCCACAACCAGTGGAAGCGCGAGCGCTACGCTCCCTCCTTCCACCTGGACGACAAGAACCTCGACCCGCGCAGCTGGTGCCGCTTCCCCATTCTCTCCGGCGGCTACGAGCGCGAGTTGGCCGAGCTCGCCGCCTACCTCGCTGAGGCGACGGCGCAGACGCCCTGACCGCAACCTACCGCGGTGCGGTCGGCCCGGTTGGCTGCGGCCGGGCGAAAAGCTTTGCGCCGTTCGCTTGTGCCCTCCATCTTCCGCGTGTGGAGGATCGATGAATTTGCAGTACGCTAAGCGATGAGATCTCGATGCTCCGGCGGCCGCGCCCATCTGCTCGCCTGCGGGCCGCCTGGCTCCTGGGCGCGATCGCCGCGCTTCCGGCAGCGGCCCATCTGCCCGAGGGCCATCGCGCAGAGACCTACGCGGTGGCACCGCCGCGCGGAACGGGTGCCGGCGAGCACGTCCTGCAGCTCGCCATCGTCGACGCCGCCACCGGCGAGCCGACCGCGGCTCGCTTCACCCTGACCCTCGACGGCGAGCTCCACGTTCCCTCCGGCCTCGGGCCGCACGGGTTGCACTTCACGACCCACCAGAACCGCCGGCGCCAACGCTTCATCGCCACCTATTCCCGCGGCACGGGTATCGTGGAGGTGCCGCTCCCCCCAGCGGCCCTCGGCGGTCAGGTCGAGGTGGTCAAGGGGTTCGAGTTCCTGGCGGAGCGGCGGCGCTTCGTCGTCCGCGACGGGCGGGCCGAGATCACCGTCGCCCTCGAGCGCTGGTCGGACGTCGGCAGTGCTGGCTGGGTCGCCGCCGACGAGCACCTGCACTACGACCGCTTGGCGGCGAGTCGCGATCCGGACTGGCTGACCCTCCTCGCCGGCGACGACCTCGAAGTCGGCCACTTCCTCATTGCCCGCGGCGGCAACCAGCGGGGCACCTGGGCCAAGCAGTACGCCTTCGGGCCGGCCGGCGAGGCGGCCGACGGCGAGCGCTCGATCCGTTCCGGTGAGGAGTACCGCGACGCGGCCCAGGGGCACATCAACCTGTTGGGCATCGCGGAGGAGATCTGGCCGATGGCGAGCGGCGACTTCGACGTCCTGGGCTCGCCCTTCCATTCGCCACCCTTCCACGACGTCATGCTCGAGGCCCGGCGCCAGGGCGGGCTGGCCGGCGTAGCCCACGGCGGGGCGTACGGCGTCGCGGTGACCGCCGTGCTCGACAGCGTGCTCGGCGCCGCCGACTTCTTCGAGCTCGCCAACACCCACCTCGTCCATCTCTCGCAGTGGTACCAGTTGGCGAACGCCGGCTTCGTGCTGCCGCCGGCGGCGGGGACGGACCTGCCAAACTTTCCCCACCGCCAGCCGTGGCAGCCGCTCCTCGGCGAGGCACGGATGTACGTGCGCACCGGCGGCGCCGTCGACTTCGAGTCCTGGCGGCAGGTCCTGGGGCGCGGCGAGGTGTGGGTCACGACCGGGCCCATGCTCTCCTTCACGGTCGACGGCGTGGGGCCCGGCGGCACGGTGCGCCTGCCCCCGCGCGGCGGCACGGTCGAGGTGATCGCGGAGCTGGCGAGCCCGCGGGCGCTGCGCTCGCTCGAGATCGTCCACAACGGAGAGCCCGTCGCAGCGGCCACGCAAGAAGCTATCGGCGGCGACATCCACCGCCTGACCCTGCGCCAGCGGCTGCGCATCGAGGACAGCGCCTGGTTGGCGGCCCGCGGCGAGGGCGGCTGGAAGCGGGCGCTGCGCGAAGAGAGCCGCATCGACCAGCGCACTTTCGCCCACAGCGCCGCCGTCCGGGTGCTGGTCGGCGAGCGACCGATCCACTCGCGGAAAGACCTCGCGGCGCTCCAGGCCCAGCTCGCGACCGGCCGAGGGTTCTACGCCGAGCAAGGCAAGTTCGAGCGGCCCGAGGACCGCGATCACTTCCTGGCGCTCTTCGATCGCGCCGACGGGGTGCTCGCCGAGCGGCTGGCGCTTCCGGCACACACACGCCGGCTGCGGCTCGCGCCCGCCGCCCTACTGGCCGCGGCCCTTCTCACCTCGGGCGTGGTCGTTGCGACCATCTTGGCGCGCCGGCGCCGCTACCGTCCTCGAGCTGTCGGCGGAACCCTGCCGTAGGATCTCGGTCCATGGCGCGCGGGGGTCCGCAGGTGGCGGGCTGGGGCGGGCTCGCGGTTCCGGGGCGGGTGCGGGTCGGCGAGGACCTGGCCGCGCTGACCCGGGGGGCGGTCCTGACCCGGGGCCTCGGTCGCAGCTACGGCGACTCCGCCCTGCCGCCGTCTGGGGTCGACTCGCTGCCGAGCTCGGTCCTGGCCGACTGCATCCTGGGCTTCGACGAGGCGACGGGCTGGCTCTGGGCCGAGGCCGGCCTGTCGCTCGCCGCCGTCAACCGCACCTTCTGGCCCCGCCGCTGGAGCTGTCCGGTGCTCCCGGGGACGCAGTTCGTCACGCTGGGCGGCATGGTGGCCGCCGACGTGCACGGCAAGAACCATCACGTGGACGGAACGATCGGCCGCCACGTCGAGCGGCTGCGCTTGCGCCTGGCCGACGACCGCCTCGTCGAGTGCTCGCGCGAGGAGCATCCGGATCTCTTCCGCGCCACCCTGGGCGGCATGGGGCTGACCGGTCACATCCTCGAGGTCACTCTGCGTCTGCAACCTATCCCAACGCCCTGGATCTGGCGCGAGAGCGAGCGCGTCGATGGCCTCGACGCGTTCTTGGCCGGTCTCGCCGAAGCCGCCCGTCGCTGGCCGTTCACCGTCGGCTGGCTCGACGCCCTGTCGACGGGCGCCGAGCTCGGGCGGGGCATCCTCTATCGCGGTCGCTGGGCCGAGTCGGCAGAGGCGCCAGCGACGCCGCCCGCGCCGCTGCGGGAGAGGACGGTTCCCTTCACGCTCCCCAGCTGGGTACTGAATCGCCTTACGATGCGGACCTTCAACGCGCTCTACTTCCGGCTCCACCGGCGCCGGCGCGGCAGCATCGTCCACCCGGAGCAGTTCTTCCACCCCCTCGACGCGATCCGCCATTGGAACCGTGTCTACGGCCACCGCGGCTTCACCCAGCACCAGTGCGTCCTGCCCGAGGCCGAACGACCGGGTGCCACCCGCCGCTTCCTGGAAGATCTCACCCGCCTGGGCGGCGCCTCGTTCCTCTGCGTCATCAAGGACTGCGGGCCGGAGGGCGAGGGGTTGCTATCCTTCCCGCGACCCGGGATCTCGATCGCCGTGGACCTGCCCGTGCGACGCGGTTTGCAGGAGCTGATCGACGCCTTGAACGAGCGTGTCGTGGCCGAGGGCGGCCGCATCTACCTCGCCAAGGACGGCTACACTCGCCGCGAGCACTTCCAAGCCATGGAGAGCGAACGGTTGCCGGCCTTCGCGCAAGCCCGCCGAGCCTGGGACGCGGCGGGCCGCCTGGCGAGCGCCCAGTCGCGACGACTGCTCGAGTAAGGGGGAGCCAGCGTGAGGGTGGTCTTCCTGGGAGCCACGAGGGGGATGGGTCGAGCCCTGGCGCGCCGCATGGCGGAGCGCGGCGATCGACTTTTCCTGCTCGGTCGCGACGCCGATCAGCTCGACAAGAGCGCCGCCGACCTGGCCGCTCGCGGCGGCGCCGTCACCGGCGTGGCCCCCTGCGATCTGGCTCGCCCAGAGCAGTTCGAACCAGCCCTCAGCGCCGCGGAGGCGGCACTCGGCGGGCTCGATACCGTCGTCGTCACCGCCGGCGCCTTCGCCACCCAACAACAGCTCGAGAAGGACAGGGACCTGCTGCGCGGCTTGCTCGACGTCGACTTCGCGCGCACCGTCGAGTTCTGCGAGGTGGTCCGGGAGCGGCTTCTCGCCGGCGGCGGCGGCACGCTCTGCGTTTTCTCCTCCGTCGCCGGCGAGCGCGGTAGAAAGCCGGTGATTCTCTACGGCGCCGCCAAAGCCGGGCTCACCCGCTACTTGGAGGGGCTCGACCACAAATTCCGGCGCCAGGGCCTGCGCGTCGTGTGTATCAAGCCCGGCTTCGTCAAGACGGGGATGACCGCGGAGCTCGACCCACCCCCCTTCGCCGGCGAGCCCGACGCCGCCGCCCGCCGCGTGCTACGCGCCGTCGACCGCGGTACCCCCGTCGTCTACGTACCGGGCGCGTGGCGATGGGTGATGCTGGTCATCCGCCACCTGCCGCGCTGGGTGATGCGGCGGGTGGGCTTCTAACGCCCGACCGGTAGCCGGATGGTGATGTGGTCTTCGCCGCGGCCGCGCGCGGCCGGGGGGCCGCCCCAGCCGGGCCGATAGCCGAAGACCTCGCGCGCCGAGCGGGCGCCGAAGGCGTCGTCCAGGATGTCGAAGTGATCGAGGGTGATCGCCGCCGGGTGGGCGACGCCGCAGGCTCGGGAGAGGAGCGTCAACTCCTTGCGCAGGGTGACGATGTAGTTGGCGAGGCGCGCCGCCTTGTCGGTGGGGTCGAGACCGCGCATCAGCCAGCGGTTGTGGGTGGTGACCCCGGTCGGGCAGCGGTCGGTCTGACAGCGCTGCGCCTGGATGCAGCCGATGGCGAACATCGCCTCGCGGCCGACGTTGATCATGTCGCAGCCCATGCCGAAGGCGAGGAGAGCGCGCTCGGGGAAGCCGAGCTTGCCCGAGCCGATCCACACCAGCCGGTCGGCCACACCGCGCTCGGCGAAGAGGCGATAGACGCTCGTGAAGGCGACCTTGAAGGGGAGCCCCACGTGATCGGTGAAGGTGCGCGGCCCGGCGCCGGTGCCGCCCTCGCCGCCGTCGAGGACGATGAAGTCCACTCCCCGCGGCTCGGCGGCCATGCGCTCGGCGAGCTCCACCCAGAAGGCCGGCTGCCCCACCGCCGACTTGATGCCCACGGGGAGACCCGTGCGCGCGGCCAGGAGCTCGACGAAGTCGAGCATCGAGTCGACGTCGTGGAAGGCCGTATGGGCGGCCGGGCTCAGGCAGTCGCGGCCGGCCGCGATGCCGCGGATGGCGGCGATCTCGGCGGTCACCTTCTTGCCCGGCAGCACGCCGCCCAAGCCGGGCTCGGCACCCTGCGAGAGCTTGAGCTCGATGGCCCGGATGGGCGCTCCGGCTACCGCCTCGAGGAAGCGCTCCAAGCTGAAGCGCCCGCTCTCGTCGCGGCAGCCGAAGTAGGCGGTGCCGAGCTGCCAGACCAGCTCGCCGCCGTGCCGGTGGTAAGGCGCCAGGCCCCCCTCGCCCGTGTTGTGCAGGCAGCCGGCGAGCTGCGAGCCGCGGTTCATCGCCTCGACGGCCTTGGCCGAGAGCGAGCCGAAGCTCATGCCGGAGAGGTTGACGAGCGAGCCCGGCCGGAAGGCCTTGGCGCGGCCGCGGTTCCCGCCCAAGGTCTTCCCCGCGGCGAGCGGCCAGGCGGGGTCGAAGTCGGCGTCGCTGGGGTGAGGCGAGCGGAGGGGGAAGCTCGAGTGCTTGACGATCAGGTAATTCGGCGCCGCCTCCATCTCGTTGTCGCTGCCGAACCCGAAGTAGTTGTTCTCCCGCTTGGCCGAGGCGTAGACCCAGCGCCGCTCGTCGCGCGAGAAGGGTCGCTCCTCGTCGTTGCTGGCGACGAGGTACTGCCGCAGCTCCGGCCCCACCGCCTCGAGCAGGTAGCGGAAGTGCCCGAGGATGGGGAAATTGCGCAGGATCGCGTGCTGGCTCTGCACCAGGTCGTAGACGACGACGGCGACGAGCAACGCGAAGAGCGCGAGGAACCAGAGCATCGGCGGCGACGAGTCGCTTACCTCCGCGGTGCGGCGGCGCGCACGGCCTCGGAGGTGCCGGCCTCGTACTGGCGGAAGTTCTCGACGAACATCCGCGCCAGCTCGCCGGCCCGCGCGTCGTAGGCCGCGGGGTCCCGCCAGGTGGCGCGCGGCTGCAGCAGGCCGGCAGGCACTCCAGGGACGCGCTCCGGGACGGCGAGGCCGAAGACCGGATCGAGCGCGGTCGACACCTCGTCGAGCTCGCCGGCGAGCGCCGCGGCCACCATGCGCCGGGTGTGGGCGAGCTTCAACCGCTCGCCCTCGCCGTAGGGGCCGCCGGTCCAGCCGGTGTTGACGAGCCACACCTTCGCCCCGTGCCCGCGCATGCGCTCGCCCAGCATGCCGGCGTAGACCCCGGGATGGAGCGGCATGAAGGGCGCCCCGAAGCAGGTCGAGAAGGTGGCCTGTGGCTCGGTCACCCCGCGCTCGGTGCCGGCGACCTTGGCGGTGTAGCCCGAGAGGAAGTGGTAGAGGGCTTGCGGCTCGGTGAGGCGAGCGACGGGCGGCAGCACGCCGAAGGCGTCGGCGGTCAAGAACACGATGTGCCGCGGGTGGCCGGCGCGGCCCGAGAGGTCGACGTTCGAAAGCTGCTCGATGGGATAGCTCGCCCGCGTGTTCTCGGTCCAGCGGTCGTCGTCGAGGTCGAGCTCGCGCGTCTCGGGGTCGATCGCGACGTTCTCGAGAATCGTGCCGAAGCGGCGCGTCGTCGCCCAGATCTCGGGCTCACCCTCCGCCGAGAGGCGAATGACCTTGGCGTAGCAGCCACCCTCGATGTTGAAGACCCCGGCCTCGCTCCAGCCGTGCTCGTCGTCGCCGATGAGCGTGCGCTCGGGGTCGGCAGAGAGCGTCGTCTTGCCGGTGCCCGAGAGGCCGAAGAAGAGGGCGACGTCGTCGCGGTCCTTCCCGTAGTTGGCACTGCAGTGCATCGAGAGCACACCCTGCCGCGGGAGGTAGTAGTTCATCACCGAGAAGATGCTCTTCTTGATCTCGCCGGCGTACTGGGTGCCGCCGATCAGCACCTGGTGCTGCTCCAGGTCGACGAGGATGAAGGTGCCGGTGCGGGTGCCGTCGCGGGCCGGGTCGGCCTCGAGCGAGGGCGCCGAGAAGACGGTGAAGCGCGGCTCGAAGGCGGCGAGCCTCTCGCCCTCCGTCTCGCGCAGGAACATGTTGCGGGCGAAGAGGTTGTGCCAGGCCATCTCGGTGATGACCCGCACCGGCATGCGGTAGGTCGGCTCCGCGCCGGCGTGCCCGTCGAAGACGTAGAGGTCGCGTCCCGCCCAGTGGGCCTGGAGGCGGGCACGCAAGGCGTCGAAACGCTCCTGCTCGATCGGCCGGTTGGCCTTCCCCCACCAGACGTGCGCCGCCGCCTCACCGGCCTGGACGACGAACTTGTCCTCCGGCGAGCGGCCGGTGTGGTCTCCGGTGCGGGCGACCAGCGGCCCGTGCGCCGCCACCAGGGCCTCGCGGCGGCGCACGGCGTGCTCGTAGAGCTGCGCCGCCGGCAGGTTCCAGTAGACGCAGGCGGCCCCGGTGACGCCCTGGCGATCCAGGCCGAAGCGGCTGACGAACGGACCCCGGTTCTCCAATGGCGGCTCCCCTGGCGCTCGATCCAGACCGGCCCCCGACGGGGACGAGTTCCGATCCTACCGAAGAGCCCGGGGCCCGCTGTCACGCCGCCGCCGGGAGCGCCACCCTCGCTTGATAAGCTGCGCCGCCCGACCTTCCTCGATCGAGGCATCGCGCGGACAGGAGCACTGTTCATGAGCGCCCAGGTTTCACAGTACACCTTCTTCCAGCAGGTCAACCTCGCCTTCGACAAGGCGGCCGCGCTGACCAAGCACGACCCGAAACTCCTGGCCAAGGTCAAGGAGTGCAACGGCGTCTACCACGTGACGTTCCCCCTGGTCAGGGACGACAGCTCGATCGAGACCATCCACGCCTGGCGGGCCGAGCACAGCCACCATCGCCTGCCTACCAAGGGCGGCATCCGCTACAGCGAGGAGGTCTCGGAGGACGAGGTGGAGGCCCTGGCGGCGCTCATGACCTACAAGTGCGCGATCTGTGACGTCCCCTTCGGCGGCGCCAAGGGCGGGGTGCGGATCGACGCCCGCAAGTACTCGGTGGACGAGCTCGAGCGCATCACCCGCCGCTTCACCTTCGAGCTCGTCAAGAAGAACTTCATCGGCCCCGGCGTCGACGTGCCGGCCCCCGACTTCGGCACCGGTCCGCGCGAGATGTCCTGGATCGCCGACACCTACCAGACCCTGAAAGCCGGCGAGTTGAACGCCATGGCCTGTGTGACCGGCAAGCCCGTGGCGCAGGGCGGCATCCACGGCCGCACCGAGGCGACCGGGCTCGGCATCTTCTACGGCATCCGCGAGTGCTGCGCCAACGAAGCCGACATGAAGGCGCGAGGTCTGGCGACCGGCGTCGAGGGCAAGCGGGTCGTCGTCCAGGGATTGGGCAACGTCGGCTCGCACTGCGCCCAGTTCCTGCAAGAGGCGGGAGCGCTGATCGTCGGCCTCGCCGAGTACGAGGGAGCGATCGCCAACTCCAAGGGTCTCGACGTCGCTGGCGTCCTGGCGCACCGCAAGGCGACCAAGTCGATCCTCGATTTTCCCGGCGCGACCAACCTCCCGACCTCGACGGCGGCCCTCGAGCTCGACTGCGACATCCTCGTGCCGGCCGCGCTCGAACGCCAGTTGACGGGCGAGAACGCGCCGCGCATCCGGGCCAGGATCGTCGGCGAGGCCGCCAACGGCCCGACCACCTGGGAGGCCGACGGCATCCTCGGCGAGAAGGGCGTGCTGGTGATCCCGGACACGTATTTGAACGCCGGTGGCGTGACGGTCTCCTACTTCGAGTGGGTGAAGAACCTCTCCCACCTGCGCTTCGGGCGCCTGCAGAAGCGCCACGCCGAGATGTCCGGCCGGCGCATGCTCGACGTCATCGCCCGCCAGACCGACGTCCACTTCACCGCCACCGAGGTCGAGGAAGTCACCCGCGGCGCCTCCGAGCAGGACCTCGTCTACTCCGGGCTCGAAGAGACGATGGCCAGCTCCTACCACCAGATCCGCGAGATCCAGGACCGCCACGCCGGCCAGGCTGACCTCCGCACCGCCTCCTTCATCTGCGCGATCGACAAGATCGCCATGACCTACCAGGACCTCGGAATCTTCCCTTAGCGGCCTGGCGGCACACCCGCCAGGTCCGGGCCGCAGGCCGAGTGGACGTGGCCACGGCCTCGTCCATCTGGGCGAGGGAAAGCGGCCTCTTGGGTTTGGGCAAAGCGCCCTTGAGGAAGGTCTCGGGGCGGCTGAAGACCTTGGCCAGGTTCATGCCCTTCAGGCGGGGTGGGGAAGAAAGGCCGCGGCGCCGGGGCTCGGAGCCCCCGACGCCGCGGGAATGGGAACGTGCGGGGTCGTTCCCCAGCAGGAGTCCCCGCTACGGCTGCGGCGAGCCGGCGAGCGGCGTCCGCAGGTAGGGGAAGACGTTGTCGAACTGGTTCGGGCTCTGGCGGGCCCCGTCCGTGTAGGGCAAGGTGCCCGACGGCGCGTCGTCCGGACCGCAGCCGAAGACGCCTGGGAAGGCGTGGCAGAGAACCCCCATGGCGACCCGCAGCTCGGCATCGACCACGTCGTCGCCCGGCCTCCGGCCGTTGGGGAAGCCCGCGAGATCCCCGCCCAACACGCCCAGGTTGCTCTGGCTCGCCCTCGGGGTCGGCGCGATCGCCACGTTCAGGCGCTGCATCTCCCCGAAGCCGAACTTGTTCAGCCCCTCCACCCCCGTGACGAAGGCGGCGAGGAGGTCCTGGCGCGGGAAGTTGTTGGGCGCCGAGACGCCGAACAAGATCTCGAGCAGCTCGGGCAGCGTCGGGTTGGTGACGTAGGTGGCGAACTGGCCGTCGTTCTTGGGGCTGCTGGCGTTGAAGCGGTTCTTGTCCTTGAGGCCGATGACCAGCTCGTTGACGAGCGGCATGCCGAGGCGCGAGACCTGTGCGTAGTTCGCCGAATCGGTCTCGGGGTTCTCGAAGCTGGGCGAGGTCTTGAGGGTGCGGCGCTTGGGCAGCCGCGCCGTCGTCCAGCCGCCGATGACGTCGCCGCTGCCGCGCAAGCAGTCGGTCGGAACCTCGAGGGCGAAGGTCGTGATGTTGGCGTCCTCGAGCTCGGAGCTCTGGCTGTTCGGGCCGCCGAGCGGGTTGTAGTTCACCAGGTCGAACGTCTCGCCCAGGTTGACGACGAAGGACTCGCGACGCTGACCGACGAACACCCGGCCGTCGCCGCAGCCCGGGATGCCGGCATCGGCGATGAAGCTCGCGGCGTACCCCACGTAGTCCGGGAAGGACTTGTTGCCGATGTTGTCCATCGGCTTGCCGAAGCCGGTCGAGCCGTCGGCGCGGTTGACAAGGAGCCCCCCGCCGCCGCCGCCCGGGCGCAGCAGGTTGACCCTGTAGCTCTCGCGGAAGTTGAGCAGGCTCTGGTCGTCGGCGGTGATGGGGCCGGCGTTCTTGAGCGGGATCGACACCATCTGGTCGCCGACCGGGATCTGGATGTCGGCCAAGTCGTTGTCGAGCTGGAACTGGAAGATCAAGTCGGGCTCGCCGTCACCACTGTTGTCGATGTTGATGCGGTACTGCGCGTCCTGGTCGAGGGCGAAGTAGTTGGGCCCGCCGTAGGGAGCCTGCAGCGGGTTGTAGTTGGCGATCAGCGTCACGAAGCCGTCCCGCCCGGACTCGTAGCTGCGGAACATGTAGAAGTCCGTGGCGTCGACTTGCGGCAGCTCGGTGATGAAGGGCGCCTCCCGGTGGCTCGACGCGGCCAGCGGGGCGGCGGCGAGCGCCAGCAAAGCTGCTCCGAGTGTGGTGAATCTCCTCGAATTCTGCGACATGCTTCTCCTCCGTCTCTGGGGTCGTCGTGCGGTGGATCCGCACTCGCCTCTACGGGACGGAGAACCGACCGGATGAACCAGCCCGCGGCCGGCCTTTTTCTGCGGAGACGGGGAGGCGAGCTCGTGGCTTCTCTAGTGGGGCGGCTCGGCCAGGTCGATCGCCTTGAGCTGCGTGAGCTCGGCCTCGAGGCGGGCGATCTCCTCGCGCAGCCGATCCGCCTCCGAGGTCAAGGAGGCCAGCCGCGAGTCGAGCTGCCGAGCGCGGCCGCGCTCGCGGGCGAGGGCGGCGCGCAGCTCGTCCTCGGAGGCCGAGGCCGGCGGCGGGGGCTCCTCCTCCGGAAGCGGGTCCGCCACGGCCACCCGCGGAGCCCCCTCGAGGCCAGCGAGCAGCAACTCCGCCTCGTGCGCGTACGGCGTCCTTGGGTATACGGCGCGGAGGCGCTGGAAGATGCGCCGCGCCTCGCGCGGATCGTAGAGCGCGCTCTCCGGCCGGGCATAGAGGACGCCCAGGCGCAGGTAGGCGCCGGCGGCGCGGTTCGCCGTCGTGAGCAGGGCGTCGGCCGCTCGCTCGTAGGCACGGGCGGCGGCGACGTCGTCGCCGGCGGCGAGCTCGCGGTCACCGCGCGACAGCGTGCAGGCGCCGAGGCCAAGAGCGACGACGGCGGCCGCCATCAGCGCTCGTCCCCCGCTCATGCCGCGGCCGCCTCGGCCAGGTCGAGCCGCACGCAGAAGCGGCTGCCGCGCGGCTCGTTGTCCTCCACCCAGATCGCCCCGCCGTGGGCGATGACGATCTCGCGACAGATGGCGAGGCCCAGCCCGAAACCCGGGCGGGCCGGGCCGCGCGCCCGGTGGAACTTCTCGAAGATGCGGGGCTTCTCCAGCTCGGGAACGCCGGGCCCCTCGTCCTCGACGGCCAGGACGGCGGCCCCGCCCTCGCGCGCCAGGCGCAGAGCGATCGGTCCGCCGGCCGGCGAGTACTTCTCGGCGTTGGCGAGCAGGTTCTCGATCACCTGCGGAAAGCGCTCCCGGTCGCAGCGCACGACGACCGGCGTCGCCGGCAGATCCAGATCCAACCGGCTGCGCCGTTCGGCATGGCCGCCCCAACCCTCCACCGTCTCGCGCACCATCGTCCCCAGGTCGTGCGGCCGCAGATCGTACTCCACGGCGCCCGCCTCCATCCGCGCCAGGTCGAGGAGGCGGGTGAGCATGCGCGTCAAGCGCTCGCCGCCCCGCTGATTGAGCTCGAGCAGGCGCCGCTGCTCCGCCGCGAGCGGCCCGGCCAGCTCGTCGAGCAGAGCGTCGTTGGTCTCGCGCATCGCCACCAAGGGCGTGCGCAGCTCATGCGAGACGTGGGAGAGGAAGTCGCTCTTCAGCCGATCGAGCTCGCCCAGGCGCTCCACCATGCGGTTGAAGCTGCCGGCGAGCTCGGAGAGCTCGTCCTTGCCCTTCGCCTCGAGCCGGTAGGCGAAGCGTCCCTCGGCGACTGCGCGCGTCCCCTCGAGCAGTCGCGACAGCGGCCGCTGGATCGAGCGCAGGGTCAGCACCACGATGGGGAGCGACAGCACCAGCGCCGCCAGGGCCGTCCACCAGGAGACGCGCTCGGCCCGCCGCCGCTCGCGGTCGACGTCGGCGCGCAGCAGGGCGATCTGCCGCTCCGTCTCGCCGGCCAGGACGGCGAGCTGCTCGCCCAGCGCCACCAGCCGGGCGAGAACGGCCTCCTCGGCGCTCCCCCGGTCGCCCCCGCCGAGGGCCGCCGCGGCCACCTCGTTCCAGGCCCGCAGGTAGCCCCGCCAGCCCCGCGTGAGCTCGGTGACCGCCGCGCCCTCCTCCGGCGCCAGGTCGAGGGCCTCCAACTCGCCCAGATAGCCGGCGAACTCTTCCTGGCGGCGCGCGATCCCCGCCGCGTAGTCGGGGTCGCGCAGCACCCACAGGCGCCGGGTCAGCTCCTCGATGCGCCAGCGGTCGCGCTCCAGACGCAGGGCGAGCCCCGCCGCCGTGAAGGCCGTCGTCGAGAGCCGCTCGCTCGCCGCCGCGAGCTCCCTCACCTGGGCCACGTGGTAGACGAGGACCGCCAGCAGCAGGGCGAGCAGGAATCCCGTGACGGCGACGATGCGGCTCGCCACCTTCACTCGTCGTCGTCTCCCATGAGGCCCCAGCCCTTGAGCTTGTTGCGGATCGTCTTGACGTCGAGGCCGAGCTGCCGTGCGGCCCGCGACTTGTTGTTCTCCACCCGCTTCAAGGTCTCGAGGATCAGGATGCGCTCCGCCTCGTCGGCCGTGACGTTGGTCGGCAGCACGATCTGGTCGTCGCCGACCGTCGGGGTGGTGGGCGAGATCAAGAAGGGCGGCAGGTGGAGGTTTTCGAGCCAGCCCGACTTGGCGAGGATCACGCCGCGCTCCATGACGTTCCTGAGCTCGCGCACGTTGCCCGGCCAGCGGTAGCCCCGCAGGCGCTCGAGGGTGGCGTCGGAGAGACCTTCGACCGTCGTCTTGTGCCGGCGGTTGGCGCTGCGCAGGAAGTGCTGGGTCAAGAGCGGCAGGTCCTCGAGCCGGCGGCGCAGCGGCGGCAGCTCGACCGTGAAGACGTTCAGGCGGTAGTAGAGGTCCTCGCGGAGCTTCCCCTCGGCCAGCGACTTGGCCGGGTCCCGATTGGTGGCGGCGAGCACGCGGACGTCGACCGTGAGCTCGCGGTTGCCGCCCACCCTGCGCAGCCGCCGCTCCTCGAGCACCCGCAGCAGCTTGGGCTGCAGGACGACTGGCATCTCGGCGATCTCGTCCAGGAGGAGCGTGCCGCCGTCCGCCTGCTCGAAACAGCCCTGGCGGGTGCCGAGGGCGCCGGTGAAGGAGCCGGCCTGGTGGCCGAAGAGCTCGCTTTCGACCAGGGTCTCGGGGATCGCGGCACAGTTGACGGGAATGAACGGCCCGCGGGAGCGCGCCGAGAGATCGTGGATCGTCGCCGCCGCCAGCTCCTTGCCGGTGCCGCTCTCGCCGGTCAGGATGGCCGAGGCGTCGCTGTCGGCGAGAAGGCGCAGCTCCTCGTAGACCTTCTTCATGGCCTTCGAGGTGCCGATCAGACGCCCGAGGCCGGCGCCGTCCTCGAGGCGGTCGTCGAGGCGCCGCACCTCGTGCCGGCGATCGCGTTCAGCCATCGTGGCATCGAGGACAGCCTTCAACTTCTCGTAGTCGAGCGGCTTGGTCAGGAAGTCGCGGGCCCCGAGCTTCATCGCCTCGACGGCGGTGTCGACGGTGCCGTGGGCGGTGATCATGACGACCGGCCGCTCGGGGTCGCCCTCGCGCAGCGCCTCGAGCAGCTCGAGGCCGGTCACGTCCGGCAGCACGACGTCGGAGAGCACGAGGTCGGGGTCCTCCGCCTGCGCCCGCTCGCGGGCCTCGGCACCGGAGGCTGCCTGCACGACCTCGAAGCCCCAACGCGAGAGGCGCATGCGGAGCACCTCCCGCAGCGCGTCCTCGTCGTCCACCACCAGGATCACGGGTCGTTCCGGCATGCGCCGCAGTGTACGTCAAACGGGGAAAGTTTCCCTATGGAGGCCGCCCTCGCCGCCTGTCCGCAGCAAGGCCGGCCTGGCGCGTCTCGGGCGCACCCGAAACGACTCGAGCCTGCTAGAGTCGGCTGACTTCGCGCCGCGAGGATTCCCGTGACGGCCCCCTCCAGCCCCTCCCTGAACGCCTACTGGCAGCGGTTGCTGGCGCCCTACATGCGGGCGCACAACGGCAAGGCGATCTTCCAACTCGTCACGACCGGCCTCCTCTACGCGACGACCTGGCTGGTGATGCTCTGGAGCCTCGGGGTCTCCTACTGGCTCACCCTGGCGCTCGCCCTGCCGGCGGTCGGCCTGTTTACGCGACTCTTTATCTTCCAGCACGACTGCGGCCACGGCTCGTTCTTCGGCTCGCGGCGGGCCAACAACGCGCTCGGCGCCGCCCTGGGCGTCCTCACCCTGACGCCCTACCGCTACTGGCGCCGCACCCACGCCATCCACCACGCCACCTCGGGCGACCTCGATCACCGCACCTTCGGCGAGGTCGACACCCTGACCGTGGCCGAGTACCGCCAGCGCACCCGCTGGGGGCGGCTGCGCTATCGGCTCTACCGCCACCCCTTCGTGCTGTTCGTCGTCGGTCCCGCCTACCAGTTCTTGCTCAAGCACCGCTTGCCCTTCGACATGCCGCTCTCCTGGCGGCAGGAGTGGGCGAGCGTGATGTGGACCAACGTGGGCATCGTGGCGCTGGCGCTCGCGGCCTGGGGCGTTCTCGGCCTGGAGCGCTTCCTGCTGGTGCAGTTGCCGATCACCCTGATCGGCGGCGCCTTCGGTGTGTGGCTGTTCTACGTCCAGCACCAGTTCGAGGACACCTACTGGCGGACGCACCCGGAGTGGGACTTCCACCGCGCCGGCATCGAGGGGAGCTCCTTCTACGACCTGCCGCGCGTGCTCCACTGGTTCACCGGCAACATCGGCTTCCACCACGTGCACCATTTGGCGAGCCGCATCCCGAACTACCGCTTGGCCGAGTGCTTCCGCAAGGTCGCGGAGCTCGGGAAGGTGACGCGCTTGACCTTCTGGTCGAGCCTGCGCTGCCTGCGGCTGCGGCTGTGGGACGAGCAGGGCCAGCGGTTGATCGGCTTCCGCGAGCTGCGACGGCTGGGCGCCGCGCTCGACTGAAGCTCAGCCGGCGAGCAGCCGGTCGGCCCTGGCCGCCCACACGAAGTCGGTTTCCGCCAGGCCCCCGATCTTGTGGGTGAAGAGCGTCACGTGGACCCTCCCCCATCCCAGGCCGATCTCCGGGTGGTGGTTCACGCTTTCGGCAAGCTCGCCCAGCCGGTTGGTGAACGCCAGGGCCTCGACGAAGTTCTTGAAACGGTAGGTCTTCTCGAGATGGTGCCCGTCGATGACCTGCCAGCCGCCGCCGAGCTCCCTCGAGATCCGCTCCAGGTCCTCGCCTTGGAGGGGCGGGATGCCGCCCTTGCAGGGAACGCAGTCGCGGGAAGCAAGATCACTCATCGGACTACCTCCGGCTGCTTGGCGCGCAAGCGCTCGACGAGCGCTCGCAGCGCCTCCTGGGTCTCGTCGCTGAACCACTGCTCGACGAGCTGTCGCCGCATCGTCCCCTCGGCCAGAGCCGAGACCAACTCGGAGCGAAAGAGGCGGCGCGTGGCGAGCATCGCGAGTCGCGGCCGCGCCAGAAGATGTCCCAAGCGCTCGAGCGCGCGTGCCACGACCGCCTCCGCCGGCACCACCTCGTCCACGAGCCCGAGCCGCAGTGCCTCGTCGGGAGAGACCATGAGGCCGGAGACCGCCAGCCGCTCCGCCTGGCCCGCGCCGACCAGGCGGCGCAGCGGCAGCATCATCTCCGCCGGCAGGGCGATCCCCACCTCGACCTCGTTCAGGCCGATCCTGTAGTCGCCCGCGGCCATCGTCCGCTGGTCGCAGAAGATCGCCATCACCGCGCCGCCCGCCGGCGCGTGGCCGGTGATCGCCACACCGACCGGCACGGGACTCCCGGCGAGCGTGCGCAGCAGGCCCAGGAACTCCTCCCACAGGCCCTCGATCCCCGAGCGATCGAAAGTCAGGAGGAGCGGCACGTCGAGCCCGGCCGAGAACATCCCCGGGCGACCCGAGAGCAGCACCCCCTCGAAGCCCTCGCTCGGGGCCGCCTGCACGGCGCGGGTGAGCGCCGCGATGAGCTCGGGCGAGAGCGCGTTGGCCGGCGGCCGGTCGAGCTGGAGCTCCAGGATCGCGCCATGCACCCGGCGGGTCAGCATGGGGCGATCCTGCCAGAAAGAATGGCTCCTCGGGAGGGACTCGAACCCCCGACCAATCGGTTAACAGCCGATCGCTCTACCACTGAGCTACCGAGGAACAGGACGGAATCTTATCGCTAGCCGGTCGAGTCGATGAACGGGCGCAGCTGCTGGGCGCGACTCGGGTGGCGCAGCTTGCGGAGCGCCTTCGACTCGATCTGGCGGATGCGCTCGCGGGTGACGTTGAAGGAGCGGCCCACCTCTTCCAAGGTGTGCTCCGAGCCCTCGCCGACGCCGAAGCGCATGCGTAGCACCGCTTCCTCGCGCGGAGTCAGGCTCTTCAAGACCCGTACCGTCTGGTCGCGCAGGTTGTTGCCGATCACCGACTCGATGGGCGAAACGGCGTTCTTGTCCTCGATGAAGTCCCCCAGGTGGGAGTCCTCCTCTTCGCCGATCGGGGTCTCGAGGGAGATCGGCTCCTGCGCGATCTTCATGATCTTCCGGACCTTCGAGGCCGGCAGGTCCATGCGCCCGCCGATCTCCTCGGCGGTGGGCTCGCGCCCCAGCTCCTGCACCAGCGAGCGGCTGGTGCGGGT
>CAYXXN010000015.1:0-21418 GCA_964469055.1 uncultured Thermoanaerobaculia bacterium
CCCGCACCGGCCGTCCACGCCCTTGCCGCCCCCGCCCATGCTCGCGCCCGAGCCGCCGGGGGCGCAGTCCTCGGACGCCTCAGGGTCGCGGCCTCACGACCTCGAGCAAGTCCACCAGGTCGATCCGCCAGTCTCCGTTCTCCTCCACCCAGGAGATCTGGAAGCGATAGGCGTCGCGGTCGCCCGTCAAGGCCAACCCCTCGCCGAACTCGGCCGTCAAGCGCATCGCGGCGCGGCGGGCGTCCGCGTCCACCCAGAGCTCCCGGTCGGTGACTCGGGACCAGATGCGCTCGGGGCCAGAGCGGTAGGAGGCGATCGCCCGCGTCAACTCGCGGCGATCGCGAGTCGCGAAGTCGAACGGCCGCGCTCGGAGCTCGAACTGCGCGGCGAAGAGATCGCTGATCGCCCGTGCCCGGTCGAGACCCGCCAGGCGGGTTTCGCCCGGCTCTTTCTCGGCCAGCTCCATGAGGCGCGCGAGCTGTCGTTCGATCGCCCGCTCGTCGTCGTCTCGGCCGAGCCACCACCAGGCGGCCAGACCCGCCAGCAGCGCCGCGATCAGGAGCAGCCGACCCCGACTCATCGCGCGCTGGCCGCCTCGTGAGGCCTCACGGTCCGGCCGGCAACAGGGCGGCCAGCTCGGCGTAGCCCTGGGCCCGGGCCCGGGCGTCGCGGCCGCCGAGCTTCAGGGCGTCCGCCAGGAGCTTCTTCGCCTCTTCCGGCTGGCCGTTGACGGCGTGGAGCTCCGCGAGCTCGAGCGGGGCCACCCAGTTGTTGGGATAGAGCCGTCGCACCAGGAGGAAGCTGCGGTAGGCGTCCTCGCCGCGGCCGGCGGCGAGATAGGCGAGGCCCAGCCGCTCGCTGACCAGCTCGTGGTTGGGCGACAGGGCGGAGGCCTCCTCCAGCAACTGGATGGCGTCCTCCACCCGATGGCGCGCCAGGTACTGCACGGCCAAGTTGTAGCGCGACTCGAAGTGGAGCGGCGAGCCGGCGACCGCCTTCTCGAACCAGGCCACGGCCTCGTCGACGCGGTTGCGCTGCAGCTCCATGAACCCCAGGTTGTTCATCGCTTTGGCCGCCTCCGGGTCGCTCGAGTTCAGCGCCAGGGCCTCGCGGTAGTACCTCTCCGCCTCCTCGACCTTCCCCTGATTGGCGTAGGTCACTCCGAGGTTGTAGCGCGCCTTGAAGCTGTCCGGGTCGAGCTCGAGCACCCGGCGGAAGGCCTCCTCCGCCTCGCGGTAGCGGCCGGCCCGCTGCAGCACGTCGCCCAGGCCGAGGTAGACGAAGGGTTGGCTGTCATCGACGGCGCGCGCCTCCTGGAACAGTCGCACCGCCTCGTCGATGTTGCCCAGGTCGCGCTGGATCTCACCGAGCTGGGCCAGGGCGGCGGCCGAGTTGGGGTTGACCGCGAGAGCCCGCTTGACGAAGTGCTCGGCCTCGGCCGTGCGGCCCTGAGCGGCCTTGAGGCTCCCGATGTTGAGCAGGGCATCGGCGTTCTTGGAGTCGAGAGCCAGGGCCTTCTCGAACTCGGCCAGCGCCTGGTCCTGCTCGCCGCGGTTCAAGTGGCTGAGGCCGAGGTTGTTGTGCAGCTCCGGCGAGGACTCCTCGCCCGCCGCCGCGACGGCCGCAGCGGCCTCGTCGTCGTCGCCGCCCCCGAGGTAGCCCAGGGCCTCCAGCGCCTTCTCGCGTTGGGCCGTCTCCTGGGCGCTGACCTCTTCCTTCTGCGCCGCCGCCACCTCCTCGCCGGCGCCCTCTTCGTAGCTCGCAAGGTAGCGGATCGGCTCCTCGTCCGAGAAGGCGGGGTCGAAGATCTCGGTCAGGACCTTGCCGTCCATGTCCTTGGCGACCGAGAAGCCCAGGTAATAAAGGAGCGTGGGCGTCAAGTCGAGCACCGAGGCGCCGCCGATCCGGCCGCCCTTCCGGATGTGCGGCCCGGCGGCGACGAGGATTCCGTCCGGCTCGTGGTCGAGGTGGGCCCGTCGCACGTCCACGACCTGTTCGCTGCGGATGCGCCGCTCGCCGCTCTTGAAGCCGTGGTCGGAGAGGACGAAGACGGCGGTCGTCGCGAGGTCGATGCGGGAAAGCACCTCGCCCAGCAGCTCGTCCTGGTAGACGTACCACTCCGCGACCACGTCCTGATAGCGCGCCACGCCGAGGTCGTCCACCCAGGGCAGGCGCGGCGGCGCGTACTTCATGAACAGGTGCGAGAAGCTGTCCACCTGCTCGAAATAGAGCATGAACAGGTCGTAGGAGCGCTCGGCGAGGAGCTTCTGGGCAATCGCCGAATAGCCCTGGGCCGTCACCGCGTACATCTGGAAGAGGTGGAGGGCGTTGAAGGGATTGTGCTCCGCCGAGCGCGCCGGGTCGTACATCTCGGCCCGGTACTCCTCTGGCGAGATGTGGACGAAGCGGCGGACGAAGTCGTACGGGAGCTGCTGCTCCGGCGGCACCAGGGGGTCGACTTCGCGAAACAGCTCGGGCGGGTAGGTCTTCTTGCCGTCGTCGCCGCCGCGCGCCGTCGCGCCGAAGCCGTGGAAGCCCAGGCCGTCGGAGACGATGGCGCCGCCGCCCACCGTTTCGGCAGGGTAGCTCGCCCACCAACCGATCACCACCGGCTCGCGGCCATCCTCGGCGACGATGTTCCAGATCGCCCTGGCCTTGCGGTTGTAGCTCCGTACGGGCACCCGCGTCCCATCCGGCTGGTCCACCATGAACCAGGCGATGCCGTGCTTCGTGGCGCTCTTGCCGGTCGCGATGCTCGTCCACACGACCGGCGAGAGTGGGATGTCGGAAAGGGTCTCGATCGGGCCCCACACCCCCGCCTCGCGCAGTCGCATCAGGTTGGGCAGGCGGCCGGCGGCCGCGAGCTTCTCGATGATCCGCCAGTCGGCGCTGTCGATGCCGATGACGACGGCCCGCGTGCCCAGGTCGCGCGGCCGCTCGCCGCGCTGGCAAGCGGCGCCCAACACGGCGGCCAGCAGGAGGACGACGAGGGGACGACGGCGCGACGTCATGAGCGAGCGGCAGGCCGGGCGAGCAGCGTACCAGCAGGCGCTCCCGAGGGCGCAAAGGTTTGACAGGGCGTGGCCCCGGGCGTAGGCTGCCCGCAAGTGATGTTGCGGAGTAGCGGGAGCGATGCTCCTGCGGCAGGCCCTCCAGAGGCCTCGAACCCGGCATGCCGGCGGGGGGCGGACCTCGACGAGGGCCTGCCGTTTCAGGTTTGCGGCGAGGGTGCTAGGCTAACCCCTGGAACACCGATTTCCCGTATCTAGGAGATAGGAGGGCTCCATGCGCATACCTGTCATCCTCATCTCCCTCGCCGTCGCGAGCAGCGGCGGGGCCGCCTTCGCCCAGCCCAACTGCACGGTTCCGGGGAGCCACGCCACCATCCAGGCGGCGGTGGACAACCCCGCCTGCCTCACGATTCAGCTCGCGAACCAAAACTACAACGAATCGGTGAACATCCCGCGCCCTCTCGACCTGATCGGCCCGGGCGCCGGCACCGCCGTGATCCGCGGTCTGCTGCGTGTGGCCGGGACCGGCACCCTGGTCGACGTGCTGCAGGGGGTGCGGGTGGAGAACAACTGCGTCTACGCCGGCGTGCGCGCGGAGGCCGGAGGGCAGATGAACGCCACGGCGTTCGAGGCGGTGCGCTCGACGGCCTTCCCCTGCCCGCTGAACGCCATCTTCTCGGACGGCTTCGAGAGCGGGAACCCGAACAACTGGGACACGGTGATCGACTAGTCGGCGCGGGCGCGTGAGCCACCCCGAGGCCGACCTCGTCGCCGTCTTCGAGACCGACAACCCCGCGTTGCTGCCCGTGGTGCGCTCCCTGCTACAGGCCGCGGAGGTGCCCTTCACCGTGCAGGGCGAGGAGGCCTTCGGCTTGTTTCCCGTCGCCGGTATCGGCGGACCGTTCGCCGAGCACGGCCTCGCGGCCCGCTTCCTGGTCCCCGCCGAGCGCGCCGAGGAAGCCCTGGCCCTTCTGGCGGAGATCGACGCGGCCGCGATCCCCGAGCCGGCCGATGACGGCGGCGAGTGAGCGGCGGCTGAGCTGGCGACTCGCCCTGGTCCTGATCGCGATCGCCGGAGCTCACGGTTCAGCGGCGGGCAGCGAAGGCGCGACGGGCGAACGTCCCGTGCCGTTCGTGCGCGTGGTCGGCACGGTCCAAGACGGTGGGCTGCCGCACGCGGCCTGCAGCTGCGAGCGCTGTGAGCGCGCCCGCCGCGAGCCCGCCTTCCGCCGGCACGTGGCGAGCCTCGCGATCGTCGATCCCGGACTCGAGCCGCCCGCGGCCTTCCTGATCGACGCCACGCCCGACCTGGCGGCGCAACTCGAACGACTGGCCGATGTCCGGCGCCCGGCCGCCGGGCAGGTCGACCGGGCGCCCCTCGATGGCGTGCTGCTGACCCATGCCCACATCGGGCACTACCTGGGGCTCGCCTTCCTCGGCTACGAGGTCGTACACGTCCAGGGCCTGCCGGTATGGGCGACCGCGCGCATGGCGCAGTTCCTGCGCACGAACGGCCCCTGGAGTCAACTGGTGAGCAAGAACGAGATCGCGCTGCGCGAGATCGTGCCGGGAGTCGAGGTCGCCCTCAGCGAGACGGTACGCGTGACGCCGTTCGTGGTGCCGCACCGCGACGAGTACTCCGACACCGTGGGCTTCCTCATCACCGGTCCCCACCGCCGCCTCCTCTACGTGCCCGACACCGACCGCTGGGAGACCTGGGAGGTTCCGCTCGTCGAGCGCCTGGCGGGCGTCGACGTGGCGATCCTCGACGGCACTTTCTACTCCACCGACGAGCTGCCGGGGCGCAGCGTCGAGCAAATCGGCCACCCACTGATTCAGGTGACGATGGATCTTCTCGCGGAGCGGGTTCGCGAGGGCGCGCTAGCCGTCTACTTCACTCACCTGAACCACTCCAACCCGGCGCTCGACCCCGAGAGCGCCGCCGCTGCGGAGATCCGGCGGCGGGGGTTCCGAGTGCTCGAGGAGGGGCTCGAGCTGCCGCTCTAGAGATCGGCCGACAAGCCGGCAATCGGCGGCTGCCATGCCTCCGGTTCCACGCCGGGGACCGGCCTCCCCCACACCCGGCCGCGGTAGCTCGGCCGCAGGTGCCGCAGGACGAGGCGCTGGGCGAGCGCCATGCTGGGCAGCAGGGCGTGCAGGCCGACGAGCACCTCGACGCTGCGGTCGCGCAGCTCCCAGAAGCCGAAATCGCGCTCGGCGACCGCCACCAGGGCGGCGCGCGGCAGGAAGGAGGGCACGGCGCCGGCCAGCGGCACGGTGCCGTCGCCGGTGGTCGCCGACCGCGGATCGGAGCGCCAGTCGTCGACGTAGTCGTCCTCCGAGATGCGGTAGCGCGGCTGGCCGCGCTCCTGCGCCAGGCGGGCGACCTGGCGGGTGCGCTCGCCCACGCCGACGACGCACAGCCAGTGGGCGGGCACGAGGCCGGCGCGATCGAGCCGCAGCCCCTCGACCCGTTGCCGGTGGCTCCAGGCAACGTCGAGGTAGCCGGCAAGCAGGTCACGCGAGCGCTCGCGCCGGCTCTCGGCGTTGCCGGGATCGACGGAATGGAGGCGCAGGTACTCCTCGAGGCTGGCCAAAACGCCGGGCTGCCAGGCCGCGACGTCGAACAGGCCGCGCGGCGGCGGCGCCGCGGAGCCCTCGACCTCGAGACAGCCGGCGAAGGACGGCAGGAGCTGGTACATCGCCGGCATCGAGCGCGCCGCCTCGCGCTCGCGCTCCTCGGGCGGCGTGCCCGAGAGGTTCCCGAGACCGGTCAGGAGCTTGACCAGCGCCTCGACCGAGCCACGGAAGGGTGTCGCGACGGTCGCCACTTTGCCCACGCGAGCCTTGGCGCCCGCCGCGGCCAGGTACTCGGCGATCACCAGCCCACCCAGCGAGTGCCCGACCAAGTCCACCCTGAGGTCGTCGCCGCCGCCGTAGTGGCGCAAGAGCGCCGTGCGGTCGAGCGCCTCGGCGACGAAGGCACCGAGCTGTCGCGCCGAGGCGGCGACGTCCTGGCGCCAGTCGTAGGGGAAGGGGAAGACCGGGGTCGGACGGTCGGCGCGCTCGGTCAGGTCGTGGCGCAGCGCCCGCAACAGCGGGCCGTAGCCGAGGACGAAGACGCGACTCGGCCGGACCAGAGCGGGCTCCACCGCCTCGTAGCGCGCGTCGTCCGGGTGCAGCGAGAGCCGCTCGTACTCGCGACTGAGGAGCGCCGTCCACAGCTCCTCGGGCGGCAGCGGATAGGCGTCCTCGAGCGTCGAGCCGGTGATTCCCGGCACGACGATGACCGGGTTCTGGCGGTGCGGCACGGGGGCTCCTCGCCGGGAGGCGGGGAGCATACCCCGCCGCTAATCGTCGACGTAGCCTTCGCGGGTGCGCACCCGCGCCACGCCGCTCACGTTGACCTTCAGCTCGTGCCAGCTGCCGTCGTGGCGCCGATCGCTCGGGTAATAGCCGAGCACGTACTGCTCGCGCAGCTCGCGCAGGATCCCGGCGAAGGCCTCGCCCAGCTCGTCGACGCTCACCAGCGCCTCGATGCGGCCGCCGCTCTGCTCGACGGCGTCCTTCAAGAAGCGCATCTCGCGCTGGTTCGTCTCGTAGTCGCGCCAGGCGGAGTTGAAGGCGGCGTCGACCTCGCGCGGCCCCTTGCCTTCGCCCGCCTCCCGCAAGTAGAGCCAGTAGATGACGGCCTGGCTGCGCTGCGCCTTCCACAGCACCTCCTCGGCCGAGAGCAGACTGTGGACGTCGATGCCGTCGGAGAACAGCACGACCACCCGCCGGCCCTGGCGGGCGTCGAGCAGCTTCAGGCTGGCGTAGAGGTAGTCGTTGACCGCCGTGCCACCCACCGGCTCGCCGCCGGTGAGCGAGGCCTCGAGCACCGTCGGCTCGCTGGCGAAGGGCGTCGTGCGGATGACGCGATCCGAGAAGAGCACCACCTTCGCCTCGTCGAGCGACGCCATGCCATCGACGAACAGCCGCGCCCCGGCCAGCGCCGCGCCCAGCCGGTCGCCGGCCATGCTGGCGCTGGTGTCGAGCAGCAGCACGGCGGTCAGCGGCACGTCGCCCAGCTCGAAGGTGACGATCCGCTGTCGCTTGCCGTCGTCGATGATCTCGAAGTCCTCGCGCTCGAGATAGCCCGTCGAACGGCCCTCCCGCTGCACGCTGACATAGAGCTGGCGTAGCTCGACCTCGAGCGTTTCGTCGATGCGATAGGTCGGGCTCTGGAGGCTCGCCTCGCCGATCGGCCCGCCCGCCCCGAAGGCGACGACGCGGATGCGGTGCTCGATGTTCGAGTCGCCGACATCGGCCGCCGCCCGATAGGGCGGCTCCCGGTCGACCGCCACCAGGGTCCCGTCGACGACGAACTCGACGCGCTCGACCGCCCGCGACGAGCGCACCTCGACCGCCACGTCGACCTCGCCGAAGAGCGGCTGGCCGGCCGGCGGCGAGGTGATGACGACCTCCTGCGCCGCGGCCGCGAGAGGAACGGCCAGCGCCAGGGCCCCGACCCACGCCAGACCCCTCACAGCGCCCCCTGGATTTGGAGGCTCTCGACACCGTCGGCCAAGAGCGGCTGCAGCCGCGCCACGGCCTCGCGCAGCGTCAGGCGGATCGCCTCGAGGCGTTCCGCCGGCCAGCGTGAGTAGTGGTAGCGCGGCGACTCGGGCTCGGGCTCGAAGGCGAGCAACGCCTCCTCGAGCAGACCATCCCCCTCCGGCCCGCGCCCGTTCTTGTCGAGCCAGTGGGCGAGCTGCACCCGCAGCCGGCTGTTGCGGGGATAGCGGGCGATCGCCTCGCGCAGGAGAGCCTCGGGGCTGTCGCCCTGGCTGGCGCGGATCTCCGCCAGCTCCTCGATGGCGACGAGCTCGACCCACACCGGCGCGCCGCTCGCGAGGAGCGGCTCGAAGGTCCGCCGCGCCCCGGCGAGATCGCCCGCCCGGCGCAAGCAGACGCCGAGGCGCAGTTGCGCCTCCAGGTTCTCCGGGTTGATGGCCAGCGCCTCGCGGAACTGCTCGGTCGCCTCCGTGTACTCGGCGCGGCGCTCGTAGAGGGCGCCGAGGCCGAGGTGGGCGGCATCGCTCTCCGTCCACATCTCGGTCGCCTGGGCGAACAACTCGGCGCTGTGGTGCCACGCCCAGCCGTGCTGCAGGTAACCGCCGAGGCTGGTCAGGAGCGAGCCGGCCACGCCGCGCGCCGCCGGGTCGTCCTTGCGGTGGGCATAGAAGTTGGCCAACTCCTCCGCCATCACCCGCGAATGGGCGGCGAGGACGGGCTCTTCGCTCTCGCGGTACGACAGGTAGGCATCGTGATGGAGCATCATGATCGGCACCACCACGTCCGGACCGACGACACCGAGCATGTCGCGCAGCACCCCGAGCTTGGCGCGCCAGAGCTTGTCGATGTCGTCGGGCTTGTACTCCGGGCCGACCAGACCCTCTTCGAGCTCGGCCAGGCTCTCCAGGGCGGCCTCGTTGTCGCCGGCCGCCCACAAGCCGAGGACCCGCGGGTAACCGTGACGGACCTCCTCGACGATCTCCGCCGCGGCGACGGGCCAGCCCGGCGCGGCCAGGACGAGTGGGATGAACCACGCGAGGCGCGCAGCGGATCGGAACCGACTCATCGGAGCCCTCCTCCTTCGAGTGGGCGTACGGTAGCACGGCCCCGAGTCCCTGCAATAGCAGGGATGTGTCAGGTGCCGAGGACCGGCGCGAGGACGGCGCGGTCGATGTTGCCGCCCGAGAGCACGATCGCCACGCGCTTCCCGGCCAGACGGTCGCGCAACGCGAGGAGTCCGGCCAAGCCCGCCGCTCCGGCGCCTTCGGCGAGATTGTGGGTGGTGTCGAGGAGCAGGCGGATCGAGGCCGCGATCGCCGTTTCGTCCACGGTGACGAAGCCGGCGAGACCCGCGCGCAGGGCCGGGAAGGTCAGCTCGTAGACGTCGGCCGTCGCCAGGCCGTCGGCCAGCGTCGGAGCCGCGGGCCGCGGTGTCCGGCGCCCGGCGTGCCAGGAGTCGTGGATCGTGGGGGCGGCGGCGGCCTGGACGCCGTAGACGGGCACATCCGGCGCCATGGCCCGCAGGACGGTCAGCGCCCCCACCGCCTGCGAGCCGCCGCCGACCGAGATCACGAAAGCCTCGATGTCGGGCGCCTGCTCGAGGATCTCGAGCGTCAGCGTCGCGGCTCCCGCCACCACCTCACGGTCGTTCGTCGAGTGGACGAAGGTCGCGCCCCGCTCGGCCGCGAAGGCCGAGGCGGCGGCGAGGGCCTCGTCGTAGCCGGCGCCCGCCTCGACCAGCGTCGCGCCGAGCGCCCTCATCGCGGCGTTCTTGCCGGGGCTGTTGCCGCGCGGCACGAAGACGGTCGTCGCGGCGCCGCGCATCGCCGCCGCCCACGCCAGTCCCGCGCCGTGGTTGCCGCGCGTCGCGGTGACCACGCCGCGCGCCAGGTCCTCGCTCGCGAGCCGGGTCACGGCGGCGAGGTTGTTCCTGGCCTTGAAGGCGCCGGTCGGCTGATGGTTCTCGTGCTTGACGAAGACGCGGATGCCGTGGCCCACCGCTTCGTTCAGCGTGCCGTACTCGCGCAGCGGCGTCGGCGGCAGATGGGGGGCGATGCGCCGCCGGGCCGCTAGCACGTCCGCCATCGTGATCGGCCACGGCGAAGGCTCGAGGACGGCCATCGTCGCCGATCCTACCGGCATCGCCTAACCTCGCTTGACGATTGACAAATCCTGCACCCTGTCCCACACTCTCGCGCATGTCAGCCATCCATGCGCTCCCAGCGTCGGGTGCGGTGGCGGCCGTGCGCGGATCCGGGCGGTTCGCGTCGCCGGGCGGGGTGGGGCCCGCCATCCAGGGGTACGCCCTGAAAGGAGGTGGTCCAGTGGATTTTGCTAAACCGGGTTTGATGGAGGTGGCGACCTCCTGAGGGGATTACCTCTCCTCGTGTTTCGGCGTGTCTAGGTAGGATTCCCCGATCCAGCGGGATACCCCTCGCCACCGAGACGAACCCAGGGCCCTGGCCGGCAACGGCCAGGGCCCTTCTTCCGAGTAGAGTTGCCGCCATGCATCGCAGGAGAGCTGGCGCTGGAGCCGCGCTCATCCTGTCGGCGGCCCTGACGGCGCCCAGGCATGAGTAGAATTCGACCATCCAGTCTATCCGGGAGTCCGTACTCCCAAGGCGGGCGGATAGCCCGTCAACAGCTCAAGTAAGGAGACACTCGAATGAGCATTCGTTCGCGGAACACGATCGCATTTCTTGTCGTCGTGACCCTCGCCACCGGCGCGGCGCTCGCCCAACCAGCGACCCCCGCCCTCTACCAGCGGCTCGGCGGCTACGATGCCATCGCGGCCGTCACCGACGACTTCATCGGCCGCCTGCTCTCGGACGCGCAGCTCGTGCGCTTCTTCACCGGCCACAGCGCCGACTCGAAGGGGCAGATCCGCCAGCACATCGTCGATCAGCTCTGCGCCGCGACCGGCGGGCCCTGCATCTACACCGGCCGCGACATGAAGACGACCCACGCCGGGCTCGGGATCACCGAAGCCGACTGGACCCGCACCGTCGAGCACCTGACGGCGACCCTCGACAAGTTCGCCGTCCCGGCCACCGAGAAGGCAGAGCTCCTCGGCATCGCCTCCTCGCTCAAACCGGACATCGTCGAAGCGCCCTAGCAGCGCCGGGCGGGGGCGGCCATGGGCGTGGCCGGTCGGCGCGGGGAGGCCCCCGTCGCCGCGCGACGGGGTACCGCGCCGAAGCCGCCCTATGCCGAAGGCTAGAAAGAGCGTCGCGCCCTGGCCGCCGGGGGACGCGGGCCTCCACTGCCCGGCGGCGGACGCGGGCTCAACTCGCCGGCGCCAGGCCCCACCGCAGCACGACGGCACCCATCGCCGCCAGCCACAAAGAGAAGAGGTGGAAGAGCGGCTGGTAGAGCCCGAGCTCATCGGGCAGCCCCATCGTCAACGCCATCGCCGCCACCCCGAGCGCGACCGCGCCGGCGCCGAGCCACCGCCATCCCGGCACCAGTCGCCACTGGATCAGGCCCACCCCCAGCACCGAGAGACCCAGCCCGGAGAAGACTCGCCCGAAGCGCACCAGGCAGGTGATGTACTCGGTGGGCACGGCCAGCGCGGCGACATGACCGGCCAAGGCCTCGGCCGAGGCGCCGGCCATCGTCACCGCCCCCCAGGCGCCGAAGTGGTAGTAGAACGCCTCGGCCAGCGCCGTCACCATCACGCCGCAGCAGGCGACCGCCGCGCCCGGCCAGACGAGGAGCCGCGCCGGCCGGTCGGCGACGGCGGCGGCGAGCGCCGCTAAGGCGAGGACGGTCGCGACGAGGCCGAAGATGTGGACCCGGAACATCCAGATCCAGAGGTGGAGCCGCGCGGCGACCGCCGCGAAGTCGCCCGGCTGGAAGAACGTGCCGATGTGGTGCGGCAGCAGGACCCAGCCGCCCCACAGCATCACGGCGGCCGCCAGGAAAGCGCCGCCCACGATCTTGCGCGCGAAGTCCCGTTCCATCGGAGAACTCATGATAAACCCTTCCGTACTTGCCCTGGATGGACGCGACGCTTCAAGACCCCTGGCGGCCCAGCCTGCCCTTCTTCCTGCGTGGCGCCGCGGTCAGCGTGCTCGCCGGAGCGGTCATCGGGGCGCTGTTCGAGCTGGGTGGCCGCCAATGGCGTTGGGCGGAGATCGCCTGGGCGGCCCTCGTCGGGCTGCTGATCTTCGTCTTCTCGATCCCGCTCCTGATGGCGAGCTTGGGCCGCCTCGAGCGGCGCGGCCCGCTCGTTCGGTCCGCGGCCCTTGCCGGCCTCTTCTTCGTCGCCGGTTCCGCCGCCTTTCTCGCGGTACGACTCCTGGCGAGCGGCGTCGAGGGCCACGCCTTCCCGCTGTCGATCTCCTGGCGGGCGCTGCCGCTCTCCCTCGCCGTCACCGGCGGCCTCGCCGCCCTCGTCGGCTCCGGCTTCTACCTCTACGAGGCGATGCGTGAGCGCATCCGCGACAACGTCACCCGCCTGAAGGAGAGCGAGTTCGCGACCAAGGAGCTGGAGCTCGCGCGCTCGATCCAACGCCGCCTGCTGCCGCCGACGGCGCTCGCCGGCGACGGCTGGCGGCTGGCGGCCCGCAACCTGCCGGCCGGCTACGTGGCGGGCGACTTCTACGACGTCTTCACCCTGGCCGAGGGGGCCCTCGGACTGGTGGTGGGCGACGTCTCCGGCAAGGGGGTGGGGGCGAGCCTCATCATGGCCTCGGCCAAGGCGGTTGTGCCGCTCTTGGCGGTGGGCCGCGGCGCGGCGGCGACGCTCGCGGCCGCGAACGAGCACCTCTGCGCCGAGCTCGAGCGACGCGACTTCGTCGCCCTCTGCCACGCCCGGTTCCGCCCCGCCGACGGCCAGCTCGAGCTCGCCAACGCCGGGGCGCCCGATCCCTACCTGCTGCGCCCAGGGGCACCGCCGCGAGCGCTCGTCGTGTCCGGGCCGCGCCTGCCGCTCGGGCTACGACCCGGCCAGGAGTACGTCGCCGAGCGCCATGTCCTGGCGCCCGGCGACCGGTTGCTCCTCCTCTCCGACGGCCTCCCCGAGGCTACCGGCCCGGACGGCGAGCCCTTGGGCTACGACCGCCTCACGGCCCTCTTCCCGCCCGCCGACCTCGAGCCCGCAGCCTGGCTCGACGAGCTCTTCGCGCGCCTGCAGGGACCGAGCGGCGCCGAGCGGCAGGACGACTGGACGGCGCTCCTGCTGGAGCGGCTCTAGCGGGTCAGCTCACTTCGCCGAGCGCCGCCAGCGCTTCCCCCAGTCGCTCGACCTCCTCGAGGGTGTTGTAGTGGACGGGGCTGATGCGTACGGCGCCGCCGCCGGTCTCCAGGCCGAGGCGCGTCATCGGCTCGAGGGCGTAGTAGTTGCCCGACCAGACGTCGATGCCTTGCGCGGCCAGGCGGAGCGCCGCCTCGCCCGGCGTCAACCGGTCGATGGTGACGGCGAAGGTCGGCACCCGCTCGGCGAGACGGCCGCGGGCGGTGATGCCGTAGACGCGCACCCGGGGCAGACGCTCCAGGACATCGAGCAGGGCTCGCGAGAGAGCACGCTCGACCTCGGCGATCGCCGCCATCGCGTCCACCAACCGCCGGCGCCGCGTGGCCCCGGCCGGCGCCAACGACTCCAGGTACTCGATCGCCCCCAGGGTCCCGGCCAGGCCTTCCAGGTTGGCCGTCCCCGACTCGAACTTGTTCGGCATCACCGCCGGCACCGTTCGCAGGTGGTAGGCGGGGATGGCCTCCATGACCGCGCGGCGGCCCCAGAGCACACCGACGTGCGGACCGAAGAACTTGTAAGCCGAGCAGAGGAGGACGTCGCACCCCAAGGCTGCGACATCGATGGGACCGTGCGGGGCGTAGTGGACGGCGTCGACGAAACAGAGGGCGCCGACCTCGTGAGCGAGCCGCGCCACGTCGGCCACCGGGTTCACCGTGCCGAAGGCGTTCGAGGCGTAGCCGACGGCGACCAGGCGCGTGCGCTCGGAGAGTTGCGCGCGCAGATGCTCGAGGTCGAGCGTCACGTCCGCCGGCTCGAGGTCCGCGAAGCGCACCACGACACCGCGCTCCTCGAGGGCCAGCCACGGGGCGACGTTGGCGTCGTGCTCGAGGCGGGTCGTGACGATCTCGTCGCCGGGGCGGCATAGCCGGCCGAAGGCGCGGGCGAAGGCCTGGGTGAGGGTCGTCATGTTGGCGCCGAACGCCACCTCGGAGGGGTCGGCGGCGCCCAGGAAGTCGGCGACGGCGCGCCGGCATTCCGCCTGCAGGGCGTCGGAGCGGCGCGAGCGTGGGAAGAGGCCGCCCAGGTTGGCATTGTCGCGGACGAGGTACTCCGCCATGCGCTCGAGGCACGACCGCGCCACCTGCGTGCCGGCGGCGTTGTCGAAGAAGATCCGGCCCGGCTCGGCGGCGAGGGCTGGGAACTGGGCGCGGACGGCGTCGAGGTTCATGGAGCGTCCGGGTGGTGAGCCTCTCCGCGATCGAGGCCGGTGTCGTCCCAGGACGCGGGATCTTCCAGAGCTTCCAAGTGGGTGAAGACGGTCACGTTGGGAAGCGCCTGGCGCACGTCGGCCTCGATGGTCTCGAGCAAGGTGTGCCCGCGCTGCACGCTCCAGGCACCGGGCACCAACACGTGAAAGGACACGAAGCGACGGGCACCCGACTGGCGGGTGCGCAGGGCGTGGACCTGCACGCCCTCCTTCACGTAGACGTCCAGGGCGCGCTGCAAGGTTGCCTGCTCGTCGGCTGGCAGCCCGGCGTCCATGAATCCCGCCACCGAGCGGCGCACGATGGTGAGACCCGCGCGCACGATGTTGGCCGCCACCAGCAGCGCCACCAAGGGATCGAGGCGCGGCCAGCCGGTCGCGGCCGCGGCACCCACACCGACCAGCACGGCGACGGAGGTCCAGACGTCGGTCAGGAGATGGTAGGCGTTGGCCTCCAAGGTGATCGAGCCCTCGGCCCTGCCGGCGCGCAGCAGCAGGATTCCAACCCCCAGATTCAAGAGCGCCGCGGCGCCCGAGATGGCGAGCCCTACCCCGATCTGCTCCAGGGGCCGCGGCGCCAGTAGCCGCCCGACTGCCACCACCGCGATGCTCGCCGCCGACAGCAAGATGAGCGTCCCCTCGACCCCACTCGAGAAGTACTCGGCCTTGGTGTGGCCGTAGGGATGCTCCTCGTCCGCCGGTTTGGCGGCGATCGAGAGCATGGCGAGCGCCAGCAGCGCGCCCGCCAGGTTGACGAACGACTCGAGGGCGTCCGAGAGCAGGCCGACCGAGCCGGTGACCCAGTAGGCGACGGCCTTGAGGGCGATCGTCGCCAGCGCCGTGGCGATCGACAGCCAGGCGTAGCGGGCGGCGCTAGGCAGTCCCGGCCCCTTCGCGCAGCAGCGTGGCAAGATCGAGGGGTCGGGTGAACATCCCGAGGCCGCCGTCGGGGCTGCGCGGCCACTGCTCGCGGGGGCGGTCCCAGTAGAGCTCGACGCCGTTGTCGTCTGGATCCCGCAGGTAGAGGGCCTCGGAGACCCCGTGATCGGCGCTCCCCTCGAGCGGGACGTCGGCGGCGAAGAGCCGCCGCAGGGCGTCGGCCAGGGCGGCCCGCGTCGGGTAGCGGATGGCCAGGTGGTAGAGGCCGGTCGTGCCCGCCGGCGGCGGCGATGCGCCGCGGCTCTCCCAGGTGTTGAGCCCGATATGGTGGTGGTAGCCGCCGGCAGAGACGAAGGCTGCGTCCCGCCCGTAGCGCTGGGTGAGCTCGAAACCCAGCACGCCGCAGTAGAAGCCGAGCGCTCGCTCGAGGTCGGCCACCTTCAGGTGGACGTGGCCGATGTCGACGCCGGGGTCGATGGGCCGGGAGTCCTTCATGCCGAGATCGCTCGATGTTACCGCTGTCAGATTGCCGTGACCCTTCGCGTCCTAGGAGATCATGTGCGGCTCGACGGTCCGCCGGAGGCTTCTATGTACAATCGATCCGTGCCCGTGCAGCCCCTGGCGGACGTGCCGCCGACAGCCCCCTCGGTGCTGGGACCCTACCGGGACCGCGACTACCAGGCGCTGCCCGACGAGCCCCGCTGCGAGCTGCTCTACGGGGAGCTGGTGGTGACCCCGGCGCCGCTCCCGCGGCATCAGGTGGTCGCCGCGGAGCTCTGGCGGCGGCTCGAAGACCACGCCCGCACTCACCAGGGCCTGGCCCTCATGTCGCCCATCGACGTCGCTCTCTTCGATCACTCCGTCGTGCAGCCGGACATCGTCTACGTGACGCACGAGCGTCTCTCGATCGTCCGACGCCGGGTCGACGGCGCGCCCGACCTGCTCGTCGAGGTGCTCTCCCCCGGCAGCGTCCGACGTGACCGACTGTGGAAGCTCAAACTCTACGCGGAGGCGGGGATCAGGGAGTACTGGCTGGTGGATCCGGCGGCGCAGGCCATCGAGTTCCTCGTCCTCGCCGGGCACCGCTACCGGGTCGAGCTGCCGGCCGGCGAGACCTATGGCTCGCCTGCGATCCCGGACCTCACGCTCGATCTCGCCGCGTTTTGGCGCGAGATCGACGACCGGCTGGCGGGCACGGGAGCCTAGCCATGGGCCGCATCTTCGAGACCCGCAAGCACACGATGTTCGCGCGCTGGGACCGGATCTCCAAGCAGTTCGCGCGCATCGGCAAGGAGATCACCATGGCCGTCAAGGCGGGCGGGCCGAACCCCGAAGCCAACCCGGCCTTGAAGCGGGTGACGCAGAACGCCCGCGCCCTCAACATGCCCAAGGACAAGGTCGAGGCGGCGATCCGGCGTGCCTCCGGCCAGGACGCGACGCACTACGAGGAGGTCCTCTACGAGGGCTACGCCCCGCACGGCGTCGCCGTCCTCGTCGACACGGCGACCGACAACCCGACGCGCACCGTCTCCAACGTGCGTAGCCACTTCAGCAAGGGCGGCGGGAGCCTCGCCGCCGCCGGCAGCGTCGCCTTCAACTTCAAGCGCATGGGCGTCTTCCGGCTGAAGCCGCAGGGCATCGACCAGGACGAGCTCGAGCTCGACTTGATCGACCACGGCCTGGAGGAGATGGGCGAGGGCACCGGCGAAAAGGGCGAGCCGCAACTCGTCATCCGCGGCGCCTTCGCCGACTTCGGTCGGCTGCAGAAGGCGCTCGAGGACCGCGAGATCACGCCCATCTCCGCCGAGTCCGAGTACGTCCCGACGACGCCGATCGAGCTGCCCGAGAAACACGCGACCGAAGTGCTGCGTCTGATCGACGCCCTCGAGCAGGACGACGACGTGCAGAGGGTGTTCCACAACCTCGGCTGATGCGCCGCGCTCTCGCCATCCTCGCCCTGGCCTGCTCCGTGACCCCGGCGGCCGCGGGCGAGCTCGCGGTCGTCGCCACGAGCCCCGCGGCGCGCTCCCTCGGCGTGCCGGTCACGGCCCCGGTCGCCGTGACCTTCGACCGGGCCGTCGATCCCCTGAGCGTCACGGCGGCGAGCTTCTGGGTCTTCGGGCGCTCCGGCGGCCTCGCCGAGGGAGCCTTCTCCTTCTCCCCCGACGGCAGCACCGTGACGCTCGACCCCGTCGATCCCTTCGCGGCGGGAGACAGCGTCATGGTCCTCCTGTCGCACGACCTCGAGGCGCAGGACGGCTCGCCCCTGCGCGCCGCCGGTTACAGCTTCCAGTTCCGCGCCGCCGCGGCGCCGGCGGCGCTCGACTTCGCCGAGGCTGACCGCCTGACGACCCGCACGACGCCGGGCGAGTCCTCGCGCGCCTACGGCGGCTTCGCCTCCGACCTCGACGGCGATGGCTGGGTGGACTTGACGATCGTCAACGAGGACACCGAGGACCTGCGGGTCTTCCCCAATCGCGCCGACGGCTCGGGTCTGTTCGATCCGTTCCTCGTGCCGACCAACCCCACGGGCACGGTCCCCAGCCCCTCGGAGACCGGGGACTTCAACCGCGACGGCAACATGGACGTCGCCGTCGCCAACACGCAAGGCAGTTCGGTGTCGGTCCTCCTCGGGCAAGGCGACGGCTCCTTCGGGCCGCACCAGGAGATCGCCATCGCCAGCGACCCGCGCGGCATCGCCGTCGTCGACGCCGACGGCGACGGCGACCTCGACGTCGTCGCGACCCTGAGCACCGGCAACGCCGACGGGGTCTTGCTGCTCAACGACGGCCAAGGCGTCTTCGCCCCCTCGACCGCCTTCGGCACGGGTGAGAACACGCCTTGGGCCCTCGCCGCCGCCGACTTCACCGAGGACGGGATCCTCGACCTCATCGTCGGCGACCAGGCGAACGAGGCCCGGGTCTTCCGGGGCAACGGCAACGGCACCTTCACCCTCGAGTCTTCCCAGCCGATCGGCGGCGCCGCCTGGATGGTGGCCGCCGGCGACCTCGACGGCGACGGCCACGAGGACCTAGCCTCGGCCAACGACGGCAGCCAGCAGGGATCGATCCTCCTGGGCAACGGCGCCGGCGACCTCGGCGCTCCCGAAACCTATGCGGTCGATCCCTTCGTCGTGGCGAGCGACCTCGCCGATCTCGACGGCGACGGCGACCTCGACTGGATGCTGTCGAGCTTCGGCGGCGACTGGACGCTGTTCGAGAACGACGGCGCGGGCGACTTCACCTTCGTCCGCGAGTTCGCCGCCACCCAAGCCGCCTCTTGCTCGGTGATGTTCGACATGGACCGCGACGGCGACCTCGACCTCGCGCTCATCGACGAGCTCGAGGACGAGGTGATCCTGGAGCACAACGTCGGCGGCATCTTCGCCGACGGCTTCGAGAGCGGGGGCACCACGGCCTGGGATCAGGTCGTGCCCTAGGCCGCCCTACGCCGAGCCGGCCGCCCGCCGCCGCCAGACGGAGGGCGGGCTGCCCAGGAGCTTCTTGAAGGCCCGGCTGAACGCGGCCTCGGAGTCGTAGCCCACCTCGTGGGCCACGGTGGAGACCTTGGCGGCGCCCTCGGCGAGCCGCCGCGTGGCGAGCTGCAGGCGCCAGTGGGTCAAGTAGTGCATCGGCGGCTCGCCGACCAGCGCCGTGAAGCGTTCGGCCCGAACGGAGCGGGAAACTCCGGCCGCGCGCGCCAGGCCGTCCAGGGTCCAAGGGTGGGCCGGCCGCGCGTGCAGCAGCGCCAGGGCCCGGCCGGCCACGGGATCGCGCAGGCCAGCCAGCCAGCCGGTCCCGTCGGCCGGGAGGGCGGCGAGCACCTGCCGCACGACCTCGACGAACATCAGCTCGCCCAGACGCTGAATCACACAGTCGCCCCCCGCCCGCGGCTCGCGGGTCTCGGCGATCACCAGCTCGACGAGCGCGCTCAGGCGATCGGATCCCGAGCCCGCGCTCCGGCGCACGTGGATCAGTCTGGGCAGCGCCGCGAGCACGGGATTGAAGGGACGCGCGTCGCAGCCCAGGAAGCCGCACACCAGGCCGAGCCGCTCCGGCCCGCCGCCGCCCTCGGTGAGGACGAGCGGCAGCGCGCGCGCGGCCATGCTGCGGAAGAAGCTCAACGCCAGCTCCGGGCCGCCCTCGTCGTGCATCCCCGGCGCGCTCGACATCGAGTAGGGATCGCCGTGCGGCAGGACGAGGATGTCGCCGGCTTCCAGCCGCACCGGTGTCTCGCCCATCATCGCGCCCCAGCACGATCCCTGGGTGACGATGTGGTACGAGATCAGATGCTCGGCGCTGGGCAGGAGGATGGGGATCAACGCCGTTCCAGCCGGCACCTCGGCGACCCAGGGGCAGGGGGCGTCGACCACGAAGAACAGGGCGCCAGTGAGCCGCACCGTGCGCAGCACCTGCGACAGGGCATCCGGTCCGGTCACCTCGGTGGGCGCCGACTCCGGAGCGAGCTGGGCCGACGCTGGAGCCGAGGCCGTCTCGACGGCGGACGCTACGGCAAGGGATCGGGACGATCGGTCATGGCCATCGCGCACGGCGGGATCCTACACTCGAGTGCGAGGTGCTCGAGGAGATCCGCAGGAGGGACTGAGACATGGAGAGACGGCGGTTCTGCGTCGCTGTGCTGGCCGTGGCCGCGAGCCTGGCGCTCGCCGGCTGGCCGGCGCGAGCGACGAGTCACGACGAGGCGACGCGCGCGGCGATCGAAGCCGGCGCGGGGCAGTTCGCGGAGCGGTTCGCGGCCGGCGATGCCGCCGGGATCGCGGCGCTCTACTCCGAGGAAGCGAAGGCCTTCCCGCCCGGCGGCGAGACCGCGAGCGGGCGGGCCGCGATCCGGGAGCTCTGGACGGGAGCCTTGGCCGGCGTGCCCGGCGCTCGCATGGCCATCACCGTTGACGAAGTGCTGAGCGACGGAGAGTACGCCACCGACGTGGGTCGCTACACGATGACCGACGCCGCCGGTGCCACGCTGGAGCAGGGCAAGTATGTCGCCACCTGGCGTCGCGAGGGCGAGGCCTGGCGCGTGTACCGGGAGATCTGGAACACGACCCCGCTCCCGCCGGCCGAGCCCGGTGACGGCGACCTCTAGGCGGCACGACGGCGAGAGGAGGACCAAATGACCGAGAGCGAAAGAGGGCGAAGTGCCCGCTCCCCTGCCGAGGTGTATGAGGAGTTGTTCGTCCCCGCATTGTTCCAGCAATGGGGGAGCGTGGTCGCGGACGCCGCAGGGATCGCACCGGGTCAGCGTGCCCTCGATGTGGCCTGCGGCACAGGCGTGCTCGCCTGCGCGGTGGCCGATCGCGTCGGGCCCGGCGGAGTGGTCGTGGGCCTCGATCCCAATCCAGAGATGCTCGCGGTGGCCCGACGCAAAAGCGCGAAGATCGAGTGGCGGGACGGTCGGGCTGAATCGCTTCCGTTCCCGAACGAAAGTTTCGATGCGGTCGTCAGCCAGTTCGGCTTCATGTTCTTCGACGACCGGCGCGCTGCCCTCGGGGAGATGATGCGCGTGTTGCGGCCGGGCGGGCGACTGGCGGTCGCCGTGTGCGACTCGCTCGACCATTCGCCGGGCTACGCAGCGGTCGCCGAGCTGCTGGAGCGGCTTTTCGGCGAACGGGTGGCGGACGCCTTCCGCGCGCCCTTCGTGCTCGGCGATCCGGACCGGTTGCTCTCCCTGTGTGCCGACGCGGGCATTGCCGACGCAAGGGTCACGCAGCACGAAGGGATGGTTCGTTTCGCCTCGATCCGATCGCTGATCTCCACCGAGAGAGCGTGTGTGTGGACGCTCGGCGGCATGCTCGACGACGCGCAGTTCGAGCGACTCCTGGAGGAAGCAGAGCAGGCGCTGCGACCGTTCGTCACGGCGGACGGCACGGTCGCTTTCGCGATGCCGGCCCTCATCATCACGGCCACGAAGGCCTGAGGATCAGCCGAGCAGCATCCGCAGGTCCTCTGCCGTGAGCTCGCGCAGGGGGGCGTCGGTCTCGCCTTCGAGGATGGCGTCGGCGAGCTGCTTTTTCGAGCGCTGGAGGTCGAGGATCTTCTCTTCGACCGTGTCGCGGGCGATCAGGCGGTAGGCGAAGACCGGCTGGGTCTGGCCGATGCGGTGGGCGCGGTCGATGGCCTGGGCTTCGACCGCCGGGTTCCACCATGGGTCGAGGAGGAAGACGTAGCCGGCCGCCGTCAAGTTGAGACCGAGGCCGCCGGCCTTCAAACTGATCAGGAAGAGGTTGCAGTCGGGGTCGGTCTGGAAGCGCTCGACGACCGCGCCGCGGTCGCGGGTCTGGCCGTCGAGGTAGGCGTAGGCCGTGCCCTGCTCGTCGAGCTTGCCGCGCACGTAGGCGAGGAGGCTCGTGAACTGCGAGAAGACGAGCACCTTGTGCCCCTCGTCGAGGACCTCGGCCACCTGCTCGAACAAGGTGTCGAGCTTGGCGCTCCCCGCCTCCGCCCAGCTCTCGTCGACCAGCCCGGGATGGCAGGCCACCTGGCGCAGCCGTAG
>CAYXXN010000015.1:21428-24567 GCA_964469055.1 uncultured Thermoanaerobaculia bacterium
AGCCGTAGCAAGGCCTCGAGCACCTGGATGGTCGAGGCCCCGAGGCCCTCCTTCTCGACCTGCTGGAGCAGACTCGCCTGGTAGCGGGCGCGCAGCGCGTCGTAGAGCTCGCGCTGGCGCTCGCCGAGTGTGCAGAGCAGCACCTGCTCGGTCTTGGGCGGCAGGTCCGCGAGGACCTGTGCCTTGGTGCGCCGCAGGATGAAGGGCCGCATGCCCTCGGCGACGAGCGAGAGCTCCTGCGCCGTGGGGGCGCGGCCGGCGGTCAGGACGTCGAGCCGCGGCAGGCGTCCCAGGAGGCCCGGATTCAGGAACTCGAAGAGCGAGCCCAGCTCGCCCAGGTGGTTCTCGATCGGCGTGCCGGTCAGGGCCAGGCGATGGCGGGCGACGAGCAGGCGGCTGGCCTTGGCGGATTGCGAGGCCGCGTTCTTGATCGCCTGCGCCTCGTCGAGGATCGCGGTGTCGAACTCGACGGTGGCGAGCCAGCCGATGTCGTTGCGCAGCGTGCCGTAGGTCGTGACCACCAGGTCGTATCGGGCGATCTCGGAGCGCAAGGCCTCGCGGTCCGGGCCGCCGTACTCGAGCACCGTGAGCTTCGGAGTGAAGCGGGCTGCCTCGTCGATCCAGTTGTAGACGAGGCTCTTCGGCGCCACCACCAGGGAGGGAAGCCGACCGTTCTTGGTGGCGTTGCGGATCCCCTGCAGGAGCGCCAGCACTTGCACGGTCTTGCCCAGCCCCATGTCGTCGGCCAGCACGCCGCCCAAGCCGTACTCGCGCACGAACTCGAGCCAGCCCAGGCCGTGGCGCTGGTAGGCGCGCAGCGTGCCGACGAAGCCCCGCGGCTCCTTCTTGGGCTCGATGCGCTCGAAGGAGGAGAGCTTCTCGCGCAGCTCGGCGAAGGCGCTGTCGACCTGGGCGGGCGGCATCGCCGCGAGCAGCGCGTCGACCAGCAGGGCCTGCGAGTGGAGGAAGCGCAGTCCTTCCTCCGTCGTGTCGTGGGCGAGCTTGGCGAGCGAGTCGTAGGTCTCGAGCCAGGCGGCCGGCAGCAAGCCCCGCGAGCCATCCTCCAGCTTCACGAACCGCTCGCCGCGCAAGACGGCGTCGAGCAGCTCCTTCATCTCCAGCCGACCGCCCGCGAAGTCGACGCCGCCGGAGAGCTCGAACCAGTCGATGCCGCTCTCGATGCGCAGGGCCGGCGGGCCCGCCCGCCGCAGCGTCGTGCCGTGGACCTCGATGGCCCAGCCCTCGGCGAGCAGGGGCTCGGCGACGGCCGCGAGATCGCGAGGAGCGACCGACAGCTCGTGGCCGTTGGCGGAGGCGAGCGGCTTCAAGCCGACCTCGACCAGCCGCACCACGGCGGCGTGCTCGCGCGGCAGGTCGCGGCGCACGAACTTGTGCAGCTCCCAGTCGACGAGGGCGCCCCGCGGATCCTCGGCCTTCACCTCGACCTCGCCGTAGCGGAACGACAGCTCGGCCAGGAGCGGCGCGTTGGTCCACCCTGGCGCCGCTTCCGGCTCGAGCACGAGCCGTGGCTGCAGCGGCTCCTGCTCCTCGCTGAGCCGCAGCTCCTCCGGAGCGTCGAGGCGCGGCAGGGTGGGCAGCTCGAGCAGCGCGGTCAGCGCCTCCTCGAGATCCGGTCTCGGGATCGGGATCTCTCCGGCTTCGCGCAGGGCCTCGAGCCACGGGCGATCCCGGCTGGGGGCTGCTTCGAGGCGCCCCAGGGACTCGACGAACAGCACCAGGCCCGAGCCCGTCGCGGCGCCGTCCGAGCCTTCGCCGGGGAGGACCAGCACGGGGGCTCCGAGCGAGACACTCTGGCCATTGCGCTCGAGCGCCCCGCGCAGACGCGCCGCCCCGGCCAGCGTCGGCTCCAGCCGCAGAGCGAGGCGCCAGGCCTCTCCCGCGTCCCAGGCGAGCGGCGGCCGGTCGACGACGACGCGGCCGTCCCACCAACCGAGCGCGCCCTGAGCGCAGAGCCGGGGCAGCACTCGGTCGTGCATCTCGGCCGGTAGCCGGAAGCGTTCGATCCAGGTCGACGACGACGGCGGTCCGGAACGCCGTGGCCGACTCTGCCGCAGCGGCTGCTCGACGGAAAGCGCCGTCACTACCGCCACCGGCTCGCCCGCCCCGAGCAGCTCCTGGAGCCTCGCGGCCTTGACGGCGGAGCGCCGCAGCTTGCCGGCCTCGCCGTCGGCCGCCGGAGCGCGCTCGAAGATGTCGAGGATGAGGCCGCCGGCGCCCTGGCTCGCCGTCGTGTCGATGAGCAGGCGGAGCTCGGCCGCGACGACGCCCGGCGGCGGCGCGGCGACGGGCGCCCTGGCGATCTCTTCCCGCGCCGCGGCGAGGAGCGCCCGCCAGGCGGCTCCGCCGGCGCCGTGGAGCCCGCGCTCGACGCCCGGGCGCAGGCGAGCGGGCCGCGCCAGATGCGCCCGCGCCCGCCGCGCCGGGCGCAGGCGCTCCGGTCGCTCGGGCTCGGCGGCCACCCCGAGGTCCGGCCAGCTCCCCGCCCGGTCCTTGCGCAGCGACAGACGGTCCTTCCCCGCCGGCTGATTCTCGGGTCCACTTTCCGCCAGCGCCAGGAGCGTGGCCCAGAGGTGTTTGCAGGGTCGGCCGCCGGCGAAGCGCTCGCAACTGCAGAAGGTGTGGAGCACACGCTCCCCCACCTGCGTCCAGTCGACACCCACGGCGTAGGCGTCACGCTCCTTGCCCTCGACGCGCCCCCGGGCGCGGCTGCCGGCGACCTCCAGTTGCACGCGGCCCTCGACGAAGTACTCGGCACCGCGATCGCGATCGCCGGGCTCGAAGTGCGAGGCGGTGCGCTTCCAGAGCGGGACCGGGCGAGCCTCGGCGTCCGCATCATGAGGTCGCCCGCGGCTGCGGCGGCGCCGGCGCACCGGCGATCTCTTGCCTATCGGCTCTTCCATGCCTGCAACACTGCGGCGGGGCCCGGCTCTCGCCCCACCACGCGCGGCGCACGGTCACGGTGCGCTGCGTTCACCTTCGAGACCGCCCATCACCGACGACGAGGCGCCGGCGAGGAGGAGGGTCTGGAGCCTGGTCGCGTGGGTGCCGGAAACCGGCAGCCCGCGACAGCGCGCGCAAGGCTACAACAAAAGACGACCTCCGCGCGAGCCCCAGGGCC
>CAYXXN010000015.1:24667-26764 GCA_964469055.1 uncultured Thermoanaerobaculia bacterium
AGGATCCGATGAAGGAGGAGAAACGAGAGGTCACGCCGTGGTTCCCCGTCCCGTTGCCTGGCCGACGTCGGTTGCGGCACTGGCGTTGGGGCTGCTGGCCCTGCCGCTCCTGGCCTGCGAGGACTCCCCGACCGATCCCGGCGAGTCGGTCCCGTTCGAGACGCTCGCCCAGGACGCGATCTCGGCTCGCGAGGTGAGCGCGCGTCGCGAGGTGGTGCGCGACGACGCGACCTGGCGGAGCGTCTGGGCGGAGATCTTCCCCGGCGTCCCGCCGGCCGCCGTGGACTTCGCCCGCGAGATGGCGCTGGTCGCGGTGATGGCCCCGCAGCCCTGCACGGCCCGGGTGACGATCGAGGCGCTGCGCCGCGAGTCCGACCTCCTGTCGGTCAGCCTGGTCGAGAACCCGACCCCCCTCGACTGCGCCTGCGTCGCCCCGGTGCAGCCCTTCCACATCGTCCGCACCGAGCGCATCGACCTGCCGGCCGAGTTCCTCGTCCGCACCGGAGAGCCGGCGATCTGCGGTTCGTAGCGACTGCTCTTATAGCTGGAGGACAACTCGCCGACTAGAATCGGCCTCCATGCCTCGCTTCGGCCGCTACGTCGGCGTGCGCTACTCGGGCCGGAAGCTGGCGACGACCCCCATCGAGGAGCTGCGCGTTTTCGCCGCCCGCGGCGACCACGAGCCCTACCAGGTCTTCGACACCGACGCCGACGAGGGTCTGTGGAGCCGGCGGGATCTGGCGGAGTGGCTCTCCGGGGAGCTCGCGGCCGAGGGGCCGGCGATCGTCGGCCTCGACCACGCCTTCTCCTTCCCGCGCACCTACATGGAGCGCAACGGCGTGACCCGTTGGGACGACTTCCTCTCCGATTTCGCCGCGCATTGGCCGACCCAGGAGAGCTCCGTGCGCGACCTGCTGCCGGGCAACTTGCGCCGCGGCGGCAGCGACGAGCGCCGCTTGACCGGCAAGTGGGCGACCTCGCGCACCGGCGGCGTCTTCCGCTTCGAGATCAAGGACGGTGTCGCCGACGCCTCGCACGCCGGCCTCCCCTGGCTCGACTACCTGCGAAGGGCCGCCGACGGCGTCCACGTCTGGCCCTTCGACGGCTTCGAGGTCGCGGCGAACCGCACGGTGCTGGCGGAGGTCCACGCCGGCCACCTGCTGCTGCGCTATCCGCGCAGCGAGGGCTCCGAGGAAGAGCAGCAAGCCTACGCCATCTGCGCCTGGCTCCAGGACCGCGATCGTCGGGACCTTCTGGCGCCCTACTTCTCCCCGCCGCTCACCGAAGCCGAGCAGGCCCAGGCGCGGCTCGAGGGATGGATCCTGGGGGTGATGTGAAGCCGGGCCGCGCGATCCTCTTCGGGGGCCTGGTCGTGGCGGCCCTCGACATCCTCTACGCGATCGTCTTCTGGCACTTCCGCGGCGCCGCGCCGATCCGGGTCTTCCAGGGCGTCGCCGCCGGCCTGCTCGGGCGCGACGCCTTCGAGGGCGGGCCGCCGACCGCCGTGCTCGGCGGGCTGCTCCACGTCTTCAATGCGCTGGTCATCGTCGCCATCTACCACCTGGCAAGCCGGAGGCTGACCTTCCTCGCTCGCCGGCCCGTCCCTTGGGGCATGCTCTACGGCGTCCTCGTTTGCCTGGTCATGACCTATGTCGTCATCCCGCTGTCAGCCTCACCGAGCGGGCCGCCCTCCATGACGGTGCTCGCCATCAACCTCGTCAGCCACGCCTTTCTCGTCGGCCTGCCCTGCGCGCTGTTCGCGCGCGCCGCCGCGCCGCCGGAGTGACGCCATGATCAACGGCGCTCACTGGCTCATCTACAGCCGGGAGCCGGAGGCACGTGGACCGGGATCTCTCGGGCGCGATCCTCTACCTGATGTGCGACGACCTGCCGGCGCAGATTGCCTGGCTCTCCGCCCGGGGCGTCCGCTGCGCGCCGATCGGCGAGGCCGAGTGGGGCACCTACACGACGCTGGACTTGCCGAGCGGCGGCGCGATCGGCCTCTACCAGCCGACCCATCCGACGGCGATCGGCGCGCCGAGTAGCTGAAGCGGTTCGGGGCCGAGCGCCTTGGCGCGGCTCCTCGCGTCCAAGGCG
>CAYXXN010000016.1:0-26543 GCA_964469055.1 uncultured Thermoanaerobaculia bacterium
GGCGCAGAAGCAGGTCGAGGCCCGCAACTTCGAGATCCGCAAGAACCTGCTCGAGTACGACGACGTCATGAACAAGCAGCGGGAGGCGGTCTACCAGCTGCGGCGCGACATCCTGGATGGCAAGGAGGGGCGCGACTACGTCCTCGGCGTGGCCCGCGACATCGTCGACTGGATGATCGAAACCCACTGCCCTGAGAAATCGGATCCCGCCGACTGGAACCTGGAAGGCGTCGAGACCGACGTGCTGGCCTTCTTCGCGATCCCGGTCGGCGAGCTCGGCGCGGATCTCGGCGAGCTCGGCCTGGAGCGGCTCAAAGAGCGCATCCAGGGGGCCGTCGAGGGGCGCTACGCGGAGAAGGAGACCCGCCTCGGCTTCGACCTGATGCGGGCCTTCGAGAGGGACGTGCTCCTACGGGTGGTCGACGGGTCCTGGAAAGACCACCTCCTCGCCCTCGACCACTTGAAGGAAGGCATCGGCTTGCGCGGCTACGGCCAGCGCGATCCCAAGAACGAGTACAAGCGCGAGAGCTTCGAGCTCTTGCAAGAGATGAAGGAGCGCATCGAGGACACCGTCTTGAAGACCTTGTTCCGGGTCGAGCCGGTGTCGGTCGAGCAGCTCGCCCAGCAACGCCGGGTCAGGCCGCCGCAGCCGGCCCCGTCCCGCCTCGACTTCAGTGCTCCGGCGAAGGCCGCCGGACCGCCCCGCCCGGTGGCCGTCGTGCGGGAGGGTGAGAAGATCGGGCGCAACGACCCTTGCCCGTGCGGCTCGGGCAAGAAGTACAAGAAGTGCCACGGCCGAGCCCAGGTGGTGACCTGATGCCCGAAGACGCCAAGCTCCCCCGGCTGGCTCTGACCTTCGACGACGTCTTGATCGAGCCTGGGTTGTCTGAGGTGCATCCCACCGAGGTCCACCTCGCCACCTGGCTCTGCCGTGGGATCCAGATGAGCATCCCCGTCCTGTCGGCGGCCATGGACACGGTGACCGAGTCCCGACTGGCGATCGCGCTGGCGCAGGAGGGCGGGATCGGCATCATCCACAAGAACCTGTCGATCGAGGAACAAGTCGAGCAGGTCGACAAGGTCAAGCGCTCCGAGGCCGGCATGATCGTCGACCCGGTGACGATGCGACCGGAGCAACGCATCCGCGAGGCGCTCGCGCTGATGGCTCGCTACAAGATCTCGGGCGTTCCCGTCACCGACGCCGACGGCCGTCTGCGCGGCATCCTCACCAACCGCGACCTGCGCTTCGAATCGGACCTCGAACGGCGGATCGACGAGCTGATGACCCGGGAGAACCTGATCACCGTGCCCGAGGGCACGACGCTCGACGAAGCCAAGGCGCTCCTCCACCGGCACAAGATCGAGAAGCTCCTGGTCGTCGATCGCGACGGCAACCTGAAGGGCCTGATCACGGTCAAGGACATCCAGAAGGCGATTCAGTTCCCGAGCGCTTGTAAGGACGAGCTGGGCCGCCTACGGGTCGGAGCCGCCGTGGGCTCCGCGGGCCGCTACCTCGAGCGCGCCGAGGCGTTGGTGGCCGCCAAGGTCGATGTGCTCGTGCTCGACTCCTCGCACGCCCACAGCCGGAGCGTCTTGAGCGCGGTCCAGCGGCTGCGGGAGCGCTTCCCGGAGGTGCGGCTCATCGTCGGCAACGTGGCGACGGAAGCCGGCGCGCTGGCGCTCGTCGAGCGCGGGGTCGACGCGGTCAAGGTGGGCATAGGTCCGGGCTCGATTTGCACGACGCGCGTCGTGACCGGGGCCGGCGTGCCCCAGATCACAGCGATCCTCGACTGCGCGCGGGCGGCCGGGCCGAATGGGGTGCCCCTGATTGCCGACGGCGGCATCAAGTTCTCGGGCGACATCACCAAGGCGGTGGCGGCCGGGGCGCATGCCGTGATGATCGGCTCGCTCTTCGCCGGCACCGAGGAGAGCCCCGGCGAGACGATCCTCTACCAGGGCCGCACCTACAAGGCCTATCGCGGGATGGGCTCCCTGTCGGCGATGGCGAAAGGCAGCGCCGAGCGCTACTTCCAGGAGGAGAACGGGGAGCTCGCCAAGCTCGTCCCCGAGGGCATCGAGGGCATGGTCCCCTACAAGGGGAGCGTCCACCAGATGCTAACCCAGCTCACCGGGGGGCTGCGTTCGGGCATGGGTCTGGCGGGCTGCACCTCCGTCGAGGAGCTGCGCACCCGGGCTCGCTTCCTGCAGGTCACCACGGCGGGACTCAAAGAGAGCCACGCCCACAACGTGACGATCACCAAGGAAGCGCCGAACTACTGGGTCGAGCGGTAGGCGCGCGGGTCGAGATCGTAGGGCAGCGGCGTCAGGTTCTCGAAGCCGTCCGAGCCGAGGCGACCCAGGTCCTCGAGCCGCACTCCCCAACCCTCGTCGGGTGAGTAGAGCCCCGGCTCGAGCGTGAAGACGTCGCCTTCTGCCAGACGTCCCTCCCCTGCCGCCTCGCGGCGGAAACTCGGCAGCTCGTGCAGCTCGTAGCCGACGCCGTGGCCGAGAGGGTGCACGTAACCGTGTGCGCTCCCCGGTGACTCGATCGGTGTCGCCCAACCGGCGGCCGCGAAGCGGTCGCAAACGGCCCGCTGCAGGTCCCAACCCGGCGTCCCGGCCCGCACCTGCCGGGCGGCGGCCTGGAGCGCCGCTCGAACCTCGGCGTGCGCCGCCGCCGCCGCCGCTGGAGGCTCGCCGACGCAGAACGTCCGCGTGCAGTCGGCATAGAGCCGCCCGCGCGGAAAGAGGTCGACGACCAGCAACTCCCCTGCCCTCACGACGTGCTCCGAGGTGCCCTGAGAATGCGGCACGCTAGCGTCTCGGCCGGCCGCCAGGATGTTACCGTGCGGTTGCTCGAGGCCGCGCTCGGCCAGCTCCAGGGCCACGGCGCGCCGCAGCCGGCCGACGCGGAGGAGCTCACCTTCGAGCCACAGCTCGCCCTGCCGCGAGCTCGCCGACGCCAACAGCTCCGTCACCCGGGTCATCGCCGCGACGGCGCCCGCCGCCGCACGCCGGATCTCGGCCAACTCTCCGGCGGTCTTCGAGCGACGCCAGCGACGCAGCGCGTCGGCGCCGTCGACCGGACGCCAACCCGCGGCGACGAGCCGTTCGGTGAGCGCCGCCACGACCCCCACGCCCAGGCGGCCGGCCAGCGCCATTGGCTGCGCCTCGAGGCCGCAGAGCGCGAGCGCTCGCTCCACCACGGCGCCCCACAGACCGGCCGCGTCCGCCTTCGCGTCGAGCAAACTCCTCACTCCGAGCTGTTCGGGCGTCAGCAGCTCGCAACCGGTGGCCGCCGCCTCATCCCGTTCCATCTCGGTCAGGTAACCGAGACGCGGTCGTCCGTCGGCACCGAGAATGAGCAGAGAGCCGCCCAGGTGGGCGGCCCCGACGAAGGGCGCCAGGTCGGGATCTCCGGCACTCTCAGCGAGAACCGCCAGCGCCCGACAGCCTCTCTTCGCCAAGTCGGCGACCAGGAGATCCGCTGGCCGCTCGCCGAACTCAGACGTGACGCCCGAGGAAATCGTGGAAGGCGCCCTTCGGCATCGCGCCGAGCATGCGGTCGGCGACCTGCCCCTGCTTGAAAAGGATGAAGGTCGGGATGCTCGAGACGTGGTATCGGATGGCCAGGTCTTGGTTGTCGTCGACGTTGAGCTTGGCGATCCGCACGCGCCCGCCCAGCTCGTCTGCGAGCTCGGCCAGCACCGGGGCCACCATCCGACACGGGCCGCACCACTCGGCCCAGAAATCCACCAGGACGGGAACGTCGGACTGCAGCACGTCGCGCTCGAAGTTGTTGTCGCTCACACTCACGATCTTGTCGTTGGTCATCTAGGGTCTCCTGGGCGAGCCGGAGGCTCCGTGCGCTCGTCTCGCGAAGAACTGTCGCGCCGCCTCGATATCGCGCCCGATCTGACGCGCCAACTCGGTCGTGGAAGGGAATCTCTGTTCGTCCCGCAGGCGGGCGAGGAATGCCAACTCGACCCGCTCCCCATATACGTTTCGGGCGAAGTCCAGGATGTGGCTCTCCACCATGGGTTTGCCGGCGATGCCAGAAAAGGTCGGTCGGGTGCCGACGTTGCTCACCGCTTCCCGGGTCTCACCGCTCGCCAACAAGTGGACCCGAGAGGTGTAGACGCCGTTCCGCGGCAGCAGCTCGTTGTCGGTCGCGAGATTGATGGTGGGCCAACCCAGCGCGGCCCCTCGCTCTTGCCCGTGAACTATTGTACCGAGGATGTCAAAGGGGCGTCCGAGCAGCCGGGCGGCCTCTTCGACATCGCCGGCGGCCACCGCGTCTCGAATCCGGCTGCTCGATACGGGAGCACCGTCCTCGAGGACCTCCGGCACTCCGACGGCCTTGAGACCGACTTCCGCGCCGAGCGCGACCAGGCTCGCCAGATCTCCTTCCCGCGCGCGTCCGAACACGAAGCGCGAGCCGACGAAAACCTCACGGACGAGCAGCCGGCCGCGCAAGAAGCCGCGGACGAAGTCGCCGGCCGATGTCGCGGCGAAGGAGCGGGTGAAGCGGATCTCCAGGACATGATCGATGCCCTGCGCGTCGAGGAGCCGGGCCTTCTGCTCTCGGGTCGTCAGGCGCGCCGGGCAACGCTCGGGGTTCAGCACGGCAAGGGGGTGGGGATCGAAGGTGACGACGGCGCTCGGCAGGCCGAGCTCCCGAGCCCGGGCGACGACCCGGCTGAGGATCGCCTGCTGGCCGCGGTGCACGCCGTCGTAGTTGCCGAGCGTGGCGACTGCCCCCTGCGGCAGCTCCTCGCTCGCGGCGGCGTCCTCGATCCAGCGCATCGCCGGACGTGCGTCAAGCGGGGGCCGGCAGCGCCGCCACGGCGCCCGCCGGCCCGATGATCCGACCCACCAGGTCGTCGGCGTACGCCTCGGTGATCTCCACCTCGACGAGTTGCCCGGTCGCCGCGACCCCGTCGTTGATCAGCACGCGACCATCGATCTCGGGCGCCATCCCGCGATGCCGGCCCTGGAGCAGGTGTTCCGTCTCGTCGCAGGCCCCCTCCACCAGCACCTCGAGCCGTCTGCCGAGGAGGCGCCGGCGGCTCTCCAAGGCGATCGGCCGCTGCGCCTCGAGTAGAGCCGCGTGTCGTCGCCGGGCCACGGCGCGCGGGACGCGCCCGCCGAGCTCCGCGCCGGGGGTTCCGGGCTCGGGGCTGTAGAGGAACGCGCCGAGATGATCGAACCGCGCCTCGCGCACGAAGGCGAGCAGGTGCTCGAAGTGCTCGGCCCTCTCGCCCGGGAAGCCGACGATGAAGGTCGTGCGCAGGGAGACCTCCGGCGCCAGCTCCCGCGCCCGCTCGAGCTGCCGCAGGTAGCGGCGCGGTCCGCCGCCTCGCCGCATGGCGCGGAGGACTTCCGGGTGGGAATGCTGCAGCGGCATGTCGAGGTAAGCGAGGAACCGCGGCTCTCGCCCCATCCAGTGCAAGAGTTCCTCGTCGAGGGTGGTGGGATAGGCGTAGAGGAAGCGCAGCCAGGGGATCCCCGTGCCTTCGAGCAAGGCCTCGACCAAACGCGTCAGGCCGTGCCGCCCCAGCCCCAGGTCCTCGCCGTAGCGTGTCGTGTCCTGGGCGATCAGGCAGAGCTCGCGGATGCCCCGCGCTTCGAGCGCCCGGGCCTCCGCGACCAGGCTCTCGATGTTGCGGCTCCGGAACCGTCCCCGCCACTGCGGAATGGCGCAGAAGGTGCACGGATTGTCGCAGCCTTCGGCCACCTTCAAGTAGGCGTAGCCCCGGGTCGTCAGCAGCCGCGGCTCGGTATGGTCGAACACTAGGTGCGACGGCGCCGGCGGCGGCGCCGCGGCGCCGCCCGGCGCGACCACGTCCTCGACCCGTCCGAGGTCGTCGAGACCGATGAAACCGTCGATCTCGGGGATCTCCTGCGCCAGCTCGGGGCCGTACTGGTTGACCATGCAGCCGGCGACCAGCAGACGGTCCAGGCCCCGCCCCTTACGAGCGGCGATCTCGAGGATGGTGTCGATGGACTCCTGGCGAGCCTCGTCGATGAAGCCGCATGTGTTGACGACCACGGTGTCGGCGTCCTCGAGGTCGGCGACGACTTCGTGGCCGCTGCCGCGCAGACGGCCGAGCATCACCTCGCTGTCCACGCGGTTCTTCGCGCAGCCCAGGCTGATCAGACCGATCCGGCGCGGCTTGCCGGCGAAACCTCCCATGGCGCGCCGGAGTCTAGCCCCGAGCCTTCGATGCCGCGACCGGGCGCAGGGTCGCCTGCTCGAGGGCGCCGGCGTCCCAAGGCGGGAGCCCCAGCGCGCCCTCTTCGAGCCAGGCGTAGCGACCCTCGAGGGTCTTCACCCCCGTGCGGTACTTCTGCACGTCGTCGTTGTGCCACAGCTCGTGGAACAGGCGATCGACCTCGCGGCGGCCGCTGCGGCAGGCGAGGTCGGCCAGGTCGAAGGCCTCGGTCGCCTCGGCCGCCCCCGCCCGCCGCAGCGCTTCGGCACGGCTGGCGGCCGCCGCGACGGCGAACAATTCGTTGGCGATGTCCACCAGGCGGAAGAGGAAGCCTTGCTTGTTCTGCAGCTTGGCTCGATGGACCACCATGCCGTGGAATACGGCACGCGCCAGCTTGCGGGTGCGGCGCTCGACGAATTGCAGGTGGCGAGCCAGTCGCCCAAAGGCGGCATAGCGGGGCCAGTGCCCCCAGCCCAGCCAGCGACCCGGGTACCAGAGGGCGTAGAAGCCGGCGCTGCCCAGCAGGGCGCCGAGCTTCGCACCAGCACTCTTCTCGGGGTCGATCAACGCCCCGGCGACGTCCAGATGCTTGTCCACGGCCTCGCGCGCCATGAACAGGTGCATGATCTCGCTCGAGCCCTCGAAGATGGTGTTGATCCGGAAGTCGCGCATCATGCGCTCGACGCCGATCGGCGGCTCGCCGCGCGCCGCCAGCGAGCTCTCGGTCTCGTAACCACGACCGCCCCGCACCTGCATGGTGTCGTCGACGATCTGCCAGGTGCGGGTCGTGTTCCACTCCTTGCAAGCCGCAGCTTCCAGGCGGATGTCGTGGCCGCCGCGATCCGTCATCGCGGTGGTGACCTGAGCGATCGCCTCCATGGCGAAGGTCGTCGCGGCCATGTCGGCGATCTTGTGGGCGATCGCCTCGTGCCGGCCCACCGGCTTGCCCCACTGCACGCGCTCGTTGGCCCACCTGCGGCAGATCTCGACACACGCCTTCGCGGCCCCCACGGCGCCATTCGGGATCGACAGGCGACCGTCGTTGAGCGTCGTGAGGGCGATCTTCAGGCCGCGCCCCTCCTCGCCGATCAGATTCTCGGCCGGCACTCGCACTTCGGTGAAGGAGATGACGGCGTTGGCGAGCGCCCGCAGGCCCATGAAGTGGCAGCGGCCCTCGATCCGCACTCCGGGCCACGCCATCTCCACGACGAAGGCGCTGATCTTCTTGCTTGCCGGGTCGGTGGCCATGACGACGAGCAGGTCGGCGATCGTGCCGTTCGTGCACCAGAGCTTGGTGCCGTTGAGGACGTACGCCGTGCCGTCCGCCGTCCGCACCGCGGAGGTCGTCATGCGAGCCGGGTCGGAGCCCACATCGGGCTCCGTCAGCGCGAAGGCCGAGATGTCACCCCGCGCGCAGCGCGGCAGGTACTTCTTCTTCAGGGCCTCGCTGCCGAAGAGCTTCAGCGGCTGGGGCACGCCGATCGATTGGTGGGCCGAGAGCAGAGCCGACAGGTTCCCGTCGACACTGCCGACCAACTGCATGATCTTCTGGTACTCGCGGTTGGTGAATCCGAGGCCGCCGTACTCCTTGCCGATCTTCATGCCGAAGGCGCCGAGCTCGCGCAGCCCCGCGAGGACGTGCGCCGGATACTCGCCGGTGGTGTCGATCTCGATGGGGTCGACCGCGGTGCGCAGGAACTCCTCGAAGGCGTGGTAGAAGGCCGCGAACTCCGGGCGCAGCGCCGGTTCCAGGGGAAAGGGATGGATCAGATCCAGCCGGAAGCTACCGAGGAAGAGCTCGCGCAGGAAGCTCGGTGCCTTCCACTCCCGCTGCCGTGCGGCTTCGGCGACCTGGCGGGACTCCCGCTCACTGGCACTGGGGTTCTGCTGGCTCATCCGTCCTCGCCTGGCCCCGCAGGCCAGCGGGGCCAGGCTATGCCGCAGTGCGAGGTGCCGTCAACACGCGACCTGCTTCAGCGCCCGCTGCGGCTCAGGGTCACCGCCACTCCGCCGAGCACCAGGGCGGCCCCCAACCCGACGCGCCCCGTCAAGCGTTCCTCGAAGAGGACGGCCCCCACCAGGACGGCGACGACGGGAATGGCGAAGGCGATCAGGGCGAGACGCGTCGCCGGCAGGCGCGCCAACAGGCGGAAATAGAGAACGAAGGTGAGCGCCGATCCGAGGACGGCGAGATAAACGACCGAGGCGATCGAAGGCAGGTCGAGAATCAGCGGCCGGCCCCGCTCCAGGCAGAGCGACAGGCCGCCGGCCACGACTCCGGTCGCCAGCATCGGCGGCCCCGTGAGGGCCAGGGGATGAACGTCCCGCCCCCAGCGGCGGATGGCGACGTTGGCGGCGGCGGAGACCAAGGGCGAGAAGAGGAAGACCAGGGAGACGAAGCGCACCTGCGGCCCCCCCAGTGCCGTCAGCTCCTCGGAGAAGATCGTCGCCACGCCGAGGAGCCCGAGCAGCGTCCCCAGGACCGTGCGCACGGTGAGCCGCTCCTCCGGCAGGAAGGGGTGTGCGAGGAGGGCGACGAAGAGGGGGAAAGTGGCGAAGAGCACCGCCACCAAGCCGGACGGTACCCACTGCTCCGCCCAGTACACGAGCACGTAGGGTACGAGGAAGGTGCAAACAGTGTTGAGCGCCGCGAGAGCGGCGGCTCGCCGATCTCGGGGCCAGACCGACCCCCGCCTCGCCCCCCAGGCCACGAGCAGCGCCCCCGCCAGACCGAAGCGCATCGCCACACCGGCAAAGGGCGGGATGCCCTCGAGGCCGATGCGGATGGCTGCCCAGGTCGTGCCCCAGATCAGGATCAGGGCACCGAGACTCGCCGCGGTCGCCCAGGCTTGGGGGCCCATCACGGTCTCAGGGGTAGATCCGGTACAGCATTCGCGGGTAGGGAATCGCCTCGCGAATGTGCTGTAGACCGCAGATCCAGGCGAGGAAGCGCTCGAGTCCCATGCCGAAGCCGCTGTGCGGGAACGTGCCGTAGCGGCGGATGTCGAGATACCACTGGAAGGCCTCCCGCGGCAGGTCGTGCTCCTCGATCCGCCGCAGCAGCAGGTCGTGATCGTGAATGCGTTGACTGCCGCCGATGATCTCACCGTAGCCCTCGGGCGCCAGCACGTCGAGCGCCAGCGCCAGGCGCGGATCCTCCGGCGCCGGCTGCATGTAGAAAGCCTTGATCGCCGCCGGGTAGCGGGTGACCAACAGCGGCCGCGCGAAGAGCTCGCCGAGAGCGGTCTCGTGCTCGGCGCCAAAGTCGTCTCCCCAGGGGAGACCGACCCCTTTGCCCTGGAGCAACTCCACCGCCTCGCTGTAGGTCACGCGCGGAAACGGCTTGCGCACGGTTTCGAGCGCCGCCGTGTCCCGCTCGAGGATCGCGAGTTGCGGCCGGCAGCGCTCGAGCACCCTCGCCACGAGCTCGCACACGAAGTCCTCGGCGAGATCGCACAGCCCCTCGAACTCGAGGAAGGCGACCTCCGGCTCCACCATCCAGAACTCCATGATGTGGCGGCGGGTCTTCGACTTCTCGGCCCGGAAGGTCGGCCCGAAGCAGTACACCTTGCCGAGCGCCGCCGCCGCCGGCTCGAGGTAGAGCTGACCAGACTGCGACAGGTAGGCCTTCTCCCCGAAATAGTCGGTCTCGAACAACGTCGAGGTCCCCTCGCAGGCCGCGGGAGTGAGGATCGGCGAGTCGATCAGCACGTACTCGCGGTCGTAGAAATAGTCGCGAATCGCCTGCACGACCTCCGAGCGGATCTGCAAGATGACCTGCTGTCGCCGCGACCGGAACCACAGATGGCGGTGTTCCATGAGGAACGCCACACCGTGCTCCTTGGGCGCGATCGGAAAGTCGTCGGTCAAGTGCTCGATCGCCAACTCCTGGATCTGCACCTCCACACCGCCGGGCGCGCGGGTGTCGGCGCGGACCAAGCCGGTGAGAGCGACCGTCGATTCCTGGCCGACGCGCTCGACGGCCTCCCACCCGGCCGCCGGCAGCTCGGAGCGGTTCGCCACACCCTGCACCACCCCGCTGCCGTCGCGCACCTGGAGGAAGGCGAGCTTGCCGCTCGAGCGTTTGTTGGCGAGCCATCCCCGCAGGCGAACGATCTCGCCGATGTGCTCGGCAAGGTGACGGATCTCGACGCGCTCCATGAGGCTCGCCTCGCGAGGCGCGGATTCTAGCCGAGCCGCCCGTCGCCGCGGCGGCTCAACTCGACCTGCCCCCTTCGACGAAGACGAGCGCCGCGGCGGCCGCCCGTTGCTCGGCCACCTTCTTGCTCGGCCCGCTCGCCACCGCCGCGAGAACCTCGCCCAGCCAGCACTCCACGGTGAACGACTTGTCATGATCGGGGCCTTGCGCCGCGACGTGGTCGTAGCGCGGCGGCGCCGCGCCCCGCGCCTGCAGGGCTTCCTGCAGGCGCGATTTCGCGTCCTCGGCCCCGAGTTGCGCCCGAGCCACCAGCGCCGCCTCGAGCAAGGGCTCGACGAAGCGCTCGGCCACCGCGAGGCCGCCGTCGAGGAACAGGGCGCCGACCACGGCCTCGAGCACATCCGCCAGCAGCGAGGCCTTGCGGCGACCGCCCGACCGCTCCTCCCCGACCCCGAGGCGCAGCGCCTCGCCGAGCGCCAGGCCCTCGGCCGCCTCCGCCAGCACCGGCTCGCTCACCAGGTAGCTCTTGAACTGCGACAGCTCCCCTTCGGCGCTCCCCGGGAAGGTGCGGTAGAGCCAGCCGGCGGCGATCAGCGTGAGCACCGCGTCGCCCAGGAACTCCAGCCGCTCGTAGGTCGGCCCTTCCCCCCGCTCGTGGGCCCACGACCGGTGGGTCAGCGCGGCGGCGAGGAGCGCCGGGTCGGCGAAGCGATGCGCGAGCCGCTCCTGGACGGCCACCACGAGCGCCGGGGGAGAGGTCTCGCCCAACACCTATCTCCTGCCGAAGCGCCGCTCCAGATCGGCGTCGCTCATCTTGAGGACGATCGGGCGCCCGTGGGGACAAGCGTACGGCTGCTCGGCGGCGAAGAGCTCCGAGACCAGGCGCTGCATCTCCTCGCCCGACAGCGGCTCGTGCATCTTCACGGCGGCTCGGCAGGCACGAGCGGCGGCGGTCCCTTCGAGCAGGGTGCGTCGGAGGCCCGCCCCCCCCTCCCCCAGCTCCGGCGCGTGCGCGACGGCGAGAAGGATCGCCTCGGCCTCGTCGTGGGCGAGACCTGCGGGTAGGGCCGTCACGGCCAGATCACCACCAGAGAACTCGGTCAGGGAGAAACCGCACGCCTCGAGCTCGGGGCCGAGCTCCGCCAGACGCAACCGCTCGACGGCCGACAGACTGAGCAGGACCGGGGTGAGCAGCGCTTGACGGACGGGGGCCTCCGCCGCCAGCTCGCGGCGCAGCCGCTCGTACAAGACGCGCTCGTGGGCGACGTGCTGGTCGATCACGTAGAGGCCGTCGGGACCCTCGAGCAGGATCAGCGTTCCCTTGTACTGACCCAGGAGGCGGAGGCTCCGCTCGGCGCCGTTGCGCCCGGAGAGCCGCACCGGGCGCACGACGGGTGGCCCGTACACGGCCTCGGCCAGCCGGCCCCCTTCCGCCACGCTGCCAGCTCGACTCCAGCCCCCCGCTCCCTCCCACGCCGCCGGCGGCGGCGACTCGATCGAGGGAGGCAAGCGTAGCGGCACCGGTCCCTCGCCGCGCGCCGCGACCAAGCCCTGGCGCAGGGCGGCGCCCACCCGCTCGAGCAAGCCGGTGTCGCGGAAGCGCACCTCGGCCTTCTGCGGATGGACGTTGACGTCGACGGACGCCGGCGGCAGGTCGAGGAAGAGGAAGAGAGCCGGTGCGTCGTCGCTGCGCCACTCCTCGCGCACGGCGCGGTAGAAGGCCGCCACGAGCGCTCGGTCGCGCACCAACCGCCGGTTGACGTACAGGAACTGGCGCCGCCCCCGGGCCGTCGCCGGCCGGCCCACGAAGCCCCAGATGAGGCTGCTCCCCGGCTCGCTCGCCCCCGGCAGCGGCACGAGCGCGGCCATCAGCGGCTCGCCGAAGAGCTGCGCGATGCGCCGGCGGGTGCCTTCGGGAGCGGCGCCCGCCGGCTCGGTGTCGAGGACCTCGCGACCCTCGTGCCAGAGACCGAAGCGCACGTCGGGCCTGGCCAGAGCGTAGCCCTGGATCCCCTCGACGGCGCGCCGCAGCTCGGTCGTCGTGGTCTTCAAGAACTCGCGCCGCGCCGGGACGTTGTAGAAGAGCGAGGCGACCTCCAGGCGCGTGCCGCACGGCGCGCCGCGCGGCTCGACGACGCGGACGTGTCCGCCCTCGATGCGCACGCGCGTCCCCTCGCCGGCCGCCGTGGCGGTCACCATCTCCAGGCGCGAGACGGCGGCGATCGAAGGCAAGGCCTCGCCGCGGAAGCCGAACGTCGCCACCCGCTCGAGGTCCGCGGCCGCGGAGATCTTGGAGGTCGCGTGCCGATCGAAGGCCAGGAGCGCGTCGTCCGACGCCATCCCCTCGCCGTCGTCGAGTACGACGATGCGGCGCTTGCCCCCCGCCTCGAGCTCGACGCGCACCCGACTCGCGCCGGCGTCGAGGGCGTTCTCGACCAGTTCCTTGACCACCGAGGCGGGCCGCTCGACCACCTCGCCCGCCGCGATCTGGCTCGCGACGTGGTCGGGGAGGAGACGGATCTTCGGCAAGGCGCGGTGCCCCGGACGACGGCGGCAGTCTAGCAAGCGACTACACTTCGCTCCCGTGTCGCCTCTGACGCCGGCCCCCGGCGTGCAGCTCGCAGGGGATCGCGCGGGGTTCGGCCTCGCCAGCGAGCACGCCACTCGGGTCGAGCTCGTCCTGTGGACGGCGACGAGCCGACGCGAAGCGGCGGAGGCGATCCCCCTCGAGCGCGTCGCGCCGGCGCTATGGTGGTGCGAGGTGCCGGGCGACTGCTCGGGCTTGCGCTACGGCTACCGTGTTGACGGTCCCCGCTCGTCCGAACAGGGCCACTGCTTCGACCCCAGCCTCGTGCTGCTGGATCCGCGGGCGCCGGCGGTGGCGGGCAGGGCTCGCCACGAGGGGGGTGCCGGCCTGCAGGGAGTGGTGCTGGAGGTGCCGGTCGCCGCCCACGGGCCGCGACCTCGCCGAGCGTGGGCCGAGACGGTGATCTATGAGGCCCACGTCAAAGGACTCACGAAACTGCACCCCGATGTGCCCGCGCACCTGCGGGGCACGTACCTCGGCCTCGCCAGTGAGCCGGTCCTCGACCACCTGCGACGGCTCGGGGTGACGGCGATCGAGCTCCTGCCCGTGCAACACCACGTCAGCGAGGCCCGACTGACGAGGCTCGGGCTGTCCAACTACTGGGGTTACAGCCCGGTCGGCTTCTTCGCGCCGCATTCCGGCTACGCCACCGGCGATGACGGCCGGCAGGTGGCCGAGTTCCGCGCCATGGTGGGCGCGCTCCATGCGGCCGGCCTCGAGGTGCTCGTCGACCTGGTGCTCAACCACTGCGGCGAGGGCCCGCCGGAGGAGCCCACGCTGGCGCTGCGCGGCATCGACAACGCCTCGTACTATCGCCTGCGCCCCGGCGACGCGGCTCGCTATCTCGACTTCACGGGTTGCGGCAACTCCCTCGCCGCCTCCCGCCCGCTCGTCCGACAACTCGTCCTGGACTGCGCACGCTGGTGGGTCGAGCGGCTAGGCGTCGACGGCTTCCGCCTCGACCTCGCGCCGGTCCTGTTTCGCGACGAAGATGGCCGCTTCGACCCCGCGTCACCTCTCTTCGCCGCCCTCGCCGCCGACCCCGTCCTTACCGGCGTCAAGTGGATCGCCGAGCCGTGGGACTTGGGGCCTGAGGGCCATTGCCTGGGCCGCTTCCCCCCGGAGTGGCTGGAGTGCAACGACCGCTATCGCGACAGCCTGCGTCGGTACTGGCGAGGCGATCCCGCGGCGGCACCCGAAGCCGCACTACGGGTCGCGGGCAGCCCGGATCTTTTTGCCGGCGGCGCCGAGCGCTCCGTCAACTACGTGACCTGTCACGATGGCTTCACCCTCCGCGACCTCGTCAGCTACACCCACAAGCGCAACGAGGCCAACGGCGAGAGCAACCGCGACGGCGCCGACGAAAACTGGAGCCGCGCCTGGGGCGCCGAAGGTCCGACGCGCCGAGCGCCCGTCCTCGAGCGGCGGCGCCACGTGCGCGAGTCCCTACTGGCGACCCTGCTGCTCTCCTCCGGCGTCCCGATGCTCGCCCACGGCGACGAGCTGGGCCGCACGCAAGGCGGCAACAACAACGCCTACTGCCACGACGACCCGCTGACCTGGCTCGACTGGGAAGTGGTCCCGGGGGAGGACTTCCGCGACCTCGTCTCGGCCCTGATCACGCTGCGACGGACCACCCCCGACTTGCGCCGGCGGCGGGCGCGGGAGGCGGTCGTCTGGCGCGAGCTGCCGCCGAGGGGGGGCTCCGGTACCCCGGGTCTCGTCGTCTACCTGGGAGAACGCCTCGCGCTGGTGTGCAACCAGGGGACGCGGCCCCTGCCGTTGCCGAGCGAGCTCTCGCGGGGTAGACCCCTGCTCGCCACCGGGCGAGCCACGGCCCGGCCCGCGACCGCGCCGGCCGACCTGCCCGCCCATTCCCTGCTCCTGCTCGAGCCCTGAGGCTCGCGTGCCTAGGAGCTCCCCGAGCCCCAGGGCCAGCCCATGGGCTCGATGGACATCGGCTCGGGAGCCGGCGCTGGGGCCGGCGCGGGTGCGGGTGCCGCCTTCCCGGCGGCTTTCTTCATGGGCTTCGCCGCGGCGCGGACCTTCGGCTTGGCTTTGGCCTTCGCCTTGGCCTTCGCCTTGACCTTCGCCTTGGCCTTCGGCCTTGCCTTGGGCTTGGCTCTCTTGGCCACTCTCTTCTTCGGCTTGGCCTTCGCCTTGACGGCCTTCTTCGCCTTCGCCTTGGTCTTCTTCGCAGCCTTCTTCTTGGCCATGGCTTCCCTCGCTCGCTCCGTTGGTTGGTGGAGACTCTACCAAGTCTCTCCGAGCGCCGGCTCCGAGGCAAGTGCCCTAGCGCCGTCGGTGCAGCCGCCGCCACAGCCGCTCCACACGCTCCCACAGGCGTCGCCACCAGCCGCTACGCAGGGCCGCCTCCGGCGCGGCAACGAGCGCCCGGCGCCAGGCGAAGTCGGTCAGCACCCGCGCTTGCCACGGCGCCAGATCGAGAGTCAGGCCCGGGCCCATCGCGGCCGCCCAGGTGAGTTGCTCGCCGGTCGCGAGGTCGCGAGCCGTGAGCTCCGAGGCGCTCGCTGCCCCGGGCGGCAGGAGATCCCGCAGCCGGCCGGTCGTGGGCGAGGCACCCTCGGCAGGTCGGAACGGCGTCGATCGGTCAACGGTGCCTCGCGCGGAGGCCGGTCCCAGGTTGCTGGCGACAAGGTGAAGGTCGTGACCCTCCCCGTTCGAGAAGACGAGGACCTGCTCCGCGGCGTTGCCTCTGGCCTCGAGCTCGTAGAGGCGGAAACGCTCGGCATCGGCGAAGACCCGTCGCCGGGCCAGCAGCGGCGCGATGCGCCGTTCGTGGTCGGCGATCAGCGCGGGGTCAGCCCCTTCGTCGAGGTACGCCTGCCGATACTCCATGCCGTAGCGCTCTCGCAAACCCTCCACCTGGCCGTGGGCGAACATCGGCAGGCCCGGCAGGGTGGCGAGCAACGTACAAACGCTCAGGTACCGCTCACCCGCCCCGAACAGCTCTCGCGTCGGCGCCTCGTCGGGGTTCGAGAGGTAGTTGACCTGGTGCACGAGGAGGCGCGGATCCAGGAGGAGGAGCTCCGCGAGATGGCGGCGCAGCGCCCCCGGACGCCCGGCGCGCAGGTGGTTCACGAAGGCGCTGTTGTAGGCGCGGTGCAGCCCGAGCTCGCGGACGAAGTACGCCTCCATCAGCCAGAAGGCTTCGGCGATGAGGAGGGCTTCCGGCACCTCCGCGGCGAGGCGCTCCACCACCTCGCGCCAGAACTCGCGAGGGAACCGGCGGTCGAACTCCTCGGCCTCGACGCCGTGCCCGACCCGCGAGGGAATCGCGCCGCCCGCGCCGGGAAGCGGAAACCAGAGCCGCTGGTAGTGGCGCCGCGCCAGGGTCATGGCGGCATCGAAGCGGAGGACTGGGAACTGCCGCGCGACGCGCACGATCGTCTCGAGCACCGCTTCCCGGACGTCGGCACGCAGGTAGTCGAGCTGCGCGGTGTCGTTCCAGGGCAGGCCTGTGCCATCGTTGCCGTGGTAGACATAGCGGACCTCCCCCTTGCGGCGGTCGACCCGCTGGAAGACCACCGCGGCGTCGCTGCGGTCGTAGTAGTGGTCCTCCAGATACAAGCTCACGCTGGCGTCCGGCGACAGGTCGGGACCGCGGAAGCTGTAGGTGGGAAAGGGCGGCTCGGGGAGGGCGAGGAAGCGCTCCGGATGCTCGAGCACCCAGTCGGAGTCGACTCCCATGTGGTTGGGGACCATGTCAGCGGCGAGCCGCAGCCCGCAGGCAGCGGCGCGCTCGCGCAGGACGGCGAGCGCCGCTTCCCCGCCCAGCTCCTCGGCGACGCGGTACTCGGCGACCGCGTAGGCCGAAGCGGCCGCTTGCGGGTTGCCGCCCAGCTGCTTGATCCAGCGTGAGGCCCGGGAGCGCTGCCAGATGCCGACCAGCCAGAGGGTGTTGAACCCCCAGCGCGCCAGACGCTCCAACTCTTCCTCGGGCACCTCGTCGAGGCGCTGCACACGGCGTTCGCGCCCGCGGGAGAGCTGATCGAGCCAGACGTGGACCTGCTTGGCGACGAGGACGACGCCTGCCATCCAGGGGGCTTCCGCGCTGTAGCGCGCCGTCGGGCTCCAGGCCGGCTCCCAGGACGGAGGCGTCTCCGGCACCGCCCCCGGCGCCGCGTCACCCGGCGGCGTGAACCCTGGCCGGCGCTCCTCGGCCAGGGCGTCGGCCGCCGTCAGGGCCCCGCCCGCCGCGAGAGCCAGCGGTGCCGCGCCGGCGTCCTCGGGCTCGCCACCGGGTTCGCTACTTCGCCGCGCTAGAGCCGACAACTGCTCGAGTAAGGGGCCGGTGGACGGAACGCCAGACTGGGACAGCAGGCGCAGCACGCGGGCCCAACGCCGGCCCGCCGCGGGGCCGGCCGCATTCCACAGCTGCTCGGGGCGCGGCGCGCCCTCGGTGAGAGGAGCGATGATGCCTCGCACCGCCTCGTTGCCGTCCAGCAGCCAAAGGGTCACCAGTTCGCGCAACCGATGGGCCGGGGTGAGCGCCTCACCGGGTTCGCCGAATTCCGCCTGCCAGCGGGCGAGGGTCTCCTCGACCCTACCGGCGCCCACCCGGTGGACGAGTCGGTCGAAGAGCGCCTGCCAATTCGCGCCCCGCGGCCGACCTTCTCGCTGCTGCAGCTCCCCGACCAACCGCTCCTCGATCACACTCGCCGCCAGCAGTGCCCCGCCCGAGAGTCGCTGGGCCGTCTCGTCCAAGGCCCGCGCGCGGTTGATGCGGTCAGCGATCCGCCGTAGGGCCGGCAGCTCCGGCGGCGGCAGCCGCCCGCCGCCGGGAAGGAGCTCGTCCAGCCCGTAGCGACGACGGGCGGTGCGGGAGACTCGGAGCGCCACGGAGGGGCGGGCTAGATGACCGTGCCCGGCGGGATCACCGCGCCCTTGGGCACCACGATGATGCCGCCGCGGATCGAGTAGTTCGCGGCATCGGCCTCCTCCACCGCGGCTTCGTTGACGAGTCGCGCTCCTTCGCCGATGCGGGTGTCGAGATCCAGGATGGCGCTGCGGATGACGCAGTCCCGACCCACTCCGATGAGCGGCAGGTCGGAGGCCTCTTCGTCCCACGGATACCTGTTGGCACCCATCATCACGGTGCGCTCGAGCACGGCCCCGGGGCGAACGACCGAGCGGATTCCGATCACCGAGTCCTCAATCGTCGCCCCTTCCAACACGCCCCCCTCGCAGATCACCGATCGCCGGACCTGGCAATCGCGGATCTTGCTGCCGGGCAGGAAACGAGCGTGGGTGTAGATGGGCTCGTCCTCCGAGTGCAGATCCATGGGCGGCACGGGCAGGGTCAGCTCGAGGTTCGCCAGGTGGAACGCCGGGATCGTCCCGATGTCCCGCCAGTAGCCGTCGTAGCCGAAGGCGAAGACGCGACGGTCGCTGATCGCCGCCGGGATCACCTCCTTGCCGAAATCGACGTAAGGAGTGTCGAGGAGGAGCTCCCCCAAGACGTCGGGCTCGAAGACGTAGATCCCCATGCTCGCCAGGCAGAGGTTCGGCCGCGGCTCGAACCCCAGCCGCACGAGGGTCTCCTCCGGCACGACCAGGTTGGCGATCAGCTCGGGGTCCTGGGGCTTCTCGAAGAACTCGACGACCCGCCCGCCCTCGTCGAGACGCATGACCCCGAACGCCGAGGCCTCGCCTCGATCCACGGCGTAGACCGCCACGGTGAGGTCGGCCTGCTTCGCCCGATGGTGCTCGACGAAGGCCCGCAGATCCATGCGATACATGTGATCGCCGGAGAGGATCAGGAGCTGGCTCGGGTTCTGGTAGCGCAGCCGGTGCAGGTTCTGCCGGACACTGTCGGCGGTGCCCTGGTACCAATCGACGCTGCCGATCGTCTGCTCGGCCGCCAGGATGTTCACGAAGCCGCGGCTGAAGACGTCGAAGCGGTAGGCCTGAGAGATGTGGCGGTGGAGGCTGGCGCTGCTGAACTGGGTCAAGACGTAGATGCGGTCGATGCCGGCATGAAGGCTGTTGCTGATCGGCACATCGATGAGTCGGAACTTGCCGGCCAGCGGCACGGCCGGCTTCGCCCGGTCCCGGGTCAGTGGGTAGAGGCGACTTCCCTGGCCGCCCCCGAGGATGGCTGTGACGACGCGTTCCATGGCCGCGAACCGCGGGCGCTAGGGTAGCAAACTGCCGCTGTCGTCCCGGCCGCCGCGTCCTCGGCTACGGCGCCAGCCGGACGACGCGCCAGCCGCCGTCCGCCCCGCGCTCGTACTCGAATCGGTCGTGGAGCCGGTTCGGCCCCTGGCTCCAGAACTCGCAACGCTCCGGTCGCAGCCGGTAGCCGCCCCAGCGCTCGGGCCGGGGCACGGCGTGCTCGGCGAAGCGCCCCGCCACCGCCGCGAAGCGCTCCTCGAGCTCGGCGCGTCCGGCGATGGGTCGGCTCTGGGGCGAGGCGTGCGCCGCGACCTGGCTCTCCCGCGCGCGGCCGGCGAAGTACGCGTCGGACTCCGCACCGCTGACCACTTCGACCTCGCCTTCGAGCCGCACCTGCCAGCCGAGTCGATCCCACCAGAAGAGCAGCGCCGCCCGCGGATGGACGGCGAGCTCGCGGCCCTTGCGGCTGTCGTAGTGCGTGAAGAAAACGAAGCCTCGCTCGTCCCAGCCCTTCAGCAGCACGACGCGCGCCGAAGGTCGCGCCTCGGCGTCGACGGTCGCCAGCACCATGGCGGTGGGCTCGATGAAGCCGGCGCGCTCCGCCTCTTGGTACCAGCGACCGAACTGGCGCAGAGGGTCGGGGTCAAGGTCGCTGCGCGAGAGCATCACCGCCAGCGCCTCATGCGCCCAAGGCCGCACGCCCGGCCGCCAACCGGGCGATGGGCACGCGATACGGCGAGCACGAGACGTAGTCGAGGCCGCAGCGCTCGCAGAAGCGGATCGAGTCGGGGTCGCCGCCGTGCTCACCGCAGATGCCCAGTTTGAGCGCTGGCTTGGCCGCCCGCCCTTTCTCGCACGCCGTCGCCACCAGGGCGCCGACACCCTCCTCGTCGAGCTGGGCGAAGGGATCCACGGGCAGGATGCCCTGCTCGACGTAGAGCGGCAGGAAGCTGCCGGCGTCGTCGCGCGAGTAACCAAAGGTCATCTGCGTTAGGTCGTTGGTACCGAAGGAGAAGAAGTCAGCATGAGCGGCGATGCGGTCGGCCACCAGAGCGGCACGCGGCACTTCGATCATCGTCCCGATCGGGATGGCGAGGGTCACGCCTTCGCTCGCCAGGACACGCGCGACCACGGTTGCCGTGCTTTCGCGGAGTCGGCGCATCTCCTCCTCGGTGCCGACGAGCGGCACCATGATCTCCGGTCGTGGATCCTTCCCCTGGCGCACGAGCGCACAGGCCGCGCGGCTGATCGCCTCGACCTGCATGTCGTAGATCTCCGGGTGGGTGAGGCCCAGCCGGCACCCTCGGTGGCCGAGCATGGGGTTGAACTCGGCCAGCGCCGCCGCCGCGTCCCGAACCTCCTGCGCGCCGATGCCCATCTGCTCGGCGACCTGCTCGACGGCGTGCTCCTCCCGCGGCAGGAACTCGTGCAGCGGCGGGTCGAGGAGGCGCACGGTGACCGGCAGGCCCTCCATCGCCGCGAAGATGCCCTCGAAGTCTGCCTGCTGGACGGGCAGCAAGTGGGTCAGGGCGCGGCGGCGGGTCTCCGCATCGCGAGCCAGGATCATCTGCCGCACCCAGGGAATGCGCTCCTCCTCGAAGAACATGTGTTCCGTCCGGCAGAGACCGATTCCCGCCGCTCCGAGCGAGCGCGCCACCCGGGCGTCGTGCGGTGTGTCGGCGTTGGCGCGCACGCCCAGGCGCCGCTCGCCGTCGGCCCAGGCGAGGACCTGCCGAAAGGCTCGCTCGCCGCCGCTCGAAGGCTCCGCCCCCGCCAGCAACCCCTCGAGCACCTCCGACGGACGCGCCGCGAGGCCTCCCGCCAAGACCTCTCCCGTCGAGCCGTCCATTGACAGCAGGTCTCCCTCGTGGAGGATCCTGCCGGCGACCCGCAGCTCGCCGTTCACTTCGTCCACGCTGAGTGCCCCGGCGCCGACGATGCAGGGCTTTCCCAGACCGCGGGCGACGACGGCCGCATGCGATGTCATCCCGCCGCGGGACGTGAGGATCCCCGCCGCCGCGTGCATGCCGACGATGTCCTCGGGCGAGGTCTCGTCACGCACCAGGATGACCGGCCCTCCAGGGGCCATCGCGGCGGCACGCTCGGCGGTGAGAGCGATGCGCCCCGCGGCGGCGCCCGGACCGGCGGCGAGGCCCCGCGCCAGGAGTCGACCCGCGGCGACCGCGGCCTCCTTCTCCGCCACGTCGAAGATCGGGGCCAGCATCTGCGCCAGGTGGTGCCCCTCGACGCGCTTCAGCGCCGTCGTCGGGTCGATCAGACCCTCCTCCACCATGTCGACGGCGATGCGCACCGCCGCGGCTCCCGTGCGCTTGCCGGAGCGGGTCTGCAGCATGTAGAGCTTCCCGGCCTCGATCGTGAACTCCACGTCCTGCATCTCCCGCCGCTCGCGCTCGAGGATGCCGCAGGTCCGTTCGAGGTCGCGGAAGGCTTCCGGGAACTCGTCGCCGAGACCCGCTTGCCCGTCGCCGCCGGCGAGCTGCCGCGGCGTGCGAGTCCCGGCCACGACGTCCTCGCCCTGCGCGTTGACCAGATACTCGCCGTAGATGCGCCGTTCACCGTTCGAGGGGTCGCGTGTGAAGGCCACTCCGGTGGCACAGTCGGGGCCTCGATTGCCGAAGACCATGGCCTGCACGTTCACGGCCGTGCCGAGGTCGTCGGGGATGCCGTGCAAGCGTCGGTAGTCGCGCGCGCGACGCACATTCCAGCTCTCGAAGACAGCGCCCACCGCTCCCCACAACTGCGCGACGGGGTCCGACGGGAACGGCTGGCCGTGGGCCGCGATGATTTCGAGATCCCGCCGAACTACCTCGCCCAAGGCCTCGGCGGAGAGCTCGGAGTCGACCGCCACGGCGGCTCGTTGGCGGACGTCCGTGAGCACTCCTTCGAACGCCTCATGGGGCACGCCGAGCACCACATCGCCGTACATGGTCAGCAGGCGGCGGTAACAGTCCCGTAGGAAGCGGGCGTCGGTGCCGCGGGCGATCTGCGCCGCCAGGATCTCGTCGTTGAGCCCCAGGTTCAGGATCGTGTCCATCATGCCCGGCATGGACACCGGCGCCCCCGAGCGCACGGACAGCAAGAGCGGCCGCTCGCGGTCGCCGAACCCGCGATCGAGCAGCGCCTCGAGCGCCGCCAGCTGCGAGCGGAACTGCGCTTCGAGACCCTCCGGATAGCGTTTGCCATCGGCCTGGTACCGGGCGCACAGCTCGGTCGTGATGATGAAGCCCGGCGGGACCGGGATCCCCAGGGCGCTCATCTGGGCCAGGCCGAACCCCTTGCCGCCCAGGATCCTGGAGGAAAGCCCGGCTCCCTCCGCGCGGCCGTCTCCGAAAGCGTAGATCCACTGGTCCGCCATCGTCACATCATCCTTTTCGCAGCTCGCTGCGATCCACCACCATCTCGGTCAGGCGTGCCGTGCGGGACAGCGTGCGCTGGATCGACTGGAGCAGCGCCAGACGGTTGTGTCGGAGCTCGCGGTTCTCGTCCATGACCAGCACCTCGACGAAGAAGCGCTCGAGCACGTCGGCGAAGCCGGCGATCGACCGCAAGCAAGCCTCGTACTCGCCCCTGGCCTCGGCGGCGAGGACGTCGTCGCGCAGCTCGAGGCTCGCCCGGTAGAGTGCCCGCTCCGCGTCCTCCGCCAGGCGCTCCGGGTCGAGCTCGTGCTCGGCTTGGTCGCGCAGGATGTTGGCGATCCGCTTGGCCGCGAGGACGACCGCCAGGAAGCCGGGCTCGGAGCGCACCGCGTGCAAGGCGCTGGCGCGCGCCTCGACGTCGGGCAACTGAGCGCCGCCGACCGCCAAGGCGGCCTCGATCTCGTCGTAGGCGAGGCCGGCACGGCCGAGCAGTGTCCGCACCCTGTCCTGCAGGAAGGAACGCAGCGTCGCCAGGACCTCTTCGCCGGAGCGCCGGAGGCGGCCGCCGTAGAGGACGACCGCCTGTGCCGCCGCGAGGTCGAGATCGAGGGGCAGACCGGCCTCGAGCACGATGCGCACCAGCCCTTGGGCGACGCGGCGAAGGCCGAACGGATCGCGGCTCCCCGAAGGGACCAGACCCAGACCGAAGATGCCGACCAGGGTGTCCAAGCGGTCGGCGAGCGCGAGCAGCTGGCCGACGCGGCCGCGCGGAATCGGGTCGTCGACGCCGACCGGCCGGTACTGGTCGTAGATGGCCTGCCAGAGGGCCTCCGGGAGACCCTCCTCCCGCGCGTAAACACCGCCCATCACGCCCTGGAGCGAGGTGAACTCCTTGACCATGGCAGTGGTCAGGTCGCATTTGGCGAGGCGCGCGGCCTCCGCCGCGGCACCGGCTTCCGAGGGCCAGCCCAAGGCCTCGGCCAGGATGCCGACCAGGCGCCGCACCCGGTCGCTCTTCTCCGCGAAGCTGCCGAGCTCGGTGTGGAAGGTCAGCTGGCTCAGGCTCTCGACCCGCTCGGCGAGCGATCGCTTGCGGTCCTCGTCGTGGAAGAAGCGAGCGTCGCCGAGCCGTGCCTCGACCACCCACTCGTTGCCGGCCTGCACCCGTCCCGCCGGGTCGTCGGAGCGATCCATCACGGTGAGAAAGGCAGGGACCAGGCGGCCGCCGATCTGCACGGTGAAGGCGCTCTGATGGTCCCGCAGACTGGTGACCAGCACTTCCCGGGGCAGCTCCAAGAAGCGCTCGGAGAAGCGACCCGCCACCACCCCCGGGATCTCGCAGATCGCCGTCAGCTTGTCGAGCAGCTCGGGATCCGGGACGAGCTCGCCCCCGAGAACCACCGCCGCCTCCGCCAGGCCACGCACCAGCGCCTCGCGCCGCTCCTCGAAGGCGACGACGATTCCCCGTCGACCGAGCTTGGTTCGATAGTCGCTCCAGCCCGAAACCGCAAACGGCTCCGGCGAAAGCACGGGGTGACCGCAGGTCGTCGACCCGCTCGTCACCCCGAAGAGCTCGAAGGACACGACGTCGTCGCCGAAGCGAGCGACCACGCCGTGCACGGGTCGAACCCAGGGACCCTCGCCGTTCGCCCAGGTCATCGTCTTTTCCCAGGAGAGCGAGGTCAGCACGCCGGGCAGCAACTCGGCGAGCAGGGCGGCCGTGGGTCGTCCCGCCTGGCGAACCTCGGCCGCCAAGTACTCACCACGCTCCGTGCGGATGCGCGACAAGGCTCTCGGCTCGACGCCGCAGCGCCGCGCGAAGCCCAGGGCGGCCGCGGTGGGCTCGCCGGCGGCGTCAAAGGCGACGCCCACCGGTGGACCGATGACCTGTTCGACCCGATCCGGCTCGCGCTCCGCGAGGCCCTTCACGGCGAGGGTCAGCCGCCGCGGTGTGAAGCCCGTCAGGAGCTCGCGCGGTGCGAGGTTGCGGGCCATCAGCTCCTCGAAGACGCGCGTCGCCAGCTCGCGGCTCGCCGGCGGCAACATCCGCGCCGGGATCTCCTCGCAGCGCACCTCCAGCAGCAGCTCACCCTGAGGCACGCGAATCCTCTCGCTGCAGCAAGGGGAAACCCAGGGCCTCTCGGCGCGCGACGTAGGCGCCGGCACAAGCCACGGCGAGGTCGCGCACGCGCTTGATGAGCGCGACCCGTTCGGTCACCGAGACGGCACCTCGAGCGTCCAGGACGTTGAAGAGGTGAGAGCAGCGCAGCGTGCAGTCGTAGGCTGGCAGCACGAGGTCGGCCTCGAGGCAGCGCTGCGCCTCGCGCTCCAAGTCGTCGAAGTGGCGCCCGAGCAGCTCCGTGTCGGCCACCTCGAAGTAGTACTTGGAAAACTCGACCTCGTCCTGATGGCGCACCTGACCGTAGGAAGGACCGTTGGCACCCCAGTCGATGGCGTAGACGCTCCGCGACAGCCCCAGGAACATGGTGATTCGCTCGAGCCCGTAGGTGATTTCTGCACTCACCGGCCGGAGGTCTAGTCCGCCGGCCTGCTGGAAGTAGGTGAACTGGGTGATCTCCATGCCGTCGAGCATCACTTGCCAACCCACTCCCCAGGCGCCCAGCGTGGGGGCCTCCCAGTTGTCCTCCTCGAAGCGCAAGTCGTGCTGCGCCAGATCGATGCCCATGGCGGCGAGGCTGCGCACGTAGACGGCCTGCACGTCCACGGGCGAGGGCTTCAGCACGACCTGGAATTGATAGTGCTTCCCGAGCCGGAACGGGTTCTCGCCGTAGCGCGCGTCGGCCGGCCGGCGCGACGGCTGCACGTAGGCTACCCGCCAAGGCTCGGGCCCGAGAACACGCAGGAACGTGTCGGGGTGCATGGTGCCGGCACCGACTTCCAGGTCCCAGGGCTGCTGTACGACGCAGCCCTCGAGGGCCCAGAAATCCGAGAGCCGCAGGATCAGGTCTTGGAAGGAGCGCACGCGGCGAGCACCTCTTGCAGGACCTGGTAACTCTTGAGCTCGTGCTGGAGGAACGCGCGGCGAATCCGGCCGCACGCCGCCTCGATCTCTGCCAAGACGGTGGCGGGCGGCGGCGCCCCGGCCACTTGCCGTAGGTTCTCACGCCCGATGCGGCGCAAGAACGTCAGCGCCTCGCGCCCGACCTCTAGGCTCCCGGGCGGCGCCACCGACGGATGGACGAGCCCCTCGCCAGAAGGCGGCACCGCTGCCCCTTCGCGGTCGAGGGGCCGACCGCTCAGGGGGCACTCTCGGGGAGGCGGGAAGATCCCCGCCAACCGCAGCACCCAGGCTTCGAAGTAGCGCATCGCGAGGTTGCGTTCGACGCCGTCGAGCAGGGCTTCGAGGGTCGAATCGAGCAGGCGGAACAGAGGATGGCTGGGCTCGTTCTCTTGCGCAAACTCGAGCACCTGCCCGGCCAGGTAGCTACCGAGCAGGATCCCCTCGAGGTCACGCTGCAGCCGCTCCACCGGGCGCAGGATCTCGACCCCCGAGAGGCGGGCCAGGTCCCGGCCCTCCTTTTGGAACCACGTGATCTTGGCCTTGGCCAGCGGCTGGAGGCTGCCGGCGAAGCGACTGTATTTCCGCCGCGCGCCCCGCGCAACCCCCCGCACCTTGCCGCGCTCGCCCGTGAGCAGGGTCACGATGCGATCGTTCTCGTGCAGGTCGAAGACGTCGAGGACGATGGCGTCGCAGCTGTGCAGCATGGGGGCGCCGTGGATTCTAGCTGCCCCGAGCCGAGCCGCGCCTCACCGCCCCGCAATGAGATCGCGCTCGAGCTCGGCCAGGAGCCTCGCGTTCTCGCGCCAACCCGGCTCGAGGCGCACGAACAGCTCGAGGTAGACCCGCCGGCCCAGGAGCTCTTCGAGGTCGAGGCGCGCCGCGCGACCGATCTCGCGCACCATGGCCCCCCCGCGGCCGATGACGATCTTCTTGTGCCCCGGCTTCTCCACCAGAATGGTGGCATGGAGCCGGACGAGGCCGCGACCGGGGTCCTCCTCCCACGCCTCGAGACGGACCGCTGTCGTGTAGGGCAGCTCGTCCCGGG
>CAYXXN010000017.1:0-26536 GCA_964469055.1 uncultured Thermoanaerobaculia bacterium
TGGCGCTGCGGGAGGCCTGCCGGCAGCGCGGCGTCGGCTACGTGACTTCCACATTCGCCGCTCCCGACACGGCCACCGCCGAGCCTGCCTTCCTCCTCTTCCTGGACGCCCTGACGCGCGAGTGGAGCGGCGGCGTGGTGCAGCACTTCTGGCAGTATGAACGGCTCCTGGCCCGCCACAACGCGCGCCTCGAGGAGGTGGCCCGCCGCGAGAGCATTCCGCTGGCGCGGGCGGGCGCCGAGGTCCGTTCCGCCAGGCTCTACTTCGACATCTGTCACCTGAAGCCGCGCGGCCTGCAGAAACTGGCCCAGACCTTCGTGGCGCCGGTCGCCTCGCTGCTGCCGCCCGCGGTCGCCCCGGCGCCGTAGCTCGGCGATGAACTCCGCACCACCGATCGACGACCGCGAGCGCCGCTGGCGCCAGTGGGCGCTGCTCGCCGCTACTTTGGTGCTCGCCAAGTCGCTCTGGTTCTCGGCCGCCGTCGTCGTGCCGCAGCTCGAGCGCAGCTGGAAGCTTTCGGCGGGAGACCAGGCCTGGCTCACGATGGCTGTGCAACTCGGTTTCGTCGTCGGCGCCCTGGCCAGCGCCCTGCTGAACCTGCCGGACCGGCTCCCCAGTCGCTGGCTGCTCGCCACGTGTTGCGGGCTCGCGGCCGCTGCCAACGCCGCGATCCCGCTCCTCGAGCCCGCTTTCCCGGTGGTGCTCCTGCTGCGCGGCGCGACCGGCGCGGCGCTCGCCGGCGTCTATCCGCCGGCGATGAAGCTCGCCGCGAGCTGGAGCCGTGAGCAGCGGGGCCTGGCCATCGGCTTGGTGGTCGGCGCCCTGACCCTGGGGACGGCGTCGCCCCACCTGCTGAGCGGCGTGCTCGGCGCCGAGGGCATGCCGCCCTGGCGGCTGGTGATGCTCGCCGGCGCGGGTCTGGCGCTGGCGGCGGCGGTCCTCGCCGCCAGCAGCGTGCGCCAGGGCCCGCACCTGCCGGCGAGCGCCGCCTTCGAGTGGCGTTACGCAGGTCGGACGCTGGCCGAGCGGCCGCCGCGGCTCGCCAACCTCGGTTACCTGGGACACATGTGGGAGCTCTACGCGATGTGGACCTGGGTGCCGGTCTTCCTCATGCAGTGCTACGCGGCCGGCGGGCTCTCCCCCGCCGCAGGGCGACTCGCCGGCTTCGCCACGATAGGCGCGGGCGCGCTCGGCTCGCTCCTCGCCGGGCGGCTCGCCGACCGCTGCGGTCGCACGGCCGTGACCGTAGCGAGCCTCGCCGTGTCCGGAGCTTGCTGCTTGGCTGCCGGCCCGCTGGCCGCGCAGCCGATCGCGCTGACGGGCCTCTGTCTGATCTGGGGCTTCGCCGTCGTCGCCGACAGCGCCCAGTTCAGCGCCGCCGTGAGCGAGCTCGCCGACTCGCGCTACGTCGGCACGGCGCTGACCGTGCAGACTTGCCTCGGCTTCCTGCTGACCCTGGCCACGATCCGCCTCGTCCCAGCGCTGCGGACACGCTGGGGTTGGAACGTTGCGCTCGCCGCCCTCGCCCTCGGTCCGGTCTGCGGTGTCGTCAGCATGCTGCGCCTGCGGACTCTGCCGGAGGCGCGACGAATGGCCTCGGGCAAGCGATAGCGAGCGCCGTTGCCAAGGGCCACGCTTCGCCCCTATCCTGACCCGTGACCATGGACCGAGATGCCCTGCGCGTCGCGCCCCTCTACACGGCTCTCGATCTGCCCGCCGACGCGCCGTTCGGTGTCGCCGGCGCCCCGGGTTGGGTGAGGGGCACGACGAGCTCTCCGGGCCCGCCGCCGGTGACGCCCCTCCTCGCCGGGTTCCCCCCTCCGCTGCTCGCCGCCCGCATCGCCGCCGAGGTGGCCGGCGGGGCGAGCCGCGTTCGGGTGCGGCTAGACGCGGCTATCGAGGCGGTGCTGCCGTCGGCGCTGCCGGAAGCGCTCGCCGTCCCCTTGACCTTGGAATGCGGCGGCGACGTGCTACCGGCGGCGGCGCTGGCTCTGGCGCGAGGAACGGGCGAGCTTGCAGCTTCCGGCGCGCCCCTGCGGGTAGCCGTCGATCCACTCGCGGCCCTGGCCGCGCAGGGCGGCCTGCGGCGGCCAATGGCGCGAGTGCGCCACGAGCTGGCCGCCGCCGTGCGCCGCCTCACCGAGCGCGACCCAGCCGGCCGGCCGGTCGAGGTCTCGACGGCCGTCTACCACGAGGCCGGCGCCGCCGAGGCGCTCGAGCTCGGTCTGGCCCTCGGCGCGACCGCGGAGTACCTGCGCTGGCTGGAGGTCGAGGGCATCGAGCCCGCAGCGGCGGCGGCGCGGATCGGCTGGTCGTTGGCGTTGGGGCGCGACGTCTTCCTGCAGATCGCCAAGCTGCGCGCGGCGCGGTTGCTGTGGTCGAAGCTGCTGGCGGCCTGCGGGGTCGACCCGGTGCCCGCCCCGCACCTGCGAGCGACCGTTTCCCGCCGCACGTGGACCCGGCGCGACCCCTGGAGCAACTTGCTGCGCGGCACGACCCAGGTCTTCGCCGCGCTGGCCGGCGGCGCCGACGAGATCACCCCGCTGCCGTTCGACCTGTTGCTCGGCGACGAGAGCGCGCTCGGGGCGCGCCTCGCCCGCAACACAACCCTGATCCTCGCCGAGGAGGGGTTCGTGGGGGGGACGCTCGATCCTGGCGGCGGGGCATACGCGATCGAGGCCTTGACCGACGCCTTGGCTCGGCGGGCGTGGGAGGAACTGATCTGGGTAGAGGGGTTGGGAGGGCTCGCGACCGCCCTGGCCAGCGGCGCGCTGGCCAACCGCCTGGAGCGCTCCTGGTCGGAGCAGGCAGCGCGGTTTGCGAGCGGCGAGGAGGAGATCACCGGCGTGACCGCCTTCCGCTCGCCCGAGGAAGCGGAGGCCGTTGCGCCCGCGGCGAGCGTGATTGCCCCCGAAGACTCACGGTCGGCGCGCCTCGACGCGGGGGCTGTCGTCGCGCTCCCCACGGCTCAGGACCCTGGCACCTGGCTCGACGAGGCTGCGGGCGCCTTGCGCTCCGGCGCCTCGCTCGCCGAAATCGCCGCCACCCTGCCCGGCACGGGCGAGGGCCCGACCGTCACACCGCTGCCCCGGCACCGCGACGCCGCGGCTTGCGAGGAACAGGCATGAGTAAGGTTCCCTCCCTTACCCAGATCAGTTTCGATGCAGTGGCTGTGCCGGTCGTTGCGGCCTCCGGCCAGCACGGGATGCTCCTCACCCCGGCGGCCGACACCGCCGAAGGGATCGAGCGCCGGGCGATTTACACGCCCGCGGACCTCGAGGGCGTCGATCACTTGCACGGCATGCCGGGGTTGCCGCCTTACGTGCGCGGCCCGTACGCCACGATGTACGCGCGCCGGCCGTGGACGATCCGGCAGTACGCCGGCTTCTCGACGGCCGAGGACTCCAACGCCTTCTACCGCCGCAACCTCGCCGCCGGCCAGATGGGGCTCTCGATCGCCTTCGATCTGGCCACCCACCGCGGCTACGACTCCGACCATCCGCGGGTGAAGGGCGACGTCGGCATGGCCGGCGTGGCGATCGACTCGATCCTCGACATGCGCCTCCTCTTCGACGGCATCCCCCTCGATCGGATGAGCGTCTCGATGACCATGAACGGCGCCGTGCTGCCGGTGATGGCGCTCTACATCGTCGCCGCCGAGGAGCAGGGGGTGCCGCCCGAGCAGCTTTCCGGGACGATCCAGAACGACATCTTGAAAGAGTTCATGGTGCGCAACACCTACATCTACCCGCCCGGGCCCTCGATGCGCATCGTGGCCGACATCTTCCGCTACACGGCCGAGCGCATGCCCAAGTTCAACAGCATTTCGATCTCCGGCTACCACATGCAGGAGGCGGGAGCGACGGTCGACCTCGAGCTCGCCTACACCCTGGCCGACGGCCTCGAGTACGTGCGTGCCGGGGTGGCCGCCGGCCTGGCGGTCGACGACTTCGCTCCCCGGCTGTCGTTTTTCTTCTGCACCGGCATGCGCTTCTTCCTCGAGGTGGCGAAGCTGCGCGCCGCCCGGCTCCTGTGGGCCGAACTCATGCAGCCGTTCGCACCGCGCGACGCCCGCTCGTCGATGCTCCGCGCCCACTGCCAGACCTCCGGCTGGTCGCTGAGCGCCCAGGACCCCTACAACAACGTGATCCGAACGTGTCTGGAAGCGATGGCGGCGACGCAGGGCGGTACGCAGTCCCTTCACACGAACTCGTTCGACGAGGCGCTCGCCTTGCCGACCGATGCGTCGGCGCGCATCGCCCGCAACACGCAGCTCCAGTTGCAGCAGGAGGCGGGGACCTGCCGCCTCATCGACCCCTGGGGTGGCAGCTACTACGTCGAGCGACTCACCCACGAGCTGGCGCGTCGCGCGCGCGAGCACATCGCGGAAGTCGAGGCGATGGGCGGCATGGTGAAGGCCATCGAGGCGGGCCTGCCCAAGCTGCGCATCGAGGAGGCGGCCGCTCGCACCCAGGCGCGCATCGACTCCGGCCGGCAGACGATCGTCGGTGTCAACAAGTACCGGGCAGCCGAGGAAGAGCCGGTCGAAGTGCGCTCCGTTGATATCGAAGATGTTCGCCGATCCCAGATCGCGCGTCTCGAGAAGCTGCGCGCCGAGCGCGACGGTGGGGCCGTGGCGGCGGCTCTCGCGGCGCTCGCCGCCTGCGCGCGGACCGGCGAGGGCAACCTCCTCGAGCGCGCCGTCGAGGCCGCACGAGCCGGCGCTACCGTGGGCGAGATGAGTGCCGCTCTCGAGCGGGTCTGGGGCCGCCACCAGGCCGTGGTACGGGTCCTGAGCGGCGTATACAGTGGAGCGATGGCAGCGGCTCCGCAGGAAGTCGCCCGGGTCCGCCGGCGGGCCGAAGCTTTCCTCGTCCAGAGCGGCCGGCGCCCGAGGATCCTGGTCGCCAAGATGGGTCAGGACGGGCACGATCGCGGCCAGAAGGTGATCGCCACTGCCTTCTCCGATCTGGGCTTCGATGTCGACATCGGTCCCCTCTTCCAGACCCCGGAGGAGACGGCGCGCCAGGCGGTGGAAAACGACGTCCACGTGTTGGGAGTGAGCTCGCTAGCGGCCGGCCACCTGACCTGGGTGCCGGAGCTCCGAACCGAGCTCGCTCGCCTCGGGCGCGCGGATATCTTGATCGTCGTCGGTGGCGTCGTGCCGCCGCAGCACCACGAGGCCCTGCGCGCCGCCGGCGCAGCCGCTATCTTCGGCCCGGGCACGGTCATCCCCCAGGCGGCGGAGTCGATCCTCGATCGACTCGAAGGCGCTCGGAAGGGCGAAAAGCAATCTCCTTCACGATGATCCTCTCCGTGACCCTCAGCCCTGGCTTGCACGTCGCAGGCGCAAGGACTAACGTCGAGAACGACTATCAAGGAGGTGTGACGTGGCCAGCCAGCTGCATCCCCCCAAGGCGGCGTTGCTCGGACTCGCCGCCCTCCTCGTCGCGACCGTCGCCGCCTCCTCTGACCCGGCGACCTCGAGCGAGGCGGAGCGCCGACAGGTCGAGGCTAACCTCGCCAACTTCGACGACCTCGACTTCAACGTCTTCAGCGGGCAGAGGTGGGCCGAGCTCCACCGCAGCCACGCCAGCGACATCACGGTGCACTGGCCCGACGGGCACTCGACGGAGGGCATCGAGAAGCACATCGAGGACTTGAAGGCGATGTTCGTGTGGGCGCCCGACACCCGGATCCGGGAGCACCCCGTGAAGGTCGGACAGGGCGAGTGGACGGCCGTCATCGGCTACATGGAAGGGACGTTCACCCAGCCGATGCCGACCGGCGACGGCCAGACGATCGCTCCCACCGGCAAGCCCTACCGCATTCGCATGGCGACCATCGGCCACTGGCGGGACGGAGTGATGGACGAGGAGTACCTGTTCTGGGACAACCAGGAGTTCATGCGCCAGATCGGCCTCGGCCAGTAGGCCGGGGGAGGTAGCCCTAGGCCTCGGCCTCCTCGATCGACGTCGCGGACGTCGGTTTGACCTGCTGCTGCGGTACGCTCAGGCGGGTTCCGCGCCGCCGATGACCGAGCCTGCGCCCCGCGCACACCGAGACTCGGTTGGTGACCTGGCCGCAGCCTTGCGCAACGGCGACCGTACGGCCCTGGCGCGGGCGATCACGTTGGTCGAGAGCCAGCGGGAGGAGGACGACGAGGCGGCGCGGCGTCTGCTGGCCCAGCTCCTACCGGCGACGGGCGGCTCTCACCGCATCGGGGTGAGCGGGCCGCCGGGAGTGGGCAAGAGTACGCTGATCGATGCCCTGGGGCTCCGGTTGGCGGAGGACGATCACCGGGTGGCCGTGCTGGCCGTCGATCCGTCGAGCCCGCTCTCGGGGGGGAGCATCCTCGGCGACAAGAGCCGCATGAGCCGCCTGGCCGTCCATCCGCGAGCGTTCATCCGGCCCTCGCCCACCTCGCTGACCCTCGGTGGCGTGGCGCGGCGCACCCGCGAGGCGATGCTCCTCTGCGAAGCGGCCGGCTACGACGTCGTCCTCGTCGAGACGGTCGGGGTGGGCCAATCGGAGATCCTGGTCGCCGAGATGGTCGACACCTTCCTCGTCCTCGTCTTGCCGGGCAGCGGCGACGAGCTACAGGGCATCAAGAAGGGAATCCTCGAGCTCGCCGACGTCGTCGCCGTGACCAAGGCCGACGGCGACCTGGCGCACGCGGCCCGCGAGACCCGCGCCGAGTACGCCGCCGCCCTGCGCTACGTGCCGGCGCGGTCGCCCCACGGACGGAGGTCGGCGGTGATGCTGAGCGCTCGTTCCGGCGAGGGGCTCGCCGAGCTCTGGCAGCACCTGGCGGCCCACCGCGCGGCGCTCGCCGAGACCGGCGAGCTCGAGTCCCTGCGCCGCCGCCAGCTCGCGCGCTGGACCGAGACGCTGGCCGAGGAGTACCTGCTACGGGGCTTTCGGGCCGATCCCGGAGTGCGGGCGCAACTGCTCGCCTTCCAGGAGGAGCTCGGGGCTGGCCGCCTGGATCCCGCCGCCCTCGCGCGCCGGCTGCTCGATGCCTACCGCAGTCGATCACCCGCCTAGGGGAAGCGCCGTCGCCGGCGCCATCGGCAGCGAGACACGGAAGGTCGAGCCCTCCTCCAGGCGGCTCTCGACCTCGACGCGACCGCCGTGCCGCAGGGCCGCGTGCTTGACGATCGCCAGGCCCAGGCCCGTGCCGCCCTCCTCGCGGCTGCGACCGCGGTCGACGCGATAGAAGCGCTCGAAGACCCGGGGGATCGCGGCCTCGGGGATGCCGCGACCGGTGTCGGTGACCTCGAGCACCTGCTCGTCGCCGGCGGCGAAAAGGCGGATCCTCACCTTGCCACCCGGGCGGTTGTACTTGATGGCGTTGTCGATGAGGTTGAGGCAGAGCTTCTCCAGGGCCTCCCGCTCGCCGTCGAGGGCGGCAAGGGGCGCCAACTCGCGCTCGACGACGACCTGTCGTTCGCGGGCGGCGCCCTCGAGCACCTCGACCGCTTCCTCCACGATGCGACCCAGCTCGACCGCTTCCGTCGGGCCGCCGCGCTCGCGCTCGAGGCTGGAGAGCGTCAGCAGATCCGCCAGCAGCGCCTGCAGCCGCTGGCATTGCTGCACGATGCGCTCGACGAAGCGACGGGCGGTGTCCGGCTCGGCCAGGGCGCCGTCGCGCAGAGTCTCGGCGTAGCCGCGGATGGCGGCGAGCGGGGTCTTCAGCTCGTGGGAGACGTTGGCCACCAGGTCGCGCCGGATCTCTCCGAGCCGCACCAGGTCCGAAACGTCACGGGCGGCGATGACGGCCCCCGACCGGTCGCGTAGGGCGGCGCTGGAGACGGCCACCGCCCGCTCCGTGGCGCCGGGGAACTCGAGCTCGGCGCCGCCCATTTGTCCCGTGACGAGGGTGCGCCGGATGAGATCGTCGAGCTGTGGCAGGCGCGTCAGCTCGAGCGCCGTCTTACCGACCACGTCGCCTTTAACACGGAACAGCCGGCGAAAGGAGGGGTTCACCATCAGGGCGCGGCCCTGCGCGTCGGTCACCAGTACGCCCTCGGACATGCTGGCGCCGACCACCTCCAAGTGGCTGCGCTCGGCCTCGACGGCAGCGACCTGCTCCTGGACGCGCTCGGCCAGGCGGTTGAGGGAGCGTGCGAGGTCGCCGAGCTCGTCTTCCTCCGGCACCGCCAAGCGGTGCGAGAGCTCACCGCGGGCCAGCCGGTTGGCGCCGGACACCAGGTCGGAGAGCGGCCGGAAAAGGCGGCGATCGAGCCACCACGACACCAGCAGGACGGTCGCGAGCCCCCCCAGGGTAGACAGCGCGAGGAGGCCGGCGAGGTGTCGTCGCAGGGCGGCGAGCTCGTGCAGGGGTTGCGCCACCCGCAGCACGTAGGGCCTGCCGGCGGGGTCTTGCATGCGCTGGGCCACGTACACGTAGGACTCGCCGACGGTCGCGCTTCGCCGCACCTCGGAGCCCAGGCCGCGAGCGAAGGCCTCGCGCACTTCCGGCCGTTCACCATGGTTCTCCATCGCCTGCACGTCGGGCCACGAGCGGGCACTATCGGCCAGCACGGAGCCGTCGCTGCCGATGATGGTGAGCCGCACCGCCTCGGCGGCAGCGATCTCCTGCGCGAAGGCCTGTAGCGGCTCGCCGGGCCTGGCCAGCTCGGGCGCCACCAGCCGCACGAGCAGCGGCAGGGTGTCGGCCAGCCGCGTCGCGGCACTCTCTTCGAGCAGCTCGGTCCCCGACAGCCAGACCAGCGGCAGCAACACCGCGAGCGCCGCCAGGGCCGGCAACAGGAACGCGAACCGAAGCTTGGGCGAGAAGCGCATCGTGGGCTACCCGCGAAAGCAGTAGCCCACCCCGATCACCGTCTCGATGCGCTCGGCATGGCTCCCGAGCTTGCGGCGAAGGCGGCGAATGTGAGTGTCCACGGTGCGACTGTCAACGTCCTCGGCGTACCCCCACACCTCGGAGAGCAGTTGTTCGCGCGTCTGCACTCGGTCCGAGCGCCCCATGAGCTGGCGCAGCAGGCGGAACTCCGTCGCCGTGAGCGGCACTTCGGCGCCGGCGATGAGCAGGCGGTGGCCCGGAAGATCGAGGGTGAGGTCTCCGAACTCGATGCGCTCGCCACCCTCATCGGCGCCGCCGGCGGCACGCCGCAGCACGGCCTTGACCCGCAGCACCACCTCACGCGGACTGAACGGCTTGGGGATGTAGTCGTCGGCGCCCAGCTCGAGGCCGACGATGCGATCCACCTCCTCCCCCTTGGCGGTCAAGACGACGAGCGGCAGTCGGGCGGTGCGCGCATCGCGCTTGAGCGCGCGCAGGACCTCGAGACCATCCACCTCGGGCAGCATCAAGTCCAGGATCACGGCGTCCGGGGGCCGCCGGCGGATGGCGGCGAGCGCCAAGTCACCCCGTCCTTCGGTCTCGACGATGAAGCCTTCCTTCGTCAGGTTGTACTCGAGGACCTCGGCGATGGCCGGCTCGTCCTCGACGATGAGGATCCGCGTCGTCATGCTCCCCTAGCCGAAACGCCCCGTGATGTAGTCCTCGGTCTGCTTCTTCTGCGGATTCAGGAAGATCTTGTCGGTCGGACCGTACTCGACGAGCTCCCCCAAGTAGAGGAAGGCCGTGTAGTCGGAGACCCGCGAGGCCTGTTGCATGTTGTGGGTCACGATCACGAGGGTGTACTGGTCCTTCAGGTTCAGCATCAGCTCCTCGATTTTGGCGGTGGCGATCGGGTCGAGCGCGGAGCAGGGCTCGTCGAAGAGGACGACCTCCGGCTCGACGGCGATCGCCCGGGCGATGCATAGGCGCTGCTGTTGACCGCCGGACAGACCGAGGGCGCTCTCCCCGAGGCGATCCTTGACCTCGTCCCACAGCGCCGCTCCCCGCAGGCTCTTCTCCACCGCTTCGTCGAGCGTCGCCTTGTGGCTGAGCCCCTGGATGCGCAGACCATAGGCGACGTTCTCGTAGATCGACTTCGGAAACGGGTTCGACTTCTGAAACACCATGCCGATCCGCTTGCGCAGCAAGTTGATGTCCACCGCCGGGTCGTAGATCGAGCCGTCCTCGAAGCGGATGTCGCCCTCGAGGCGCACCGAGTCGATCAGGTCGTTGAGCCGGTTGATGCAGCGCAACAGCGTCGACTTGCCGCAGCCCGACGGCCCGATGAAGGCCGTGATGCGCCGCGCGGGGACGCGCATCGAGATGTCCTTGAGCGCTTGGCTCGCGGCGTACCAGAGGGAGAGCTTGGCGATCTCGAGGATCGGATTCTCGATCAGCGGGTTCAGCGCCGGATCTCGATCCGGCGGCAGGAGGGCCGCGCCGGCGGGACGCTCCGCCGCGACGCCGAGGTCACCGGCGCGGTCGGCTTGCAGACCCGGACCCACCACGGGAGGCACGTTCTGGTCGGTCATCATCCGGAGCCCTTTCCAGCTTACACCGCGCTGCCGGCATACTTGTGCCGCAGGCGGTTGCGAATGGTGATGGCCACCAGGTTCATGGCCGTCACGACCACGATCAGCAACAGCGCCGTCGCGAATACCAGCGGCTTGGTCGCCTCCACGTTCGGGCTCTGGAAGCCCACGTCGTAGATGTGGAAGCCCAGGTGCATGAACTTGCGCTCCAGGTGCACGAAAGGAAAGTGCCCGTCGATGGGCAGCGCCGGCGCCAGCTTCACCATGCCGACGATCATCAGCGGCGCCACCTCCCCGGCGGCGCGCGCCATGGCGAGGATCATGCCGGTCAAGATCCCCGGCGCAGCGGCCGGCACGACGACCTTCCAGGTCGTCTCCCACTTCGTGGCGCCCAAGGCGAGGGAGCCCTCGCGCACGACGCGCGGCACGGCCGCGAGGCCCTCCTCGGTGGCGACGATGACGACGGGCACGGTCAGCAGGGCGAGCGTCAGGCTGGCCCACAGGATGCCGCCGGTGCCGAAGGTCGGCGTCGGAAGGGCCTCCGGGTAGAACAGTCGATCGAGGGTGCCGCCGATCAGGTAGACGAAGAAGCCCAGGCCGAACACCCCGAAGACGATGGAAGGCACGCCGGCCAGGTTGTTGACGGCGATGCGGACCATTCGCACGAGGGGGCCTTGCTTGGCGTACTCGCGCAGGTAGAGTGCCGCGAGGACGCCCAGGGGCACGACCGCGGCCGACATCAGGAAAACCATCATCACGGTGCCGAAGATGGCCGGGAAGATGCCGCCCTCCGTGTTCGACTCCCGCGGGTCGTCGGCAACGAACTCGCGCAGCCGCGTGAGGTAGAGGCCGAGCTTGTCCCAGCGGTCGAGCTGGTTGGGCTGGACGAAGCGCACGATGCCGCCGATCGGCACCGCCTTGGTGGTGCCGTCCGCCGCCGCCAGCACGAGCTGCTCGCGAGCCAGCTCCTGGCGCATCGCGGAGAGCCGTTCCGTCAGCCCGTGGTACTCCGCCTCGAGGCGCTCGGTCGCGGCAGGGATCGCCGCCAGCCGCCGCTCCCGCTCCGCTGGCGCCGGCACGTCGATCTCGAGGCGCCGCTCGGCAAGGCGCTGCCGCTCGATGCGGTAGTTGACCTCGCCGATGGCACCCTTCTCGATGGCGCGGATCTCCTCGCGCACCTCCACCTTGCGGGCGTGCAGCGCCGGGAGCGCGGCGAGCACCGGTCCCTCGCCACTGGCCAGCACCTCGTCGCCGGCCCGGATCTCCTGCGGGAAGCCGAAGAAATTGCCCCACTCCAACCGCTCGAGGAGCATGGCGCTCGGCGGACTCTCGCGACGGACGATCTCCTCCAAGGGAAGCCCCACGAAGTCGGCGCCGGTCAAGTCGCGATTGCCGACCTTGAGCTGCAGGCGAGTCCGCACCGGCTCCCCGGGCTCGCCGCCGCGGACCGTCTCCTCGCGTTGCACCTCGCCCAGCAGCCGCCGGCCGTCCCGCAGGGTCACCAGCGTCAGATCCCGCTGCCAGAAGTAGGCGCCACCCTGCACCGCCAGCAGGGCGAGGAGGCTCAGGACCAGGACGAGGTTGAGCGCCAAGGCGCCTCCACAGAGCCAGGTGAACGACTGGCCGAGGACGTCGGCGCGGCGGAGGCCGGCCCGCCTCACAGCTCCGAGTACCTCTTGCGCAGCCGCTGGCGCACGATCTCGGCCGCGGTGTTGACCAGGAAGGTGACGACGAAGAGCAGCAGCGCGGCGAGGAACAGCACCCGGTAGAGCGTGCCGCCGTGCGGCGCCTCGGGGATCTCGACCGCGATGTTGGCCGACAGCGTGCGGAAGCCGTTGAACGGGTTCCAGTCCATGATCGGCGTGTTGCCGGTCGCCATCAACACGATCATCGTCTCGCCGACGGCACGGCCGAAGCCGACCATGATCGCGGAGAAGATGCCAGGGCTCGCCGACGGCAACACGACGCGGGTGACCGTCTGCCAGCGGTTGGCGCCCAGGGCGAGCGAGCCGGCGACCAGGTTGCGGGGCACGTTCGAGAAGGCGTCCTCCGAGATCGCGAAGATGATGGGGATCACCGCGAACCCCATCGCCAAGCCGATGACGACGGCGTTGCGCTGGTCGTAGGGCAGGCCGATCGTCGCCAGCAGCCAGCGCTGGAAGCTGCCGCCGAACAGGGCGTCCTCGACCGGCCGCGATAGGGCGATGCAGAGCCAGAGGCCGAGCGCCAACACCACCATGAACAGCACGACCTCGGTGCCCGACCACAGGCGGCCGCGGATGCGTCGCGGGGCAAGCTGCCAGGCGAGGCCAGCCAACAGGACGAGCGGGGGCAAGATGAGCAACGCCAGGATCAAGGCCGGGAAGTAGCCTTCGAGCCGCGGCGCCAGCCACAGCCCGGCCAGGAAGCCCAGCACCACGCTCGGCAGCGCCGCCATGATCTCGACCGTCGGCTTGACGTAGCGCACCAAGCGCGGGTGCATGAACTGGGAGGCGTACATGGCGCCGAAGACTCCCAAGGGGATCGCCAGCAGGAGCGAGTAGACCGTGCCCTTGAGGGTGCCCAGGAGCAGCGGCGTCAGCGAGAGCTTGCTCTCGAAATCGTCCGTGCCGCCGGTCGACTGCCAGACGTAGTCCGGTTCGGCGTAGCCCTCGTACCAGATCTTGCCGAAGAGCGCCCGCCCGGAGACCTCGGGATGGGGGTTGTCGATGGCTACCTCCGCCAGGTGCCCAGAGCCGAGCAGGTAGGCGGCGTCCGCCTTGGGCGCGAAGGTCAGGGCTTCCACGCCCGACAGCGGCGCCGCGCCGCGCCACAGCGTGCGCTCAGAGGTCGAGTAGTAGAGGCCGAGGAGGCCGGTGTCGTCGAGGGCGAGAAAGCCCTTGCTGCGGGCCGATGGAACGAGTTGCCGGATGGCGCCGGGGTGGCGGGGGAAATCCCGAATCCTCACCAGCCCGGTCTCGGCGACGTTCTCGTCGCCGCGCACCGGGAACCACACCGAGAGCGAACCGTCCTCCTGGCCGACGACCAGCGCGCGCTCGCCGATGAGCGTGGTCAGCGCCGTGATCGGAGACGGTCCGACGGAGATCGAGTGCAGCGGCCCGGGCACGCCGTCCCGCAGACTCCACTCGAGGAGCTCGCCCGCCGGGCCGGCGGCATACAGGGTCCGTTGGAGTCCGTCGAGGAGCAAGTGCGGTAGCTCCGCGGGGGTTTCCAGGCGGTGGTGCGACAGCGACTCGGTGACCGCGCCGGTAAAGTCGTTGGTCGACACGGCCCGCCGCACGAGCACCAGCGAGCCGTCGCCGAGCTGGGCCGCGACGAGCGCCTCGCCCTCCTCCCCGAGCCGGGCGGCCAGCGAGCGGATCGGGGCGGCCTCGGCTCCGGGGACCGCCACGACGACGGGCGTCCCGAGCAACGCCTCGACCACCCGCGTCTGCTCAGCAAAGCGCACCCCGAAGCCCACGGCGACGAGAGCCACCTGTCCGTCCCCGGTCGCCGCTGCCATCGTGGAGGTCGTGGCGGCCGTCGCCGTGACCCGTCGGGCGGCGGTGGTCGGCGCGGCCTCCCCGGGCGTGGGAGCGAGCGCCAGATCGACCGCCGCCAATGGCTCGCCACCGGCTACCGGAAACACCCGCACCCGACCGTCGCCCGAGAGGACGACGGCGTGGGTGCGGTGCTCGTCCACGATCATGGCGCGCGCGTCGTCGACCGCCAGCGGGACGATGCGTCCGGGCACGACGGCCGCCGCCCGGGCGAGTGGAACGACCTCGACGAGAATGAACACCAGGATGCCCAGGATGCCAGCGATGATGGCGATGCCTCCGGCGGCGATCGCCCAGCGGGCGAGCCGGTCCGCGAGCAGCCGCCGTGGCGCCGTGCGCGGGCGGCTGCGGGCGGCGGCCGCAGCGCGGGCCGCGGGGGGCGCGCCGAGGGGTGCGGTCGTCATCAACGCAGCTTACTGACTTCCTCCTGCTGCTGGAGGCCGGTCAGCGGCAGATAGCCGTCCTTGACGACGGTCTCCTGGCCCTCGTGACTCAGCACGAAGGTGAGGAACTGCTGCACCAGCGGATCCATCGGCTGGTTGGGCGCCTTGTTGACGTAGACGTAGAGGAACCGGGCCAGAGGATAGTTGCCGGAGTAGACGTCGGCCGGCTCGGTGCTGTAGTAGCTCCCGTCGGTGCCGGACAGGGCCACGGGCTTGACGCCCGACGTGCGATAGCCGATGCCGCTGTAGCCCACGCCGTAGAGGTCCTCGGTCACGCCCTGGACGACCGAGGCCGAGCCCGGCTGCTCCTTGACCGTGTCCTTGTAGTCGCCCCGGCAGAGGGCGTTCTCCTTGAAGTAGCCGTAGGTGCCGGAGGCCGAGTTGCGGCCGTAGAGACTGATCGGACGGCTCGCCCAGTCCCCGGTCAAACCGGCCTGGCCCCAGGTCGCGATGTTGCGGCCGGCGCCGCAGGCCCGCCCCTTGGAGAAGATCGCGTCGACCTGGTCGATGCTGAACCGCTCGACGGGATTGTCCTGGTTGACGTAGACGGCGAGCGCGTCGATCGCGACCCTGAATGGGGTCGGCTCGTAGCCGAAGACCCTCTCGAACTCGTCGATCTCGGTCGACCGCATCTCGCGGCTCATCGGCCCGAGCTGCGCCGTGCCGGCGATCAGCGCCGGCGGCGCCGTCGAGGAGCCCTTGCCCTCGATCTGGATGCGCACGTTCGGGTACTGGCGCTGGAAGCCCTCGGCCCACAGCGTCATCAGGTTGTTCAGCGTGTCGGAACCGATCGAGTTCAGGTTGCCCGACACGCCGCTCGTCGTCTGGTAGGGGGGAATCGCTGCGTCGACCTGGACGGCCTGGCCGAAGCCGGCTCCCGCAGTGGCGAAGGCCGCGACGGCGATCGCGCCGAGCTGGCGTGCAAGCGTCATGATTCGTTCTCCTCTCGGGTTGCGAGGGTCCAACCGGCCCGGGCGGGCCTGCCCTCGGTCGGCCGGCAGTCTGGCCGCCCGGTTTGTCACCACCGGGTCCCCTCTGTGACAACGACGTGACAGGGCCTGGACGGCCGGGCGTCGCCTAGCCGTGACCAGCCCGTCACCCGCTGGGAATCGGCGCGTCACCATGACGCGTTACAAGGGGCGAGACGGGCTTCGAGCCCGGAGCGCCGCCCCGAGGCGACGCGGGAGGACCCGCCATGCGGACCAGCACCGTCTCCCCCACCCCCAGGCCCAGCCCCGTGTCGAGGCCGCGCCGGCCCCGCCGCCCGAGCCGCTTCCCCGCCGCCGCAGCCTGGCAGGGACCCACCCTGGGTGAGTTCGTGGCCCGGGCCGAGAGCGAGTTCGGTTCCCAGGCGCTCCACACCCACGCGGAGGACGCGACCCTCCTCGGCAGCCGGGCACGGGGCGCCAGCTCCCTGACCGGTCTCACGGCCGGTGAACGCCTCTCCCCCGAAGTCCTGCGTGACCTCTGCCGTAGCTGGGGCTTGCCCCCCGAGGACTTCGGGGTCGACGCCGACTGACGTCCCGTCGCTCCTCAGTTAGCTGCCGGGTCGGCCGCCGTCAGCGCCTTCTCGTGCCGGATGTCGCGACCTTCGACGTAGTAGACGACGTCCTCGGAGATATTGGTCGCGTGGTCCGCGATGCGTTCTAGGTTGCGAGCGATGAGCAGCAAGTGGAGGGCGCGGTTCACCGTCTTCGGATCCTCGATCATGTAGGTCAGCAGCTCCCGGAACAGCTGTTTGTAGAGGGCATCGATCTCGTCGTCGCGGCGGCAGACAGCGATGGCGAGGCGCGCGTCCCGCCGCACGAAGGCGTCGAGGCTGTCGCGCACCATGTTGCGCACCAGCTCCGAGAGGCGCGGCAGGTCGACGTAGGGTTTGAGCTGCGGCTCCTCGTTGAGCACGATGACCGACTGGGCGATGTTCACGGCCGAGTCCGCGACGCGCTCCAGGTCGTTGACGATCTTCATCACCGAGACCAGGAACCGCAAGTCGACAGCCGTCGGCTGACGGGTCGCCAGCAATCGGGCGCAGTCCTCGTCGATCTCCTTCTCCAGCCGGTCCACGTCGCGATCGTGGGCGCGGATCGCCTCGGCCTGCGCCGCGTTGCGGTCGACCAGCGCCTGCATGGCGCCGGTGACCATCGCCTCCACCTCGCCGCCCATGCGCAGCAGCTCCTGTCGGATGCTCTCCAGGTCCTGGTCGAGATGACGTTCCATGGGTTCCTCGGGGCGATCCTACTCCGCTCGGTCGGCCGGAGGCAGCCTGCCGCAGCGGCAATGTAGGTCGCGCCCTTGACGGCCGGTGGGCCGCCGCGTGACGCGCCGGTGACAGCGCGCCTCGCCGGCGCTGTCGCAGGGCCGTCACCTCTCTGTCGCAGCGCTGCCAGCGCCGCCCCATATGCTGCCAGGCGCTCGCACGAGCCGCTCCCAGCGGCGGCGTGCGATTCAACCAAGACGAAAGGAGAGTTGGCAATGCGCAAGGCACTGTTGCGAGCCGCCGCGCTCTGCGCGCTCGCGGTCGCGTTCACCGCCGCGCCCGGGCGGGCCCAGGTCATGGGTCTGTTTTACCAGGAGGTCGAGACGGAGGACCGGGTCTACGTCTTCAACACGGCGGAGGCCTATCAGCGCTACACCGCGGGCGGCGAGATCGGCATCTCGGTGACGCTCGTCGGCCGCGCCGAGGGCGGCAAGACCCTGGTCGGCGACAACGAGACCGCCATCGATCTCTACCTCTTCAAGCACGACCTCCCGCCGTACGAGCGGCCCACGGTGCCGTTCAAGAAGGTGGAGGACTACATCACCTACAAGGACGGCAAGCTCGGCTTCAAGTTCGCGGCCGGCGAGGTCTCGCTGTCGAACCGCCTCCAGAGCCGCTTCACCCAGTCCGAGGTGGTCAATGGTCCGGACGTCGGCTCCTTCCGTCTGCGCCGCATGAAGACGACGATCGAGGGCTCGATCTACAAAAACTGGCGCTTCAAGCTGCAGGGGAACTGGGTGGGCGGCGACGTCGTACAGAGCGTGCGCTTCGACCCCGCGACGCAGACTCTCTCCGCCACGACCGGTCGCGACACGGTCCTCGAGGACGCCGAGATCTGGTACGGACGCAACCCCCTGGCCACGATCTGGGTGGGCCAGGGTAAGGCCTACTTCGGCCGCCAGCAGCTCACTTCGTCTGGCAAGCTGCAGTTCGTCGATCGCTCGGTCTATGACGGCCGCTTTCACCCCGGTCGTGACCAGGGCATCGGACTGATCGGGGTCAACCGCGCCAAGACGTTCGAGTACAACCTCGGCATCTACAACGGCAACCAGCTCAACCGCACGGCCAACGACAACGACGAGTTCCTGCTCGCGGGCCGCGCCATCTGGACGCCGTTCGGCGAGTACAAGCTCGAGGAGAGCTCGCTCGACTACCCGACGACACCCAAGCTGGCGATCGGCGTCGGCTTCCTCGAGAACACCACCGGCACGGAGACGACCACGTCCAACTCCAAGGTCGACATCAGCCGCGTTGGCGCCGAGGTGGCCTTCAAGCTGCGCGGCTTCAATATGGTCGGCGAGTACGTCCAGGAGGAGTCCCAGCCGCAGGCCACTGGGGTGACGACCGACATCGACGGCTTCTACGCGCAGCTCGGCTACCTCTTCCCCAACCAGAAGTTCGAGCTCGCCGGTCGTTACTCCGACTTCTCGTCCAACGACACCGTGAGCTCCGCGTTCCCCGATCTCACGGAGACGGGCGGGGCGCTCTCCTGGTACTTCAGCAAGCACAACCACAAGCTGCAGGGCGACGTCCTCGAGATCGAGCGCGACACCGGCAGCGGCCCGGTCACGACGACGGAGATCCGGCTGCAGCTGCAGTTGATCTTCTAGGCGGTTCCGCAGCACCCCCCGCCGTAGTTCCGAACGGGGTCGCGGGCTCTCCCGCGACCCCGTTCGCTCGCCCTCTCCTCTAGGATCGAGGCGTGGAGTGGATTCCCCTCGGCACCAACGGCTTCTTTCCGAGCTTCGGGCGGCAGACGATGTCGTTCCTCCTCCTGGCTGGCGACCAGGCGCTCTTGCTCGACGCCGGCACGGGGGTCGGGCGGCTCGCCGAGCCCGCCTTGGCCGCCCGGCTCGGGGGCTGCGCCCGGCTCGACGTGCTGCTCACCCACTACCACCTGGATCACGTGGTCGGGCTGACCTACCTTCCGGCCCTGTGGCACGGGCCGTTCCAGGTGCACGCGCCGGAGCGACCGCTGGTGGACGCAGCGGCTCGCGAGAGCCTCGATCGGCTCGTCGGCCCGCCGCTCTTCCCCAAGCCCCTGGCCGCGCATGAGCCCCCGGTCGAGGTGCTGCCCTACGCGAGGGACGAGCTCCTCATCGGTCCCTTCGAGTTGCGCCTGCGCCGTCAGCGGCACGCCGGCGGCTCGGTCGGAGTCCGGGTCGGCTCGGCCTTGGCCTACGTGACCGACAGCGAGGTCGACGAGGCGACGATCGACCTCGCCCGCGGTGTCGACACCCTGCTGCATGAGGTGTGGTGGACCGACGCCGAGGCTGCGGCACCCGGCTTCGCGCCGCACGGACACTCCTGGGCAGGAGGCGTAGCGGATCTCGCCGATCGCGCCGGCGTTCGACGGCTGGCACCCGTTCACCACCACCCGCGACGCGGTCCGGAGGAACTCGAGGCCCTGGTGGGCGGCCTCGCGGCCGCGGCGGCGTGCGAGGTGCTCGCGGCCGAGGAGGGGCGCGAGTACACCGCGGCCGGCGGCCTCTGAGCTCTAGGTGTCGAGCGTCGGTTGGGAAACGACGCGCAGATCTTCCAGCCGCAGCGCCGTCAGGGCTCCACCCCATGCGACACCGGTGTCGAGGGCGACGACGTCATCGCGCATCAACAGCCCCAGCGCCGCCCAGTGGCCGCAGACGACGGTGGTCTGCGGCCCGCGGGAGTGCGGCCACTCGTACCAGGGACGGCAACCGCTCGGGGCTCCGTCGGGCGCTCCGGTGTAGCGGCAGGGCTCCTCTTTCTGGGTGAGGCTGCGCAGGCGGGTGAACACGCCGAGATCGCGGCGTGCCGTCGCGAGCTCCGCTGAACCCCCTTCCGGCGCGCGCGGCCAGGTGAGCAACTCGCGCCGTCGCTCCGGATCGCGCAGCGCGCTCTCGACGGGGCGGGCTCGCGCCTCCGCCTCCTCGAGGGTCCACGAGGGGAGGAGACCCGCGTGGACGAGCAGCCACGTTCCCCAGCGATGCAGGAGCGGCCGCTCGGCCAGCCACTCGATCAGTTCCGGGGCGTCCGGCGCCGTCAGGACCTCGTCGAGACGGTCGGCGGCGCGCGGGGCCATCGCGCCCGCCGCGACGCCGATCAGGTGCAAGTCGTGGTTGCCGAGGGTGACGACGAAGCGCTCCCCCATCGCGGCTTCCCGTTCCCGCGCCCAGCGCAGCACGGCCGCGGAGTCGGGGCCGCGGTTGACGAGATCGCCGACCAGCCACAGCGAGTCGCGCTCGGGGTCGACGTCGAGCCGTTCGAGCAGGGCTCGGAGGGTCGTCCAGCAGCCGTGGACGTCGCCGATGACCCAGGTGGACATCTGGGAGGCGATGATACGGTCTCGCGGTTTCGAGCCAAGGGCTGCGGCGTCCGTGCTACCGTCCCGCGCGATGGATCCGGCGGCGGCTCGCGCTCGTCTGCGTCGGCTCCTGGCCGAGCGCAGCTATCAGCGTCGCCGCGTGGTGTTGGCGAGCGGGCGGGAGAGCGACTTCTACTTCGACAGCAAGCAGACCGTGCTCGACGCCGAGGGGGCGTACCTGACCGGTCTGTGCTTCTTCGAGGCCCTGCGCGCCCTACCGGAGTTCGTCACCCTCGCCGCCGTGGGCGGCCTAGAGCTCGGATCGGTGCCGATCGGCACGGCCATCGGGGTCACTTCTCATCTGCAAGGTCACCCACTCGCCCACTTGATCATCCGCAAGCAACCCAAGGAGCACGGCACGCGGGTGGGCATCGAGGGGGTGGGCCTGGTGCCCGCCGGCTCGACCGTCGCGGTCATCGAGGATGTCGTGACGACGGGCGGCTCCTCGCTCCGGGCCGCGCGGCGGTTGGTCGAGGAAGGCTTCGCCGTTCGCTCCATCGTCGCTCTGATCGACCGCGAGGAGGGCGGTCGCGAGGCCGTCGAGGAAGCTGGCTTCCGCCTGGAGAGCTTGTTCCGGCGCAGGGACTTCACGTAAGGAGGGCTCGCGCCCTCACCGGCGGCCGGGTCAGCGGGTGATCCAGGTGCCGGTGGTTCCGGCGAGCGCCTCGTCGAGGGTCAGCGCGTCGGTGATCAGCGCTCGCTTCCCGCCCCCCTCGACGAACCGGCACGCGGCCGCGACCTTGGGACCCATGCTGCCGGCCGGGAACTGACCGGCGGCGGCGTGCCGGCGGGCCTCTCCGACGGTCAGGTAACGCAAACCGCGCTGCGTGGCCTTGCCGAAGTCGAGGTACACCTGCTCGACACCGGTCAGGATGTAAAGGTCGGTCGCCCCGAGGTCGCGGGCCAGCACGGCGGCCGCCAGGTCCTTGTCGACCACCGCCTCGACCCCCACCAGGTCGCCTTCCGGCGTGCGCGTGACCGGGATGCCTCCGCCGCCGCTGACGATCACGAGCGCCCCCCAGTCGACGAGCCGGCCGATGAGGTCGCGCTCGACGATCCGCCGTGGGAGCGGCGAGGGCACGACGCGCCGCCAGCCCCGGCCGGAGTCCTCGCGCATCCGCCAGCCCTTCTCTACCCGGAGCTGTTCCGCCTCTTCCGGATCGTAGACCGGCCCGACGAACTTGGTTGGCTCCGCCATCGCCGGATCGTCGGCGTCGACCTCGACCTGGGTCAGCAAGGCGCACACCGGCACTTCCAGTCCCCGTCGCAGGAGCTGGTTGCGCAGCACCCGCTCGATCATGTAGCCGAGGCCGCCCTGGATGTCCGCCGCCACGACGTCGAGCGGCAGGTCGGGCGCCTTGCCCCTCGCCAGCTCGACGCGGATCATCTGGTTGCCGACCTGCGGGCCGCTGCCGTGGGTGAGGACCACGTGCGCGCCACCCTGCACCAGGCCTACCACCCGGCTCAGGCTCTCCCGCAGGTTGATGTAGTCCTGCTCGACCGTGCCCTCCTCGCCGGGACGAGTGATGGCATTGCCGCCCAGGGCGACGACGACGCGGGTGACGACGTCGTGGCCCCCTGGGGGGGTGCGGTCAGCGACGCTCATGCCTTGCTCTCGGCCCGGCGGCCGGAAGGGGCGGATTCTACCCATCGCGCGACCCTCCGCCGGGCACCGCCCCGCAGCCCGCCGCAGGCGTGTACACTCTGGCTGCCAGAGGGTTCGAAGCCAGTTACGGCGGCGCGCCGGTCCGGCAGAGTGAGGAAAACAGCTTGGCTTCGAAAATTTTCGTCGGAAACCTCGAGTTCAGCACGACTCGCGAGGAGATCGCGGCGCTGTTCGCGGAAGCGGGGCAGGTGCAGGACGTCTTCTTGCCGCTGGATCGAGCGACGGCCCGGCCGCGCGGGTTCGCCTTCGTCGAGTTCGGCACCGCGGAAGAGGCCGCCCAGGCCATCGAGCGCTTCAACGGCCACGAACTCGGCGGCCGGCCGCTGCGCGTCAACGCGGCGGAGGACCGGCCGCGCCGCTCGTTCGGCGGCGGCGGCGGCAGCGGCGATCGGCCCTCGTTCGGCGGCGGCGGCAACCGCTTCGGCGGCGGCAAGCCCAAGGGCAGCCGCCGCAACGCGCGGGCGAAGAAACGGTCGCTCTGAGGCGGCGGCTGAAGGAGCAGGGGTTGGGGCGGCTCCCACCCCTTGGCAGGTAGAGCAGGACGTGACATCCTGCCTCGCCGCCGTGCCGGCCCCGCTGAGGGCGCCGAGGCGCGGCGACTCGAATCGCGTTGGGCCCAACGCCCAAACGGCGGCCTCGCCGGCTCAAGTCCCCCGTTTCCTCCCAGTACCCGCCGGATCGTCGGCGCGCCACCCCACGGTGTCGAGCGCCCCAGAAAGAGCCCCTGCAGCCCATGACCTTCTCCACCTTGGATCTCCACCCCACCCTCCTGCGCGGCGTCGCCGATCTCGGGTTCACCGAGCCTACGCCCATCCAGCGCGACGGCCTGCCGCCGGCGCTCGCCGGCCGCGATGTCCTGGCCTGCGCGATGACCGGGAGTGGCAAGACGGCCGCCTTCGCCCTGCCGATCCTGCAGCGCCTGCTGCCCGGCAGGCGTGGCGCCACCCGCGCCCTGGTGCTGGCGCCCACCCGCGAGCTGGCCGCGCAGATCGTCGCGCACTTCAACGACCTGGCGCGCCACACCCCGCTACGGGCTGCCGCCATCTACGGCGGCGTCGGCATGGAGCCCCAGGAGCGGGCTCTGCGGCGCGGCGTCGACGTCATCGTGGCCTGCCCCGGCCGCCTGCTGGACCATCTGCGTCATCCCTACGCCCGCCTCGGACAGCTCGAAGTCCTGGTCCTCGACGAAGCCGACCGCATGCTGGACATGGGCTTCCTCCCCGACATCCGCCGCGTGCTGAAGCACCTGCCTCCCGTCGCCCAGACCCTCCTCTTCTCCGCCACGCTGCCGCCCGCCATCGTCGCGCTGGCGCGCGAGCTGCAGCGCGATCCCGTGAGGCTCGACGTCGAGCGCCCGGCGGCGCCGGCCACCGGAGTGCGCCATGCGATCTATCCCGTCCGGCAGGATCTCAAGTCGGCGTTGCTGCTCGAGCTGTTGCGGTCGGACTCGATCGGCAACGCGCTGGTCTTCACCCGCACGAAGCACCGCGCCAACCGACTGTTCCAGTTCCTGGAGCGCCATGGCGTGGCCTGCGAGCGGATTCACGGCAATCGCAGCCAGGGGCAGCGCACCCAGGCCCTGGCCGGCTTCAAGAGCGGCCGCTACCGCGTTCTCGTCGCCACCGACGTGGCGGCCCGCGGCATCGACATCGAGGATCTGTCGCACGTCGTCAACTTCGACGTTCCCGGCGTGCCCGACGACTACATCCACCGCGTGGGACGCACGGCTCGCGCCGGCGCGACCGGCGAGGCCTTGACCTTCGTGGCGCCCGAGGAGCAGGGTGAGCTGCGGGCGATCGAACGGGCGATCGCCAAGACCCTGCCGCGGCAAACCCTCGCTGGCTTCGACGATCGGCGGCCGCGAGCCGAGGCCCTGGAGGTCCCGCTCGCCCAGCGCATCGCCGACATCCGCGCCCGCAAGGCCGCCGAGCGCTCTCGGGCAGGGGCCAGGGCGGAGCGCAAGGCCGCTGCGCCGAGTGTCGGGACACGAAAGGGCACGGTGGTCGCCGCCCGCCGGGCGTGCTAGCGTGCGCCACGCGCTCGACGGCCAGCTCGGGAGCGGCTCCCCAACGAAGACCAACAAGCCCCTCCAGCGCCTGATCGAGCTGGGAAGGCGGCAGGGCTACCTGCTCGCCGACGAGATCCACGCCCACCTGCCGCCCGACCCGTCGGAGCCGGCGAGCTGGCGCCCCGCGACATGGCACGAGTTGGGCATCGAGGTCATCGGTCGTCCCGCGCAGTATCGCAACGAGCTCGCCCTCGAAGCCGCGTCGCCCGTCCTCGAAGCGGGTGAGGGCGAGCCTTCGACGGACGCTCCGGCCCAGACTCCCGACGGGGGCCAGGATCCGCTGCGCATGTATCTGCGCGACATGGGCGCCACGCCGCTGCTCGACCGCCACGGTGAGATCGAGATCGCGCGCCGCCTCGAGCACGGCGAGGGGCTGATCCACGCCGCTCTCGGCGAGCACCCGTTGCTGCTGCGCGAGCTGCTTCGCCTCCACGAGCTGGGTCGGGTGCAGCCACGCGGGCGCCGCGGTGCGTCCGTAGCCGAGCCGAGCGGACTCCTCGACGCGCAGGCGAACGAGCGGATCGACCGCCAGATCGGGATCTTCGAGAAGATCGTCCAACACGATCGTGCCATCCACGGGCTGCGGGCACGCCAGGAGCGGCGGCGCGCAGGGAAGGATCGCTCCGCGGAGACGGAGCGACAGATCGACCGCTTGCGGGCCAAGATCGCGGCGGCGATCCACGGCCTCGGCTTCACCGCCGTCGCCCGGGAGGAGCTGCTGGCATCGCTCCGCCACGTCTGCGCCGCCTACCCGCGGCTCGAGAAGAGCATCGGACGGGCACTGCTCGGAATCCAGCGCGAGCCCGACCGGGAGCGACAGGCCCACCACCGGCGCCGGGCGACCGAGTGCCGCGCCGAGCTGCGCGGCCTCGAGAGCAGGTATGGAGCCAGCGCGGCGCAGATCACCGCCAAACTACGGCAGGTCCGCGCTGGCGAGGCGGAGTGCGCACAGGCCAGGGAGCGATTGGTCGTCTCCAACCTGCGCCTGGTGCTCTCGGTGGCCAAGAAGTACACCAATCGGGGTCTCCAGTTCCTGGACCTGATCCAGGAGGGCAACATCGGCCTCCTGCGGGCCGTCGAGAAGTTCGAGTACCGGCGAGGCTACAAATTCTCCACCTACGCCCACTGGTGGATCCGCCAAGCGATCACCCGCGCGATCGCCGACCAGGTGCCGACGATCCGGCTTCCGGTGCACATCGCGGAGATCCACACCAAGCTCATCCGAACGCGCAACTCGCTGACTCAGGAGCTGGGCCGCGAGCCCACCTCCGAGGAGCTGGGCGAACAACTCGGCCTGTCGGCCGCCAGAGTCGACGAGATCCAGAAGATGACGCAGCATGCGGTCTCGCTCCAGACTCCGGTCGGCAACGAGGACGACGCGCGGCTCGAGGACTTCGTCGAGGACAAGGACGTCACCTCACCTCTGCAAGCTCTCCTGGCGCGGGACGTCGAACGGCGGACCAGCGAAGTCTTGAAGACCCTCACCCCGCGCGAGGAGCAGATCGTGCGGATGCGACTCGGGCTCGGCGGGGACCCCGAGCACACCCTGGAGGATGTGGGGCGAGCCTTCGACTTGACTCGAGAGCGCATCCGTCAGATCGAATCCCGGGCGCTGGCCCGGCTACGGCACCCGAGTCGATCAGGAAGGCTGCGACCCCTCCTCGACGGCTCCTGAGGCCCGCACCTCGATCTGCGGCCCGTCTCGCCGCTCGATGACCTCGCCGATGATCGCGGCGGCGACGTCCCCGCGACGATGGAGGTCGGCCACCACGGCCGCCGCACGGTCGGCGGCGACCGCTGAGAGGAGGCCGCCCGAGGTCTGCGGGTCGAAGAGCAGCGGCCACCGGGGATGAGCGACGAGGGGACCGGTCGCGCTCGTCCAGCCCGCTCCCTCGTTCTCCGCGTGGAACGTGCTGCGCAGGCCCCCCGACAGCAGCTCGAGGGCCCCGGGCAAGGCCGGTAGCGCCGCGAGATCGAGACGTGCCGCGACGCCGCTCGCCCGCGTCATCTCGGCGAGATGACCGGCGAGACCGAAGCCGCTGACGTCCGTGCTGGTCGTAGCGCCGGCCTCCAGGAACACCGCCGCCGCCTCGCGGTTGGGGCGCAGCATCGACGCGACGGCGGCCTCGAACCAGGGGCCGCGCAGGCGGCCCATCATGTCGGCACGGAACAAGACGCCCGTCCCCAGCGCCTTGGTGAGGACGAGCGACTGCCCCGGCATCAAGCCGGCCTTGGCGAGCAGGCGCCCGCCGGACGGCACCGCGCCGTGGACGACGAAACCGGCGGCCAGGGTCTCACCGGTCATCGAGTGGCCGCCGACGAGGCTGACGCCGAGGGGGTCGAGCGTGCTCCGCGCCCCCGTCAGGACTTGCGCGAGCGCCTCCTCCGGCGCGCCCGCGCCGGCTCCTCGAGGCACGACCACGATCGCCAGCGCCCAGCGCGGCGCCACGCCGCTCGCGTAGAGATCGGAGACGGCGTTGACCGCCGCCACGGCGCCCACCAGGAAAGGGTCGTCGGTGAAGGCGCGAAAGAGATCCACGCTGGCCACCAGCCGGCTCCCTCCCGCCGTCGTCCAGGCGGCAACGTCGTCGGCCTCCGCGAGGCCCAATAGCACGGACGGATCCGGCGGCGGCGAAGGGAGGCTGGCCAGCGCCCGGGCGAGCTGCGGCTGCGCCACCTTGGCGGCGCAGCCGCCACACGGCGCGTCCATGCCGTTCGAGGCCATGGCCGGCGAGCCGCTGAACGCGGGGCTCGGATCGCCCGCCCCATCCAGCACCTGGAAGCGGCGCATGAAGCGGCGATCGATGCGGTCCTTCCAGCGC
>CAYXXN010000018.1:0-9044 GCA_964469055.1 uncultured Thermoanaerobaculia bacterium
GTTTCTCGTCTCCTGACTAAGCTGCGGTTCGGGGGGGGCCGGCCGGTGGGGGGGGGGCCCCCGGCGCCGCGCGCGGGGTAACCGCACCGCGTCGGGTTCCGCCCCCACGCCGCCGGGGGCGCAGGCCTCGACGGGTGACTAGCCGGCGTTTTGCCCGCTGGTCGCCGTGAGCTTGCGGATCTCGATGTCGCCGCCGGAGGTGCGCAGGTGGAGCAGCGGGCCGCCGCTGCCGAGGGTGCCGCGCAGCTGGCTGCGGCCGATCGTGCCGGAGACTGTCACCGGCATCTCGACGCTGACGCTGCCGCCGCTGGTCGCGGCGTCGAGGTTGGCGGCGATGCCGTCGACGAGCTCGACGACGACGTCGCCGCCCGAGGTCGACAGGCGGCAGTCGGCCTCGGGTTGGCTCGCCAGGCGGGCCCGCACGTCGCCGCCGGAGCTGTGCGCCTCGATCGTCCCGAATACCTCTTCGATGACGATGTTCCCGCCCGAGGTCTCGGCGCGCACGTCGCCCTGCGCCCGGCGGATCGTGATGTCGCCGCCCGAGGTCTCGGCGTCGACGGAGCCCTCGACCTCACCGATCTTGACGTTGCCGCCCGAGGTCTCCAGCTTGGCGCTACCGGTCGAGCCGGCGAGCACTACGTTGCCGCCGGAGGTACGGGCATCGACCGGCCCGGCGATCGACCCCAGCTCGACGTCGCCGCCGGAGGTCTCGGCGCGCACCGCGCCCTCCAGGCCATCGATTTCGACGTCGCCCCCGGCCGTGTCGAGATCCAGATCGAAGCGACGCGGAACCTCGATGCGGTAGGCGACCCGCACGCGGCTCGAGCGCCAGCCCCAGAGGCCCTCGCGCTCGGTCTCACCGGTGACGATGACGTCGTTGCCGCTCTGCTCGAAGGTCACCGTGTGATCGCTTTCCTCACCGCCGGGCCGGGCCTCGCGCTCGACGGAGACGGTGACGGCGCTGGCCTCCGTCGCCGTGACCCGGATCTCACCCCGGTCGGTATCCAATGTCAGCGTGCCGCCCGGGGCGAGCTCGAAGCGGCGCTCGAGGACGTCGGCGCGGGCGCTGGTGGCCAGGGCGAGGGTGAGCGCGAGGGCGGGGACGAGGGTTCGGCGCGGCATGGCGGGCGACCTCCTGGCAGGCATTACGAGCCAGCCCGTGGCAGGTTTCGGGGGTATCCTTGGCCTCGCCCATGCCGTCGATCAGCGAGCGCTTGGCTCGCCGCCGCGTCTTGCCCCCGGTGGTGCCGCCGGAGCGGGTGACGCTGGCCGACGTCGAGCGCCGCCTGGAGGAGCACGGCCGGCCCTTCGACTCCTCGTTCCTCGCCGCCGTGCACGACTTCTCGGCGGCCATGCACACCGACCAGCTGCGCCGCTCGGGCGAGCCCTACCTGACCCACCCCCTGCAGGTGGCGTACTGCCTGGCCGACCTCGGCTTCGACGCCGTCTCGGTGGTCGTGGGGCTGCTGCACGACGTTTTGGAGGACACCCTGACGACCAAGGAGGCCCTCGGCGAGCGCTTCGGCGGCGAGATCGCCGAGCTGGTCGATGGGGTGACCAAGATCGGCCGTCACTCCTACTTCAAGCGCGACCAGGCGCAGGCGGAGACCTTCCGCAAGCTCATCCTGGCCTCGGTAGCCGACCTGCGGGTGATCCTGGTGAAGCTCGCCGACCGCTGGCACAACATGGCGACGCTCGAGCACCTGCCCCCCGAGACCCGCCGCCGTGTCGCCCAGGAGACGCTCGAGATCTACGCCCCGATCGCCATGCGCCTGGGGATGTCGAAGCTGCAGGGGGATCTCGAGGACCTCGCCTTCTTCCATCTCTACCCGCACCAGTTCGAGGAGCTGCGCGCCCAGATCGAGGAGCGGCTGAAGGGCGCCCGGCGGCGCATCGACGACATCCGGGCGGGGCTGGCCGAGCGCCTGCGCGAGGCCGGGATCGAGGCCGACATCAGCTACCGGGTCAAGCGCTATCAATCGATCTACCGCAAGCTGCGCAAGCAAGGCATCGAGGTGTCGCAGGTCTACGACTACCTGGCCTTCCGCATCGTCACCCGGGAGATGCGCGACTGTTACGCCTCCCTGGGCGTCGTCCACCAGGCCTGGCGGCCGGTTCCGGGTCGCATCAAGGACTACATCGCGATGCCGAAGCCCAACCTCTACCAGTCGCTGCACACGACGCTGGTCGGCGAGAGCGGCGAGCCCTTCGAGGTACAGATCCGCACGCGCGAGATGGACCGGGTGGCGGAGGAAGGCATCGCCGCCCATTGGCGCTACAAGGAAGAAGGTGCCGGAGCCGCTGGGGAGCCGGACCGCAACATCCTCTGGCTGCGGCAGCTCGTCGAATGGCAGAAGGAGATCGCCGACCCCCGCAGTTTCTTGACCGCTCTCAAGGTCGATCTCTATCCGGACGAGGTCTACGTCTTCACGCCGAAAGGAGACGTCCACGCCTTTCCCCACGATGCCACGCCCCTCGATTTTGCCTACAAGATCCACACCGACCTGGGCCACCACTGCGTCGGGGCGCGCGTCAACGGCAAGCTCGTGCCCTTGAAAACGCTGCTCGAGAACGGCGACATCGTCGAGGTCCTGACCAGCCCGTCGCGGGTGCCGAGTCGCGACTGGCTCAAGTTCGTCGTCACCTCCCGCGCCAAGAGCAAGATCCGTCACTGGCTCTCGACCGAGCAGAAGAAGCGTGCCGTCGAGATCGGGAGGCGATTGCTCGAGCGCGAGGCGCGGAAGCTGCGCATCGCCGCTCGCCGGGTGCTGGAGGGGGGCAACCTCGCGACCTACCTGAAGCGCGAGGGCATCGGCAACGTGGACGACCTGCTGGCCTCGATCGGCTTCGGCAAGCTCACGGCGCGGCAGGTGATCCATCGCGTCCTGCCGGCCGAACAGCTGGTCGCGGCCGTCACCCCGGAGCCCGGCCGGCTGCGCCGGGTGGTCGCCAAGGTGCTGCCGTTCGGCGGCAGCCCGGCGCTGGTCGTCAAGGGTCACGGCGATCTCATGGCCTACGTCGCCAAGTGCTGCAGTCCGCTGCCCGGTGAGGACGTCATCGGCTACGTGACCCGCGGCCGGGGCGTGTCGGTGCACTCCGTCGACTGCCCGAACGTCAAGAACCTGCTCTACCACCCCGAGCGCGAGATCGAGGTCGAGTGGGTGCGGGGCGGCGACGCCGTCTTCCCGGTCCTCCTGACCATCGAGACCGAGGACCGCCAGGGAATGCTGGCCCGCCTGACCGAGGCGATCGCCAAGTTCGACGGCAACATCCGGCAGATCGAGGCCGACACTCGCGAAACCGGCCGCGGGTTGATCGAGGTGGTCGTCGAGGTGCGCGACCGCCGCCACCTCGAGCGACTGAGTCAGGCCCTGCGGGAGGTCGACGGGGTGCTCGAAGTGCGCCGGACCATGGCCGAGGGTGCCGACCAGGGGTGAGGCTGCCGACCGCCGGGCGCCCGGCCTGTGCAGCCAACCCTTGACACCACTGCGCGGTCTCTGGTTAGCTTCCACCAACGCTTCAAGCGTTCTAAGCTAAGTTACGACGGATTCGGGGTTTTTAGGAGCTTCCGGCCGGCATGTTCTGGTCACGCGCCAAGGGCGTCATCGGGCTCGACATCGGGAGCTCGGCGATCAAGCTCGTCGAGCTGAAGGAACGCAAACCCGGTGAGTACTCCCTGCTGCGAGTCGGCATCGAGCCGCTGTCGCAGGAGGCGATCGTCGACGGTTCGATCATGGATTCCTCGCTGGTCGTCGACGCGATCAGCAAGCTCACCACCGAGACGGGGGCGCGCAATCCGAATTTCGCGACCTCGGTATCGGGCCATTCGGTCATCGTCAAGAAGATCCAGATTCCGGCGATGTCCCAGGAAGAGCTGGGGGAGTCGATCCAGTGGGAGGTGGAGCAGTACATCCCCTTCGACATCAACGACGTCAAGCTCGACTATCTCGTGCTCTCGGACGGTGACGGGGGGCGGGACGCGATGGAGGTGTTGCTCGTCGCCGTGAAGCGGGACAAGGTCAACGATTACGTCTCGGTGATCAACCAGAGCGGCAAGACCGCGGCGGTCGTCGACATCGACGCCTTCGCGCTGCAGAACGCCTTCGAAGCCAACTACGATGTGTCGGCCGGTAAGACCGTCGCCCTGGTCAACATGGGCGCCACGGTGACCACCATCAACATCGTCGCCCGCGGCCAGACCGTCTTCTGGCGCGACCTGTCGATCGGTGGCAACGACTTCACCGAGGCGCTGCAGCGCGAGTACGGCCTGACGTTCGAGCAGGCGGAGCGCGTGAAGCGCGGCGAGCAAGTGGAAGGGTGCTCGCCGGCCGAGGCCCGTCCGGTGCTGGATGCGGTGTCCCGCGAGATGGCGGCCGAGATCCAGAAAACGTTCGACTTCTTCTCGGCGACGGCCTCCGAGGAGAACGTCGGGCAGTTGATGCTCTCCGGCGGCTGCGCCATGACCCCGAACCTGCAGAAGACCCTCCAGGATCACTTCGGCGTGCCGGCCGACCCCCTGGACCCGCTGCGCCGCATCGATATCCGCGAGGGCAACTTCGACGCCGACTGGCTACGGTCCGTGGCCCCCATGCTCGCCGTCGCGATCGGCCTGGCCGTGCGCAAGGTGGGTGACTAGATGATCAAGATCAACCTGGTCGGAGAGGGCCGGCGACCGGTCGTCGCTCGGGCCGCGTCGGCCGGCCTCAGGATCAGCCGCCGGGCCGAGCTGCTGCTGGGGGCCATGATCCTGTTGGGCCTGCTGCTCGCGGGCGGCAACTTCTTGTGGCTGCGCCACAAGATCAACCTCAAGAAGGCCGAGATCGCCGAGGCGCAGGTGGAGGTCGAGCGCTTGGCCCCGATCATCCGCGAGGTCGAGGCGTTCAAGGCGAAGAAGGCCGACCTCGAGAACAAGATCCGGGTCATCAGCACGCTCAAGGCGAACCAGCGCGGCCCGGTCAAGATCATGGACTACGTCAGCACGGCGGTGCCCGACCTCCTGTGGCTCGGCCGCATGGAGGTCTCGACCAAGATCCTCAAGGTCAGGGGTCAGGCGTTCAACACCAACGCGGTCGCCAAGTTCATCGAGCAGCTCGACGCGGTGGAGGAGTTCGAGGAGCCGGTGCTGCTCGACATGAGTCGCGAGGGCAGGGTCTACAACTTCGAGATCGACGTCCCCTACTCTTTCGCGCCGAAGGTACCGCTGGCCGAGGCGGCCGCCACGCCGGTGGCGGCCGGAGGATAGCGCCATGGCCGAATTCCGCACCGGACTCGAGGACAAGCCTTGGTACTACGGCTTGGTGGTCGGCTTGCTGGTCGCCGCCGGCATCTATGCCCTGATGTATGTTTGGCAAATCAAGGACCAGCGAACGGATCTGGCGCGCAAGGAGACGCAGCTCGCTAACCTCCAGACCCAGATCCAAGAGGGGCGAGCGGCCGAGGCGCAGCTGCCACGCTTCCGCGAGGAAGTCCGCCTGCTCGAGCTCGAGCTGGACAAGCTGTTGCGAGTGCTGCCGGCACGGCGCAACACCGACGACTTGCTGCGGCGGATCCGATTGCTCGCCGAACAGGGTGACTTCAACTTGTTGCGCTTCCGCCCCGGGCGCTTCGTCGACCGCGACTTCTACAGCGAGTGGCCGATCGCCATTGCGCTCGAGGGCAACTACCACAACCTGGCCCTCTTCTTCGACAGCATCGGGCGCTTCTCGCGCATCATCAACATCGAGGGGTTGCGGGTGGCGACCTTCCGCGGCGCCGACCGCGATCACACGATCGCCGCCAACTTCTCGGCGAAGACGTTCGTTTACAAGGAGACGCCGCCGCCGACCCCGGAGGAGGTCCCGCAGTGACCGCCTTGCGCACCTTGGTTTCTCGCTGGCTGCTGGCACCTTCGACGGCGCTGGTGCTGTTGGCGGCGGGGCCGCTCGGCGCTCAGCAGCCCACGGCGACCGACGCGCCGGCGGCGGAGGCAGCCCCGGCAGGGGGGGCGACCGGCGCGGAGGTAGGTGCCGCGGACGAGGGCACCGGTGACATCGATATCGATGCGCTGCTGGCGGAGGACGAGGCGGTGTTCGCCGATGACGGCTACGCCTACGACGCGGCCGGCCGGCGGGACCCGTTCGAGTCCCTGCTGGTCGCCCGCGAGTCGACGGGCGACGAGGTCCAGCCGCGGCCCGAGGGCGTCCCAGGTCTGCTGATCAGCGAAGTCGACCTGACCGGCATCTTCGTTTTGCCGGACGGCCCCGTGGCCCAGGTCCAGTCGGCCAGCCTGGACAAGAGCTATCTCTTGCGCGTGGGCGACCAGCTGTACGACGGCAGCGTCGTCGGCATCTCGCGCAACGAAGTCGTCTTCCGTCAGATCGTCGACGATCCGACCGCCCTCAAGCCCTTCCGCGAGGTGGTCAAGAAGCTCAACCCGGAGCTTGAGTGAGGGAGGCAGGCAGCATGCGAAACAGCACGCAAAGCATCCGACCCGCCGCTTGGATGGGCGCTCTCGCCCTCCTGCTCGCGGGGTGGGCTTCCGCCGGCGACCTGCCGGCCAGCGGCCCGGCGCCCGAGCCTGCGCCCGGGGCCGAGGACCGACTGACGATCGAGGCCGTGGGCCTCGCCCAGCAGGAGCGCGGAGCGGAGCTCACGGTGACCACTCGCGGGACGCTGGTCTGGACGACCTACCGCAACGCCGATGATGAGCTGGTCGTCGAGCTGCCCGACAGTGTGGCGGCCGAGGCCGTGGACGATCTCTACGCCGCCGAGGGATTGATCGAGTCGGTCACCGTCGAGCGCACCGATGGCGTTACCCGTTTGGTGATCGCCACCCGCATCGAAGCCGAGCACACCGTCGCGGCCGAGGGCTCCCTCCTGCGGCTGCAGCTCTTCCCCGCGGGCGCTGCCGCGCCGGCGATGCCGGAGGCCCCGGCAGCCGAAGCCGCCGCCGAGCCGGCGGCGAGTGTCGTCGCCTTGACCGCGGAGCCGCCGGTGGCGGAAGCCCTGGCCGCGGCCGAGGCGGTTGCGGTACCGGTCGTCGAAGAGACTCCCGCGCCGACTCCCGCCCCCACCCCCGAGCCTCTGGCTGTGCACGCGCCGGCCGGCGTTGCGGCCACCCAACTGCACGAAGTGGCCATCGACCGCACCGACGGCACGACGACCGTGCGCATGCTCGGAGACGGCGAGTTCTACTACAACACCTTCCGGCTCGACGATCCGGCCCGCTTCGTCGTCGATTTGATCGGGGTCATGAATCTGGCGCCGCAGGGGAGCTACGAGGGCAGCGGCGAGGTCGTCGGACGGGTGCGAGTCGCCCAGTTCCGGCCGCAGCCCGAGATGGTGTCGCGGGTGGTCGTCGACCTGATCGAGCAGGCCACTCCCGAGCTGACCGTCCTGCCGGACGGCCTGCTCTTGACCTTCGGCGGGGCGGGCGCCCCGGCGTCGACCCTCTGGCAGGACGAGCCCGATGCCGGCGGCATGGAGGAGGAGGTGGTCGCGGCCCTGCAGGAAGAGCCGGTGATGGAGGAGCCGCCCGCCGAGCCGGCGCCCATGCCCTCGCTGCCGCCGCTGCGCGAGCCGCTGTCGGCTCCCGCCGCGCCCTCCACCAGCAGCGCGGAGCTGCAACTCGCCGCCGGCGCGGGTGAGCCCACGGCCGGTTTCCTCTCCCGCGACGTGACTCCCGGCGAGCGCAAGTACTACGGCGAGCCGATGACGATCAGCTTGAAGGACGCCGACATCAAGGACCTGCTGCGCACCTTCCACGAGATCAGTGGACTCAACATCATCGTGCAGCCCGGAGTGCGGGGGACGGTGACGGTCGAGTTCGTCGATGTCCCCTGGGACCAGGCGCTCGATCAGATCTTGAAGATCAACGGCCTGGGCTACCAGATCGAGGGCAACGTCATGCGCGTCGCCCCGCTCGACACCTTGCGGGAGGAGGCGGAACAGGAGCAGCGACTGCGCACCGCGCAGTCGCAGGCCGTGCCGCTGACGACGATCATGAAGCGCGTCAGCTATGCCTCGGCCGCCGAGGTCGCGAGGGCGCTGCGCAGCGGCGAGAACAGCGTGCTCTCGCAGCGCGGCACGGTGATCGTCGACAACCGCACCAACACCTTGATCATCACCGAGCTCCCGGTCTACATCGACAGCGTCATCGCCGTCATCGAGAACCTCGACATCCCCGAGCCGCAGGTGATGATCGAGGCACGCATCGTCGAGACGACCAAGCGCTTCACCCGACGGCTCGGCATCCAGTGGGGCTTCGACGCCATCGCCTCGGCGGCGACCGGCAACACGACCGGGCTCGTCTTTCCGAACAGCGGCGCCGCGGTCGGCGCGGTCACCTTGGCGCAGCCGGGCCTCGGTACGCTCGGCGTGACGCTCGGCAACGTGATGGGCACCTTCAACCTCGACATCGCTCTGCAGGCGGCGGAGACCGAGGGCCTGGTCAACATCCTCTCGGCGCCCAAGATCACCACCTTGAACAACGAGCCGGCCTCGATCCAGAGCGGCCTGCAGATCCCGATCCAGACCGTGGCCAACAACACGGTGAGCGTCCAGTTCGTCAACGCCACCCTGCGACTCTCCGTCACGCCGCACGTGACGGCCGAGGGCACGGTGCTGCTGGACATCGATATCCAGAAGCGCGAGCCCCTGCTCGCCTTCCAACAGATCGGCGCCCCCGCCGCACCGATCTCGACCAAGGACGCGAGCACCCGCGTGATCGTGCGCGACGGCGGCACGACCGTCATCGGCGGCATCTACGAGGTGACGACGGACGAGGGCGAGGACCGGATTCCCGGGATCGGAAGGGTGCCGATCCTCAAACATCTGTTCCGCAACAACCGGCAGAGCGAGGAGAATGAGGAACTCTTGATCTTCATCACTCCGCGCATCATCAGGATGTAAGGACGGGAGCCGACCATGAACCGATTCGCCAAACTGAGTCTCGCTCTCCTCCTGCCGCTGGTGCTCGCGGCCTGCGAAGCCCGCATCGACAAGACCGACGGCGGGGGGGTCCTTCTCTCGGTCTCGGACTTCGACGCTCCGCCGGTTAGGGTTTC
>CAYXXN010000018.1:9054-26528 GCA_964469055.1 uncultured Thermoanaerobaculia bacterium
CGCTAACGAAAACGGTGAGCTGCCTGTGTCCCTCGGGCTAGTCCAGATCTCGAACATTCCGAAGAACCCGGCGGCGGGAACCAGCGAACTCATGAACGTGGAGCTGGAGTCGTACGAGGTCACGTTCACGCGCGCCGACACCGGCACTCGCGTGCCGAATCCGTTCGTGCGCGGCGCCGGGGGCGGGTTCGTACCTGTGAACGGCACGCTGGATATCACCGGCCTGCCGCTTTTCGACGAGGAGCAGCTGGAGAACCCACCGCTCTCCGACTTGATGTTCGAGAACGGTGGCACCGATACCGAGACGGGCGACCAGACGATTCTCCTGAACTGGCGTCTTCGCTTCTTCGGGCGCACCCTGTCCGGCGATGAGGTCGAGACGGCGCCGCTCGAGTTCACCACCCGCTTTACCCGCTAGCAGGAGAGGCACATGCGCAACGCAAGAACCCTCTACAGTCTGCTCGGCCTGCTGGCGACTCTGGGCGTGCTGGCGTGGGCCTGCTCGCTCGACTCGCCCACGGCGCCGCGACAAAACCCGCCGCCGCCGGGCGGTGGCACCAATCCCACCGCCTATCGCATCACGATTAGCGCCGAGTTCGACGAGATCGTGGTGGAAGTGCCCAGCATCGACGGGCAACAGTGCGGCACCACGCCGAGCCTCACGACGCTCACGATCGACGTTCGCGAGGTCAGCACCAATCGGCGTCCGCCCAACGGCACAACCATCCTCTTGGAGACGAGCTTGGGCAGTTTCGAGGGCTCGCCGATTCCGGTCACGGAGATCGGAACGGAGTTGATCTCCGGCGAGGCGTTCGTCAACTTCTACGCGTGCTCGACCACTGGCGTCGCTCACATCCGGGCGTTCCTGGGCACCAGCGTCGGGCGAACCACCGTCCAGATCATCCCCCCCACCACACCGGTCGTCGCCGACTTCACGTTCGAGAACAGCGACAGCGACCTCTCCGTGCAGTTCCTGGACACCTCGACAGGAGGCCCGACGAGCTTCTTCTGGAGCTTCGGCGACGGCGACACCAGCTCGGCGCAGCATCCCCTTCACGAGTTCCCGGAGCCCGGCGATTACGTGGTCGCGCTGACCGCGAGCAATTCGGAGAGCTCGGACACGGAGACACAGATCATCACCGTAGGCATCGAGGAGCCGCCGCCGGTCTAGGCGAGCGAGCACCTCAGAAGACGCCACCGGCCGGCCGTCAGGCCGGCCGGTGCGTTCTTGGGCGCCGGGCGTCGCTAGACGCCTCGTGAAGCGGCTCCGTATACTCCTGGCGTATGAGGCGCCGCGCCACGGTCTGGCTCGCCTCGGGCCTGCTCGCCGGGCTGGCCCTGCTCTCGGGTTGCGACCGCCCGACGCCGGTGGCGCCGGAGGGGACGACGCTCTCGGTCTCCGCCAACCCGACGCGGATCGAGCTCAACGGCACCTCCCGCATCACCGTCATCGCTCGGCGCGTCGATGGCACGCCGGTCAACAGGGGGACGGTCATCAACCTGTCGACCAGCCTGGGCACGATCGAGCCGACGGTGGAGACGGACGACGCCGGGGTGGCGGGCGCCAACTTGACCGGCGGCGACCGGGTGGGGACGGCCGAGGTGCGGGCCAGCTCCGGCGCCTCGATGGAGGTCATGGTGCCGGTCCAGGTGGGGTCGGTGGCGGGGACCCTGAGCCTGGAGGCCAACCCGAATTCGATCGCTCAGGATGCCCCCCAGACTGAGATCAGCTTGGTAGCGGTCGTCCAAGACAACTTCGGCTCGTTGGTGCCCAACGTGGCCGTGACCTTCTCGACCGAGGTGGGGAATCTCGCCTCGGGCGGCGCGGCGGTATTCACGGACAGCGCCGGGCAAGCGAGGGACACCTTGACCGTACTGCGGGAGCAGCTCTCGGGTCTCGCCGAGCCGTTCTTCACCGTGACTGCCCGGGCGACCGGGGAAGGCGGGGCGCCGATCGAAGAGAGCGTCGAGATCGACGTTCTGGGCGGGCCGGTGAGCATGTTCCTGCAGGCCACGCCGACGTCGGTCAACGCGGAGACGGGCGGGGAAGTACAGCTGCTGGCCGGCGTGTTCGATGGCGCCGGCGACCCGCTGGAAGGCGCGAATGTCAACTTCCTGACCGAGCTCGGCGCGCTGGCCTCGGGCGGCGGTAGCTTGCAGACCGGTCCGGGCGGCACGGTCACCGACATCCTGGTAGTCACCCCAGCAGACCTCGCCGGGTTCCCCAGCAGCTCGTTCGTCGTGCGGGCGCAGGCCAGGGGTCTCGGCGGTTTGGTGCTGGAGGAGACGGTGAGCATCCGCATCCAAACCGGCTTCCCGCACGCGGAGTTCAATTTCACCGGAGCGCCTGGCAACGTAGTGACGTTCACCAACCTCAGCACCGGCCAGCAGCCTCTCTCCTGCTCGTGGGACTTCGGGGCCGGCGCCAACCCGGGCACCAGCAGTTCCTGCGCCTCCCCGATCGTCGTGACTTACACGACGCCGGGCAACAAGACGGTGTCGCTCGTCGTGTCGAACGTTCTGGGCAGCGACACGGCGGTGGCGAACTTCGAGGTCCTGCCCTAGCAGACTGCTGCTCAGTCCTCGCCAGGCCTTTTCGCAGTGGGCCAGGCCTACACGACGCCGCTGCTATAATCCCCGCCTTTCGGAGTTTCCGCGACACCCCGGCGGGCCCTGCGGCCCGCCTCGCGTCGAGCGCCCATGGCGGCTGAGGACGTCACCCAGGTACGCATCGAGATGCTCCGGCGGCGCTGGGAGCTGACGGTCAGCCCCCACGTCTCGCTGCAGCTCGCCGATCTCTATCGCCAAACGGGGAAGCTCGCCGAGGCGGTCGCCGTGCTCGAGCAGGGCCTGGACGGCAACCCGACCAGCGTCTCGCTGCGGGTGGCGCTCGGCCGCTACCGCATGGAGGGCGGCGACCACCAGGGTGCGACGGTGGCCTTGCGGGAGGTCGTCGACCGCGACCCCAGTCACCTGGTGGCCAACAAGCTGCTGGTCAAGTCGTACCTCTTGCAGGGCGAGCGACAGAAGGCGCGCGATCGCCTCGACCTCTACATCCTGCTCAACGACGGCGACCCCGAGATCGAGACGCTGGAGGCGAGTGTGGCGAGCGGGCGACCGCTGTTCGGCGCCGGCCCGCCCGCCCGTCCGGCGCCGGCCGAGCCCTTCGACCTGCCCGCGGTGGCGACGACGGTCGACCTGGCGGCGCTGGAGAAGCCGCGCCAGGCCCCGCGGCCGGTCCCGTCCGCCACCGTGGCCGCGCCCGCCCCGCGCATCCGGCTCGCCTCGCACGACGATCCTTTCGCCGGCCTCGGCGCGGGCTTGGGCGATCCCGACGACTGGTCGCATCTCCAGCGCGAAGGCATCTTCCTCGGGCCGGCGGCTCGCCCAGCGCCGGCCGTCAACGGCGCGAGCGCGGCGCCGGCGCACGCCGCTCCGGTCGCCCAGCCCGAGGTGACCGCCACGCTCGGCCGCCTCTACTTGGACCAGGGCCACCTGGCCGAGGCCGAAGCCATCTTCTCGGGGCTTCTGGCGCGCGAGCCCGAGCATGCGGAGGCCCGCACCGGGATGTTCGAGATCGCCGCCCGTCGGGCCCTGGTGGCCAAGCCGGCGGCGCCGACCGTCGCGATGGCGCCGCCGCTGCCGCCTCCCGTCGCCGCCCCGGCCCCACCCGTTCCCGTCGCCCCGTCGATCGTCGAGCGCAAGATCGATGTCTTGCGCGGCTACCTCGCGCGGCTGCGGCGCGCCCGCAGTCCGGAGGAGGAGATCCGCCCGTGACCTTCGCCCAGAGCCTGTCCGATCTATCCGACCGTGTGGAGGGGAGCCGGGGTGTGTGCCTGGTCGCCGCCGACGGCATCATCGTCGAGTCCTGGGGCGGCCACGGCCTCGACCTCGAGGCGCTGGCCGTCGAGATGGTCACGCAGGCGCGCTCGCTCTCCGACGAGCAGCGCGGCCTCGGGGTCGGGCGCGTGCAGCAGGTGACGGTGGCGACCGAACGCTGCACGGTCCTCTTGGGCGCCGTGAGCGACGAGTACTACCTGGTTCTCGTGCTGGCCGGCGAGGCGCCGCAGGGTCGCGCTCGCTTCGAGCTGCGCCGCGCGCCGTTGCTGTTCGGCGAAGAGCTGGCCTGAGGCGGAGCGCGGGCGTGCTGACCTTCGAGCAGATCAAAGAGCTCATCGATCTCGTGGCCCGCCTCGGAGTGGCGGGGGTCGAGGTCGAGCGCTCCGGCTTCCGCCTGCGGATCGAGGGCCGCGCCGGCGCGGCGGCCCCGGCCTCGGCCGTGGCCGAGCCGCTGGCGGCGGCGGCCCCGGCTGCCACGGCGGCGGCCGGCGTGGCGGCTCCGGTCATCGAGGAGGAGGCGACCGCTGTCCCGGCCGGGGCCCACGTCGTCAGCTCACCGATCGTCGGCACGTTCTACGCCTCGCCCAGCCCCGATGCCGATCCCTACGTCCAGGTCGGCGACCGCGTGCGGGTCGGACAGGTCCTGTGCATCGTCGAGGCGATGAAGCTGATGAACGAGATCGAGTGCGACGTCGACGGCGTCGTCCTCGCCGTCTACCCGAAGAACGCGCAGCCGGTCGAGTACGGCGAGCCGCTGTTCGCCGTGCAGGCGGACTGAGCGGCGCGCCCCGGCCGTCGCGCCCCCGAGAAACCCCGAGATGTTGAAGAAGATCCTCATCGCCAACCGGGGCGAGATCGCCCTGCGGGTGATCCAGGCCTGCCGCGAGATGTCGATCTCGACGGTGGCCGTCTACAGCACGGCGGACCGCGATTCGCTGGCCGTGGCCTACGCGGACGAAGCGGTGTGCATCGGCCCGCCACCCGCGAGCGACAGCTACTTGAACGTCAGCAGCATCGTGGCGGCGGCCGAGATCACCGGCGCCGACGCCGTCCACCCCGGCTACGGCTTCCTGGCGGAGAACGCGAGCTTCGCCGAGGTCGTCGAGGAGTGCAACCTGACCTGGATCGGGCCGCGCCCGCAAGCCATCCGTCTGATGGGGGACAAGGCGGCGGCGCGGCGCACGGCCGAGGACGCCGGCGTCCCCGTGCTGCCGGGAAGCCGCGAGCCCCTGACCGACCTCGGGGCGGCGCGCGAGCTGGCCGGCCAGTTGGGCTTCCCGGTGATCTTGAAGGCCTCGGCCGGCGGCGGCGGTCGCGGCATGCGGATCGTGACCGAGGAGAAGGCTCTGGAGGGCCTGCTCGAGACGGCGAGTCAGGAAGCGGCCAAGGCGTTCGGCGACGGCTCGATCTACCTCGAGAAGTACCTGACCGAGCCGCGTCACATCGAGTTCCAGGTGCTGGGCGATGCTCACGGCCGGGTCGTTCACCTGGGCGAGCGCGAGTGCTCGATCCAGCGCCGCCACCAGAAGCTGCTGGAGGAGGCGCCTTCGCCGGCGCTGACGCCCGAGCTGCGCGGCCGCATGGGCGAGGCCGCCGTAGGCCTCGCCCAGGCCGTCGGCTACCAGAACGCCGGCACCCTCGAGTTCCTGCTCGATAAGGACGGTCGCTTCTACTTCATGGAGATGAACACCCGCATCCAGGTCGAGCATCCGGTCACGGAGATGGTCAGCGGGGTCGACCTGGTGAAGTGGCAGATCCGGGTCGCGGCCGGCGAGCGGCTGACCTTGCCCGAGGGCGAGTTCGTGCCGCGCGGCCACGCCATCGAGTGCCGCATCAACGCCGAGGACCCCGAGCGATTCACGCCGTCGCCCGGGCGGGTGAAGGTGTTCCACACGCCCGGTGGGCCGGGGGTGCGGGTGGACACCCACGGCTACGAGGGCTATCACATGCCGCCGCACTACGACTCGCTCTTGGCCAAGCTGATCGTGCACGGCGAGAACCGGGCGGAGGCGATCGCGCGCATGCAGCGGCCGCTCGACTTCTTCGTCGTCGAGGGCATCAAGACGACGATCCCGCTGCACCAGAAGATCATGAAAGACCGCCGCTTCCGCGCCGGCGAGCTCTCGACGCGATTCATGGAGCGATTCCTGCACGAGCCGGAGGGCTGAGGGCCGGGCGTTGCCCCGCACGGTGCGTCCGCCGCGCCTCTATGCCATCGCCGACGCCGCGGCGCTGGGGGAGGTGTCGGTGGCTGAGGCGGTGGCGATCATGGCGGCGGAGGGGGTGCGCTGGATCCAGGTGCGGGGGAAGGGGCTGGCCGACGACGAGCTGTTCCGGCAGGCGGAGGGGGCGGTGCGAGCGGTGGAGGGGACGGACGCCGTGCTGTGGCTGAACGACCGGGCGGACATGGCCACGATGGTGGGGGCGCGGGGCCTACACCTGGGACAGGACGACCTAGCGCCGGCGGCGGCGCGGCGCGTGGTGGGTGAGGAGGTCTGGATCGGATGCTCGACGCACGGAGATCTCGAGCTCGCGGAGGCGGCGGCCGATCCCGAGGTCGACGTGGTGGCGGTCGGACCGGTCTTCGCGACGGTGAGCAAGGAGCGGGCGGCGCCGGTGGTGGGGCTCGAGTTCGTGCGCCGGGCGAGGGGCGCGACGGCGAAGCCCCTGGTGGCGATCGGCGGCATCGACGCCGAGCGGGCGCCGGCTGTGCTCGCCGCTGGGGCCGACACGGTGGCGGTCCTCTCGGCCCTCTGCCGCGGTGACGTCGCCGCCAACTGCCGGCGGCTGCTGGCTGCCGTCGGGGAGCTGACGTGAGGATCTTTTTGACGGGTTTCATGGGCTGCGGCAAGTCGACGGTGGGACCCGAGCTGGCGCTACGGCTGGGAGTGCCGTTCGTCGACCTCGATGGCGAGATCGTCCGCCGCACCGGACGCTCGATCGCGACGATCTTCGAGCAAGAGGGCGAGGCGGGCTTCCGCAGCCGCGAGCGCGAGGCGCTGCTGGCGACCGGCGAGCTGGCGGCGACGGTGGTGGCGACCGGCGGCGGCTGTCCCGTGAGCCCGCTGAATCGCCTTTGGATGCGCGAGCATGGCCGCATCGCCTGGCTGCACTTGCCGTGGGTGGCGCTGGCGCGGCGGCTGGGCGCCGAAACCGCGTCGCGGCCGCTGTGGCGCTCGCCGGAGGAGGCCGCGGCGCTCTACGAGCGGCGCCTCCACGCCTACCAGGATTGCGACCTCGAGATCGCCATCCGGGCCGAGGAGGACGGCGAAGCGGTGGCGGCCCGGATCTTCGAGCTGCTCGGCGCCAGCCCCGATGTGGCTCGCCCGCGGCCGCTGTGAGCTAGGCTTTCGCCGCCCATGCCCACCAGCACCGTCGAGGACTATCTCAAATGCGTCCTTCTCGCCGAGCAGCGCTCGCCGGGCGAGCTGGTCGGCATGGGACACATCGGCACCGCCCTCGGCGTGGCTCCGGGGACGGTCACGGCGATGGTCAAGGCCCTGGCCGACAGCGGGCTCGTCGACTACGAGCCGTACAGCGGGGTGCGGCTCACGCCCGCCGGACGTCAGCTCGCCGTTCCCGTCCTGCGGCGGCACCGGTTGATCGAGCTCTTCTTGGTGCGGGTCATGGGCATGAGCTGGGACGAGGTGCACGGCGAAGCGGAGAAGCTCGAGCACGCCGTCTCCGAGCGCTTGATCGAGCGCATCGACGACATGCTGGGCCACCCGTCGGTCGATCCGCACGGCGACCCGATCCCGGACGCCCACGGCGTCGTCGAGGAGCCGGACCTGGTGAGCCTGGCGGCGTGCCCAGCCGGTCGCCCCGTGCGGGTGGCCCGCATCGCCGACCAGCGTGCCGATTTCCTGCGCTTGGTCGAGCGGCAAGGCTTCATGCCGGGGTGCCGGCTGACGGTCGAGGCCCAGGACGAGCTGGCCGACACCGTCACCGTGCGGCTGGCCAACGGCCGGCGTGCCGACCTCGGGCGGCGGGCGGCGGCCAAGATCCTGGTGGAGGAGGAATAAGGTGAGGGGGCGACGCTTCGCTCGTTTTTTGGTGGGTCTGGCCGTCGTCGGGTGCACGGCCCAGCCACAGCCGGTGCCGCCGGTCGATCTGCCGGTGATCGAGGTGCCGCAGCTCGACGAACGAGCGCTGCTCGTCCTGATGGCCGACCGCAAGCTCTACGACGCCTTCACCGTCGACCGGGTCCGGCGGCTCGGCCCCGAGCCGCGGGCCGAGCTCGCCCTGGCCCTGGGCCGAGTGGGAGACCCGCAGGGTCGCTCGGCGCTCGCGGAGCTCCTGCTCGACGAGGCGGTCGAGGTGCGTCGCGCGGCGGCCTTCGGCCTCGGCCTCGTGGGCGAGCCTGGGGCGACGCCCGCCCTGCTCGCCGCCGCCGCCGATCCCGATCGCGAAACCGGGACGCTCGCCGTCGAAGCCCTGGCCCGCGTCGGCGCCGACCTGGCGGCGACACGGCAGGCGCTCTCGCGCCTCCCGGCCGAGGAGGCTTGGGCTCGTCTGCTGCCCGCCCTCTTCCGTTTCGCCAGCACCGACTCGCTGCCGGTGGCCCGCGAGGCGCTCGCCACGCACGCCGACCAGCTCTTCGCCTGGGCGGCCTACGCCCTGGCCCGCAATCCACTGCCGGAGGGGGCGTCGGTGCTGCGCGAGCTCCTCGCCGACCCCGATCCCTGGCTGCGGGGCTGGGCGGCGCGCGCCCTGGGTGGGGTCGGGGACGGAGGCGATCTGGAGCGACTGCTGCCGCTCCTCGCCGACGCCGAGCCGGGCCCCATCGTGCAGGCGCTGCGCGCCGGCCGGCGACTGATCGACGATGGCAAGGCCGCCGCGCCCGCTGCCTGGCGGCCGCGCCTCGCAACGCTCCTCGCCGACCGGCGGCCGGCCGTGCGCTTGACCGCCCTCGAGGTCGCGGGGAGCTGGCTCCTCGACGAGGTCCTGGGGGCCGAGTTGGCGCGCCTCCTCGCCGCGGGCGATCCCCGCGAGCGCGAGCTCGCCCTGCTGGCCCTTGCCGGTGGCGGCGATCCACGGGCCCGGGAGGCGGTCGCGGCGGCCGCGCGGGCGCCGGAGGCGAGCGTGCGCGCCCGGGCCGCGGAGGCGGCGGCGCTGGTGGACGAGCGCGGCCTGCTCGAGCGCCTGGCCGCCGACCCGGCGCCGGCGGTGCGCGAGGCGGCCCTGGCGGGCCTGCTCGCCGCCGATCCCGAGCGCTGGCTCGAGCCGGCACTCGCCGACCCGGATCCCGGCGTGCGCGCCACGGCGCTCGAGTGGCTGGTGGAGTCGCCGCGCGCCGAGGCGACGCGCATCGTCGGCGCCATGGGCGGCCCGGGCGGCCGCGAGCTCGTCGATGTGACGCTGGCCGGGGTCGACGCCCTGGCGGCACGCGCCGAGGCGGCGCCCACGGAGCGCGACGCGATCGTTCTCGTGCTCGCGACCCTTGCCGAGGCGGGCGACTACCTGGTGCGGCGGCAGGCGGCGGATGCCTTGGAGAGGCTCGGCCTCGGACGCCCGGCCGTGGGAGCGGTGGAGGAGGCCTACGTGATCGACACCTATCGCGATCTCGTGCGCCGCACCTGGCGCGACCGCTTCGTGCGCCTCGAGACGACGCGTGGGCCCATCGACTTGCGGCTCGCCTGCCGCAGCGCGCCGCGCACCTGCTGGAACTTCGTGCATCTGGTGCGCCAGGGGTTCTACGACGGGATCGCCTTGCACCGCGTCGTCCCCGACTTCGTCGTCCAGGGTGGCGACCCGCGAGGCGACGGCCGGGGGGGTCCGGGTTACACGATCCGCGACGAGGCGACCCTGCTGCGCTATCGACGCGGCACCGTGGGGATGGCCCTCTCCGGCCCGGATACCGGCGGCAGCCAGTTCTTCATCACCCTGGCGCCGCAGCCCCATCTCGACGGCACCTACACCGCCTTCGGCGAGGTCGTGGCCGGCGACGAGTGGCTCGACGGGATCGTGCAGGGCGACGTCCTCGTGCGCGCCTACGAGATCGACGGCGCGGGCGGCAACGAGCTGCGCTGAGCGGCGCCGCCCTTCCGCTACACTCCGCCCCCGCATGCGCGACACCCTCGGCTGGACGCTCCAGGTGCTCGCCCTGGTGGTGGTGGGAAGCGCCTTGCTGGTGGGGACGGCCTACGACGCGCTGCGCACCGAGGTGGTCCTGCTGGCGGCCGGCGCCGCTCTCTTCCTGCTCGGACGCCGCCTGCGGGAGGGCGCCGAGTAGCCCCAGCGGGGCGGCCCGGCTGCAACCTTCTTCCGACAGCCCCCGTAGGTACCATGGCGAGCGAGGCACGGCCAGAGGCCAGCGATGCCGACCTGGTGGCCGCCGTTCTCGCCGGCAACCGGGAGCGGTTCAGTGAGCTGGTCGAGCGCTATCAAGGACGCCTGGTCAACCACCTCTTCCGTCTGGTCCGCGGTCAGGACGAGGCCCTCGACCTGGCGCAGGAGGTCTTCATCAAGGTCTACCAGGCGCTCGGCCGGTACGATCCGAGCTACAAGTTCTCGACCTGGCTCTTCCGAGTGGCGCAGAATGCGGCCATCGACCAGCTTCGCCGGCGCCGCCTGCGACTGGTCTCGCTCGATCGACCGACCGACGACGGCGAGGACCGGCCATGGGAGTTCGCCTCCGAGGATCCCGACCCCTACGGTGACGTCCGCAACCAGGAACGCGGGGTGGCGATCCAGCAGGCCATCGATGCCCTGCCGTGGGAGTATCGGGAGCTAATCGTGCTGCGTCACTACGCCGAGCTGTCCTACGACGAGATCGCCCAGCTCAAGGGCATGCCCTTGGGGACGGTCAAGAACAAACTCTTCCGGGCGCGCCAGCTACTGAAGGGAAGCCTCGACGAGTACCGGGTGGACTGATGCGCGCGAAGATCCCGCACGACGCCCGCGAAGCGTTGCATCTCGAGATGGACGGCCAGCTCACGGCCGGAGAGCGCGAGCTCCTGCAGCGCGCCCTCGAGTCCGACCCGGAGGCGCGGCGCGAGCGCGAAGAGCTGGAGCGCCTGGGCGACCTGTTGAGGGCCAGCCGGGTCGAGGTGCCGGCCGACTTCGCCTCTCGTGTCATGGCCTCGCTGCCGGTCGCCGGCTGGGAATCGCGGCATCCGCGGAGCTGGGCGGCTGCCCTCTGCGTGCTCGCGCTCTTGACCGGCGGCGCCGTCGCGGTGGCCGGGCTGTTCGGCGCGCGGCCGGAGTCGACCTCGGCCCTCGCCGCCACGGCGGCGGCGATCGGCGGCCTGCTCGCGACCTCGCTCGCCACCGGTGCCGGGCTCCTCGGCGCTTCGTGGGAAGGCCTGGGCCTGGCCCTGGCGAGCCTGCTCGAGGGCTCGGCCCTCAACTGGATCGCCTTCGTCGTCCTGGTCGCGGGCGTCGATCTCCTCTTCCTGCGCCTGCTGCGGCGGCCGGCGCCGGCCGCCGCGCGCCGGCGAGGCTCCGGGCACGAATGACGGACGCGCGGCGATGGGCGCCGCTCGCGACGGCGTCGCTGCTCGTCTGGGCGGCACTCGTCCCGGCGGCTCTGCGGGCGGCCGGGAGCGCGGTGCGCATCGGCCCGGGGAGCCTGGCGCGCTCCCAGGTCGTGGCCCTCGGCCGCGATCTCGAGATCGAGGGCGAGGTGCTGGCCGACGCCGCCGCCGTCAACGCCGACGCGCGGGTGAACGGCCGGGTGCGCGGCAGTCTCGTCGTGCTGGGCGGCACGGCTCGCCTCGGCCCCGCCGCCGTCGTGGAAGGGGATGTGTTCGTGCTGGGCGGCGAGCTGGTGGCCTCCGATGGCGCGCGCATCGGTGGCCGGGCCGTGGCCTACCCCTCCGTGGGCGCGGCCTGGCTGACCCTCCTCGAGGGTCCGGGCCTGGGACTACCCGCCTCGGCGCCGGTGGTGATCGGCGCCAAGCTCGCCCTCCTCGCCGCCTGGCTCGCCCTGGCCCTGTTGTTAATGGCGAGTGGCGGCCGAGAAGTCTTGGCCACGGCTCAAGCCGTCCGCGAGGAGCCTCTTACCGTCTTCGTGACCGGCCTGACCGGCGTGCTGGCGCTCTTCCTGACGGCGCTCCTCGTCGGCTCGATGGCGCCGGCGGTCGTCGGCCTCCCTCTGCTCGTGCTCGTCGTGCTCGCCGCCCTGCTGCTCAAGCTGTGGGGCATGGTGGCGGTGTTCCATGCCATCGGCGAGTGGACGGCGCGGCGCGTGCTCTCCCGCCGCCCGCGCCCCCTCGACGCCGCTTGCCTCGGTCTCCTGCTGCTGGGCGCCTTCAAGTTCCTCCCCTGGGCGGGGGCGGTGGTGTGGTGGGCGGCGAGCTTCGTCGGCGTGGGCGCGGCGCTGCGCACCAAGTTCGGGCGGCGTGAGCCGTGGTTCGAGCCGAGCGCGCTCGACGCCGCCCTGCCTTGATTCGCCCCTCCCCGATCTCTTAGGCTCCCGGCACGGCCCTTGGAGTCCCAAGGGCCGTTGAAACACCATGAGCCTCTCCACGATCGGCGTCGTCGGCGCGGGCACCATGGGTCACGGCATCGCGCAGGTGGCCGCCCAGGCGGGTCTCGCCGTGCGACTCGTCGACACGGCGCCGGCGGCCCTCGCCGCCGGCCTCGAGCGGATCGGCAAGAGCCTCGCCAAGTTGGCGAGCAAGGGGCAGCTGACCCCGGAGCAGGCCGCCGCGGCCCGCGAGCGCGTGGTGGGCGACTCCGACCTCGGGGCGGTGGCCGGCGCCGACCTGGTCGTCGAGGCGGTCGTGGAGCGGCTCGAGGTCAAGGCCGAGGTGCTCTCGACCCTCGATCGGCTCTGCCGTCCCGGGGCGATCCTCGCCTCGAACACCAGCTCGATCTCGATCACGCGTCTGGCATCGGCGACGGCGCGGCCGGCCCAGGTCATCGGGATGCACTTCATGAACCCCGTGCCGCTGATGCCGCTGGTCGAGATCATCCGCGGCCTGGCGACCGACCAAGGGACCTACGACGCGGTCGAAGCTCTGACCCGGACGATGGGGAAGACCCCCGTCGAAGTGCGAGACGCTCCCGGCTTCGTCTCCAACCGGGTGCTCATGCCGATGATCAACGAGGCGATCTTCTGCCTGCACGAGGGCGTGGCCGAGACGCCGGCCATCGACTCCGTGATGAAGCTCGGCATGAACCACCCCATGGGCCCCCTGGCCCTGGCCGACCTGATCGGCCTCGACGTCTGTCTCGACATCCTGCGGGTGCTGCACGAGGGGCTGGGCGAGGCTAAGTACCGGCCCTGTCCCTTGCTGGTCCGCATGGTGGACGGGGGGCTCCTCGGGCGCAAGACGGGTCGCGGCTTCTACGACTACGGGACCGAGGCGCCGCTCGCCTTCCATCCCACGAAGGGCTATCGCTAGGGCGGAGCGGCGCGTGTTCTGTCAGGTCTGCCGCACGCCCAATCCCGACGAGCGGGAGTACTGCGCGCGCTGCCACGCCAAGCTGCTGGTCGTCTCCGGCGCCGCCAGCGAGGACATGCCGGCGGTCGAGGAGGGCGGCGGCGAGGAGGAGTTCTCCTTCGACGAGCACCTGCTCGAGCGCATCTCGATCCTGGAGGAGGCGGTCAAGCGGGCCGCGGAGACCGTCCAGCAGCTGCTGGCCACGGTCAACAAGCAGGAGCGGGGCATCCTGATCAACCAGACCGGCATCGCCACGATGCGGGAGCTCCTGGAGGAGAAGCGGCTCATCCACCGCGACGAGTGGAGCGAGCGCTGGCAGGTGCGGATGGACTACCAGCTCCTCGCCCTCCAGAAGCGCGAGGAGTTCGCGGCCCTGAAGGAGCGCATCGGCGCCCTCTACCAGGGCACCAAGCGCAAGGCGTTCAAGGGGCTCTTGGGAGAGGCGGAGACGGCCTTCTACGCCTTCGACGTGACCCGCGCCATCGACGCCCTGGAGGCCGCCTACCGGCTCGATCGGGACAACCACGAGCTGGCGCACTTCGTCGGCGAGACGCTGTTCAACGACGGCCAGAGCGAGCGCGGGCTGGCGTACTTCGAGCGCGTGCTCGAGCTCGCCCCGGACCACTTCCAGGCCCTGGTCTACAGCGGGGTCATCCACTACGAGCGCGGCGACGTGGGCCGTGCCGAGACCCTCTTGAAGCGGGCCGTCGAGCGCTATCCGGACGAGTTCCTGCCCAACTTCAGCCTGGGCGCCGTGTACGCCGGCCAGGAGAAGCTGGCCCGCGCCGCCGCCCTGCTGGAGAAGGCGGTGGCCATCGACCCCGCCACCCAGGCGCAGTTCCTGCTCGGCAGCTGCCGCTACGAGATGGGGCAGCTCGGCGGCGCGATCCGCGCCTTGCAGGCCGTCATCCGCCAGGACCCGACGCACGAGGAGGCCCAGCACCTGTTGGGCCTGTGCTACCTCGACCGTGGGTGGCACAAGAAGGCACTGGAGGCCTTCCGGCAAGCCCAGCGACTCAACCCGAGCAAGATGCGCTACCAGGACCTGGTGCGCTATCTCTCCGGGCCCGACCACTCGCCGCTGCCGCAGGTCGGCGCTGAGGCTCGCCGCTCGCTCGACGAGGCCGAGGGGTTGATGGCGCGCGACCAGACCGAGGCTGCCCTCGGTTGCTACCGGCAGGCGATCACCTCCGAGCCCGACAACCCGACCCTGCTCATCTCCTACGCCATGGCCTGCCTGCAGGCCAACCGCAACCAGGAGACCGAGGCGGTCACGCGCCGCATCCTCGACCTCGAGCCCGGCGAGATGCTCAAGGCGGCAGCCTGCGCCACCTTGATCGAGGCCCTGCGCAGCGAGGGCCGGACCCGCGAGGGCGATCGGCTCTCCCGCCGCCTGCTCGAAGAGGGTCAGTCGAACTTCGCGCGCACCATCGCCTACTACGAGATGGCCTTCAACCTCGCGGAGATGGAGGAGGACCTCGACCAGGCGCTCGAGTACGCGCGCCGTGCCCTCGAGCTCTCCCCCGAGGAGCTGCGGCAGTTCCCGCTCGCCGCCCTTGGCTGGGTGCACTACAAGCGCCAGGAGTTCGAGCAGGCCGTCGAGTTCCTCTCGCGCTCGAGCGAGGTGGGGCGGCCCTCGGCGACCACGCTCACTCACTTGGGCATGGCGCTCCTCGCCTCGGGCGAGGAGCGCGAGGCGAAGGCGACCCTGGCCCAGGCGCGCGAGCTGGGCGGCCGCGGCGTGTCGCTCGAGCAGCGCATGCTCGAATGTCTCAAGGCCTCCGACCAGGTGCTGCGGCGGGTCCGCCACGGACAGCGCGAGTAGGGAGCCGCCGCCATGCGCTGGAGCCGCACCTACCTGCACACCACCCGCGAGGTGCCCAAGGACGCCGAGGTGGCCAGTCACCGGCTGATGGTGCGGGCGGGGATGATCCGCAAGGTGGCGGCGGGGATCTACACCTACCTGCCGTTCGGCTGGTGCAGCCTGCGCAAGTTGATGGGGATCGTCCGCCGCGAGATGGAGCGGGCCGGATCGACGGAGCTCTCCATGCCGGCGGTCCACCCGGCGGAGTTGTGGCAAGAGACCGGTCGCTGGGAGGCCTACGGGCACCTCCTGCTGCGGATGAAGGACCGCCAGGGGCGCGAGTTCTGCTTCGGGCCGACCCACGAGGAGGTGGTCACCGACATCGTCCGCCGCGACGTGACCAGTTACCGGCAGCTGCCCGTCAACCTCTTCCAGATCCAGACCAAGTTCCGCGACGAGATCCGCCCGCGCTTCGGCCTGATGCGCGGCCGCGAGTTCATCATGAAGGACGCCTACTCCTTCCACACGTCGCAGGCCTCTCTCGAGGAGGCCTACGAGGCGATGCGCCAGGCCTACTGCCGGATCGTCGAGGCCTGCGGCCTCGGCTACACGATGGTCGAGGCGGACAGCGGCACGATCGGGGGCTCCTCGTCGCACGAGTTCATGGTGCTGGCGGCGACCGGCGAAGACGCCGTGGTCCGCTGCCCGTCCTGCGGCTACGGGGCGAACGTCGAGAAAGCTCGCGCCGGCGACCTCCCGGCGCCGCCGGCCGTCGAGCGGTCGCTCGAGGCCGTCCCGACGCCGGGCAAGACGACGGTGGCCGAGGTGGCGGATTTCCTCGGAGTCGCGCCGGAGCGCTTCGTGAAGACCTTGATCTACGAGACGGATCGCGAGTTCGTGGCAGTTCTGGTACGCGGTGACCGTGAGGTCAACGAGGTGAAGCTCAAGAACCACCTCGACGCCAAGCACCTGCGACTAGCCTCCGAGGAGAAGGTGCGCGAGCTGACCGGTGCTCCCGTGGGCTTCGCCGGCCCCATCGGCCTGCCGGCCGGGCTGCGCGTCGTGACCGACGGCTCCGTCAGGCCGCTCGTCGGCTTCGTCTGCGGCGCCAACGAGGCGGACGCGCACTACGTCGGCGCCCAGTGGGGCCGGGATACGCAGTCCGGGGAATGGACGGACCTGTTGCTGGTCGGCGCCGGCGACCCCTGCCCGCGGTGCAACACCCCACTCGAGCTGTTCCGCGGCATCGAAGTGGGCCACATCTTCGATTTGGGCACGAAGTACTCTTCCGCCATGGGCTGCACCTTCGACGACGAGACGGGCCAGAGTCGGCCGATGATCATGGGCTGCTACGGCTTCGGGGTGGGCCGCACGCTGGCCGCGGCCGTGGAACAGAACCACGACGAGGACGGCATCATCTGGCCGCGGCCGCTGGCGCCGTTCGAGGCCGTCGTACTGGCGCTCAACGTCGGCGACGCCGCCGTCCGCACCGCCGCCGAGCGCCTCTACGAGGAGCTGGTGGCCGGCGGCGCCGACGTCTTCTACGACGACCGCGGCGAACGGCCCGGGGTCAAGTTCAAGGACGCCGACCTGGTCGGCTTCCCGGTGCGTCTCGTGGTCGGCGCCCAGAGCCTCGAGCGGGGCGAGGTGGAGATCTCGCTGCGGCGCGATCGGGTCAAGCGCCCGACGCCGGTGGCCGAGGCGAGCGCTCGAGTGATCGAGCTTCTCGCCTCACTCTGACGCGGCCGGCTGCGGCGCCACCGCCGCCTGCAGGCGCAGGATGCGGTGGCTCAAGACCTCGCGCACCTCGAGCCGCACCGGGCCGATCTCGACCTTGTCGCCGACCCGCGGGCTGCGTCCCAGCTCGGACAGGGCGAGCCCGGCGATCGTGTCTTCGTCGCGGTCCGAGAACTCGATCTCGAGCTCGTTCTCGAAGTCGCGCACCAGCATCGCGCCCGCCACGCTGTAGAGGCCCTCGCCGAGCGACACGAGCTCGGGTTGCTCGGTGTCGAACTCGTCCTGGATCTGGCCGACGATCTCCTCGACGACGTTCTCCAAGGTGACAATGCCGGCGACGCCACCGTACTCGTCGAGCACGGCCGCCATGTGCACCCGCTCGCGGCGCAGGCGCCGCAACAAACGGTCGAGCGGCATGGTCTCGGGGATGAAGACCAGAGGTCGAGCGATGTCGCGCAGCGATTGCGGCGCCGTCGCTGCCCGGAAAAGGTCCTTGATGTGGACCAGGCCGATGACTTTGTCGAGGTCGCCCTCGCACAGCGGGAACCGCGTGTGGCCACTGGCGCGGGCGCGGCCCAGGCTGTCGGCGACGGCGTCGGTCGTCGAGAGGTACATGACATCGGCGCGCGGCACCATGATCTGCCGTGCCGTGCGGTGCGAGAGCTCGAAGATGTTGTCCAAGAGCTCGGCCTTCTGCGCGGAGA